>JAGCTY010000064.1 GCA_017963105.1 Lentisphaeria bacterium
GATTTGACGCGAAACATGAAAGGAGATGGTGTTTTCCCCTTGATAAAACACAACCAAACATGTATATTATATTATCATGAATAAACTCGCCAATCCGCAACTCCTCGT
Source organism: Lentisphaeria bacterium (assembly GCA_017963105.1). Taxonomy (GTDB): domain Bacteria; phylum Verrucomicrobiota; class Lentisphaeria; order Victivallales; family UBA1829; genus UBA1732. Next base: position 109 of record JAGCTY010000064.1, read on the forward strand.
CATTCAGAAGGTCAGCTCGGTCATCACCCGTGAACGCGATGTGCAGGCGCTCCTCGAGAGCGTCCTCTCCATCCTCGAAAGCGACATGGGCATGATCCGGGGCACGTTCGCCCTTCTCTACGGCGACACCCTGAAGATCGAGGTCTCCTGCGGACTGGCCGAAACCGAGAAGAAGCTCGGACATTACCGCATCGGCGAAGGCATCACCGGACACGTCGCCGAGACCGGACACAGCCACGTGATCCCCGACCTCCGCAACGACGCCCGGTTCCTCAACCGCACCGGCGCGCGCCATTACTCCGAGCAGGTCGCCTTCATCTGCGTCCCGCTGATCCACCATGAACACGTGATCGGCACGCTCTCCATCGACCGCCCCGTCCTCCCCGAAACCGACCTCGACAGCGACGTCGCGTTCCTGGAGATCATCGCGAACATCACCGCCGATGCCGCGGCCGCCTGCGTGGAACTCCACGACGAGCGCGAATCCCTTCTCGAAGAGAACCGCAAGCTCCGCAGCATGCTCCAGAAGGCCCCCGGCAAGATGATCGGCAACTGCCGCGAGATGCAGCTCGTCTACGAACAGCTCCGACAGGTCGCACCGTCCGACGCCACGGTCCTCATCCGCGGCGCCAGCGGAACCGGCAAGGAACTCCTCGCCCGTGCCATCGTCGAACTCTCCGGCCGCAAGGACAAGCCGTTCATCACGCTGAACTGCGCCGCCCTCCCCGAAAACCTCGTCGAAAGCGAGCTCTTCGGCCACGAAAAAGGCGCGTTCACGGGCGCGGTCAGCCGTCGCATCGGACGCGCCGAAGCCGCCGACGGCGGCACGCTCTTCCTCGACGAGATCGGCGACCTGACCATGCAGACCCAGGTCAAGCTCCTGCGTTTCCTCCAGGAACGCACTTTCTCGCGCGTCGGCAGCAACGAAGAGCTGCATTCCAACGTGCGCTTCCTCGCCGCCACCAGCCGCAACCTCGAGGAGCTGATGGAAAAGAAACTCTTCCGCGAGGACCTGTACTACCGCCTGAACATCTTCCCCATCATGATGCCGCCGCTCGCCCAGCGTAAGAGCGACATCATCCTGCTCGCCGAGTATTTCATCGAAAACCTGAACGTGAAGTACAACAAGGCGATCCGCAAGCTTTCACCCGGCGCGATCCATCTGCTCATGAACTACAGCTGGCCCGGAAACGTCCGCGAGCTCGAAAACTGCATGGAGCGCGCCGTCCTGACCGCCACCGACGACTGCGTCCAGGCGCAGAACCTGCCGCCCTCGCTCCAGGCCGTCGGCGCGTCTTCCGCGGGATCGTCCGCCGCCGTGCTCGGCGACGACTCCTCCACGCTCGAAGTCCTGCTTGCCAACTACGAACGCGAAATCCTCCAGGACGCCATCCGCAAGAACGACGGCAACCTCTCCGCCGCCGGCCGCAAGCTCGGCCTCTCCCCCCGCATGATGAACTACCGCATGAACCGCCTCGGCCTCAAAAAAGAGTCCTGAAGCTGGTCAATCCTGCGGAAATCTCTCCCATTGTGCTTCTTGGGCGCGCTCCCGTTTTTTTCGGAGTTTTCGGATTCTGTTCTTGACTTTTCTCCGGAAAATGCTATCGTATTATGCATACGCGACGAATTCTCCTCCGAAGTTCCCTCCCGCGTAGCGCCCGAAGCATCGGAGGTGCTTCGGGGTGCCTTTCTCTCTATTGCTTTTTCCCCATGCGAATGAGTTTTATCCCCGTTCGCTTTTTTTGTTTTAAACACGGGGAGGAATCTTTCCTCATTTTGTGGTTTCCGCCGCTTTTTTCACCGGGAGGATGAGGGAGAATTCGTAATCGGGGTCGGCGGGGTTTCCGGGGGAATAACTCTCGATGTCGATGCCGAGTCCCTGATATTCCGGGTGATCTTTCAGCCAGACGCCGTAGGCGGCGGTGTAAAGTTCCTGAAGCGTGTTCGACAGCGCGCCTTTGCAACGGAATTCCGCCCAGTCGGATTCGGGGATCGTCAGGAGTTTCATGCCGTTCGGGACGGCGCCGCCCATGTATTCGCCGCAGATCATGTATTCGAATTCGTCCCGTCCCTCGCTTTTCAGGCAGCGGCAGACGGCGTACTGCCCGATCTTATTGTCGAACACGGCGTGTTCCTCCGGCGTTTCCGGCTTCATCGTCCGCAGCAGACGCCCGAAACGCTTCGAATACTGTTCGTTCCAGAATTCCGGGCACTTTGTGGAACCTTCCTCATGCCGGATGACGGTGGAAAAGCCGATGAATGTAAACTCCTTACGATGTGTGACGACGGGCTGGATTTCCATGTTTCGTTGTTTCCTTTCCGATTTGTTTTTTGGGGGATGAATCGACGTGCTGTTCCCGGTCATTTCGGGAAGAAGACCTCCATGGCGCGGACGGCTTTCGCACATGCGTCGGCGTACTTTCCATCGCGGAGTTCCGGCACGATGGATTTCAGCACGTCGGCACAGCGCGCATCGGTCAGGACATCCTCCCATTCGAGGGAGACTTCGATGCGGTTGCGATGCTCATCCATGACAAGAAGCAGCAGAACGCCGCCGCCCTTGCCCTTCCCGATCTCCCATTTGTTCGCGATGGCAAGCGAAAACTCTTCCAGCGGGAGGCCGTCCGTGTTGTGTACCGTCAGAATGCGAATCTCGCCGCACGAGGAGCGTTCGAACTGCCCGATGACGGGAAGCAGCATCTGTTCCTCCTCGGAGGAAAACGCATCCGCGAGGTCCACGACCGATGCCGGCGGCACGGGCGGGACGTTGATCACGTTCTTGTCGCTTTCGCTTTTCCCGCAGGCGGTGAAGACGGCGGCCGCCAGAAAAACCAGCAGCAAGCCGAACAACCCGGCAAGCCGTTTTCGTATTGTCTGTTTCATAACGGGGGCGTCATCCATCGGCGTTTTCCGCCTTTCCCTCGGTGTCCCGCTCCGTCCAGCTTTTGAATCCGGCGCCTTTCCGGCCGTCGGGGAACGCGATTTCGTAGCGGTAGCCCTGCTCGTCCACGGACGTAACGGTGATCTCCGCGCTGTTTCCGGTATAGATTTCCCGGACGAATTTGTCTCCGACTTTCATGATCCGCCTCCACTGGTTGAAACTCATAACATTGGAGATTTTGTTACAATATATCACCGTGCCGGAAAAAAACAAGTCTGTTTCTTTCGCAAACAAAAGAAAAAGCGCGTTCCCGACGACCGGCCGCGATCCCGAGCGTGAACTCTCCCCCCCCCGGAAAAACGGAACGCTTCCGTGCCGGATCGGTGAAGAACCGCGGCCATTTTTCAGCAAACCCGGTTGAAAAAAGCGGAAAGGAATGCTATTGTAACTGGAAACGCCCCCCCTTCTGCCGAACGGAACCAAACATGGAGGACTCCGCGCCATGAAACAATCTATCCTCGCAACCGTTCTCTTCTGCCTGACCGCGCTTTCCGCATCGGCGCAGACCCCCGCCTGGTTCCCGCCCGGAGCCGGAACGCCCGCCGGAGGGGCAGCGATGCCCGCCGGACAAACCGCGGCGGCTTCAACATCCTTCTGCATCGGCGCAGACGTCTCCGAGATACCCGCGAACGAAGCATACGGCGGCCGTTACTACGACCTGAACGGCAGACAGGACGACCCGCTGAACATCATGGCGCGCAACGGGTTCAACACGATCCGGCTGCGTCTTTTCGTGAATCCCGAAGCCCCGGGCGGCTATTCCCGCGAGGGGTTCTGCGGGACGGCCTCCACCATCGCCTTCGCGAAACGGATCAAGGCCGCCGGCATGAAGTTCGCCCTGAATTTCCACTACAGCGACACCTGGGCGGACCCGGACAAGCAATACAAGCCGTCAGCGTGGAACGGCCTGACCGGGAAGGAGCTCGAGGACAGACTCTACGCCTACACGAAGGAAACGCTCGAGGCATTCAAGGCAGCCGGAGCCGCGCCCGAAATCGTGCAGGTCGGCAACGAGATCAACCACGGGTTCGTCTGGCCGGAAGGCCGCGTCATGGACAATGCCACGGAAGAAAACTGGGCGGCCTGCATGGGGTTGTACAAAGCGGGGCAGAAAGCCGTCCGCGAAGTGCTGCCGGAGGCGAAGCTCCAGGTCCACCTGGCGCTCGGCGGGGAAAACACGCTCAGCCGCGAATTCCTCGATAAAATGATCCGCTGCGGCGCGGAGTTCGACATCGTCGGCCTCTCCTACTACGAAAAATGGCACGAGACATACAACGACATGCAGGCGAACATCTTCGACCTGGCAAAGCGCTACGGCAGGCCAGTCTGCATCTGCGAATACGAATCCTCCGCCGCCAACACGCGCAAGATCAACGACGTGGTGCGCACCGTGCCGGACGGACTCGGATACGGCACCATGTCCTGGGCGCCCACGCGCGAGCTTTTCCAGCGGAACGGCCAGCCGAACCGCGAACTTTTCGGCATCTACGCGAAGATGAGGCAGGACTACGCGACCCCGGTCAAGCCTTCCCTCGCAGCCGGGCCGCGAACGTATTCCTTCCGCTTCGACGAACCGATCATCGGCGCGGACATCTCCTTCGTGCCGCAGCAGGAGGACGGCGGACTGCGCTTTTCCGACGGCGGCACGCGGAAGGACGTCCTGGAAATCCTGAAGGACCATCATTTCAACTGGGTGCGCCTGCGCCTCTTCGTCGAACCGGAGGCCAGGGGCGGCTATTCCGCCGCCGGATATTGCGGACTGGAGCAGACGATCGCGTTCGCGAAGCGCGTGAAGAACGCCGGGATGAAGCTCCTCCTGAACTTCCACTATTCCGACACATGGGCCGATCCGGCGCATCAGACCAAACCCGCCTCCTGGGCGCAGCATACGGGCTCCGGGCTGGAAGGCCATCTCTACACCTACACGCGCGACGTCGTCCGCAGGTTCATCGAGGAAGGCGTGCGCCCGGACATGGTGCAGACCGGAAACGAGCTGAACGCCGGGTTCGTCTGGCCGCAGGGAAGGATCGCGGACGGCAGCTATGAATCGTTCTGCGTGATGCTGCGCTGCGCCACGGCGGGAGTCCGCGCCGCCGATCCGGAGATCCCCGTCATGGTCCACCTCGCATACGGCGGGCAGAATGCGAAATCGGTCTTCTTTCTGGACAAGCTGATCGCGCGCGATGTGAAGTTCGACGTGATCGGGCAGTCCTACTACCCCAAACACCATGGCACGCTCGAAGACCTGGAATCCAACCTGAACGACCTCGCAAAACGCTACGGCAAGCCCATCGTGGTCGTCGAGTACCAGGACTACCGCAAGGAGGTCAATGAAATCGTCCGCCGCGTGCCGGACGGCCTCGGAATCGGGACCTTCATCTGGGAGGCCACGAGCCCGTCGTGGGGGAATCTCTTCGATGCGGCGGGACGCACGACCGGCTACATGGAGCTGTACGACGAATTCTGGCGGGAGCTCGGAAAACGCTGAAGCATTTTCCGGATTCTTTTTCCTTTTTTCACTGGATTTTTACGGGAAACACTGCTACATTATCGTGCAAAAACCTATCCCCCGCGGCCACGTCCGCGGGACGCCATTTCCGCATTCCATTCCACAAACAGAAAGGATTGTTCGTATGAAACACAAGGCTCTCATCGGCATCGCGGCCGCGGCCCTCGTCCTCTCCGGTTCCGCCGCGCTGGATGCGCAAAACCAGGCCTCCCCGAAAACCATGACCGGCACGCTCGATCCTGCCAAAACGAAGTTCGACATCAGCCCGACCATGTACGGCGTGTTCTTCGAGGACATCAACTTCGCGGCGGACGGCGGCCTCTATGCCGAGCTCATCAAGAACCGTTCCTTCGAGTTCCCGAACGGTCTTTCCGGCTGGGAAACCGACGGCAAGGTCGAGGTCGTGAAGGGAAATGACGGCGACGTGCCGTTCCCGCGCAATCCGCACTTCGCGCGCATCACAGCCGAATCCCACCGCGACCAGTGGACCGCGCTCGACAACGGCGGCTTCCGCGGCCTCGCGTTCGAGAAGGACAAGACCTATCACCTCTCCGTGATGGCGCGCCTCGCCCCCGGCACGACCGAACCGGTGAGGTTCGATGCCGCCTTCGTGCGGGAGGACGGCACGATGGAAGCCCGCACCCCGTTCACGGTGAACAGCCGCGACTGGAAGGAATACAAGCTCGACGTGAAGGCGGTCAGCACACAGACGCGCGGCAAGTTCCGCATTCTCCTCAACGGGCACAAGGGCACGGTCGACATGGACCACATCTCGCTCTTCCCGGAGGACACCTGGAAGGGCCGCGCGAACGGCCTCCGCAACGACCTCGCGCAGGCCATTGCCGACCTCAAACCGAAAATCTTCCGCTTCCCCGGCGGCTGCATCGTCGAGGGCACCACGCTTGACGAATGCTACCAGTGGAAGAACACCGTCGGACCCGTCGGCAACCGTCCGCTGAACAGCAACCGCTGGAACAACACGTTCGTCGACCACCTGACCCCGGACTACTTCCAGAGCTACGGGCTCGGCTTCTTCGAGTTCTTCCAGTTCTGCGAGGACGTCGGCGCGGAACCGCTGCCCGTCCTGAACATGGGGCTCGCGTGCCAGTTCCAGAACGACGCGTCCGACCTCACCGCGCAGGTCGCGGTCGACCAGCTCGGCCCATACATCCAGGACTGCCTTGACCTCATCGAGTTCGCGAACGGCCCCGTCACGTCCACCTGGGGCAAGGTCCGCGCCGACATGGGACACCCCGAGCCGTTCAACATGAAGTACATCGGCGTCGGCAACGAACAGTGGGGCAGGCTCTACACCGACCGTCTCCCCCTCTTCATCAGGGCGATCCGTGAGAAGTATCCCGACATGAAGATCATCGGCGGGTCCGGCCCGAACCCCGACGGAACAGAGTTCGACTACCTCTGGCCGAAGATGCGCGAATTCAAGGCCGACCTTGTCGACGAGCACTACTACCGCGATCCCGCGTGGTTCCTCAGCCACATCGACCGCTACGACAAGTACGACCGCAACGGCCCGAAGGTCTTCGCCGGCGAATACGCCTGCCACGACAATCCGACCAACTCCCTCCGCGCCGCGCTCTGCGAAGCCGCATTCCTGACCGGCGTCGAGCGCAACGCCGACGTCGTCCGCATGTCCTCCTACGCCCCGCTCCTCTCCAACTACTACGCATGGCAGTGGGCGCACGACATGATCTGGTTCGACAACACCACGGTCGTGAAGACCCCGAACTACATGGTGCAGAAACTCTACAGCACCAACGCAGGCACGCACACGCTCGACCTTTCCGGGCTCGGCGCGCTGCCCGCAGACTGCTACTGCGGCGCGGTCCTCGACGAATCCGCCGACGGCAACAGCGTCATCCTGAAGTTCATCAACCTCGGCAAGACCGCCGTCCCGATCTCCATCAACATCCCGGGCGCCGCAGACGGCGCGGAAGTCGCAGTGTCCGGCATCAAGGGCGCGGACCTCGCGGACAAGAACGACCTCACGAATCCCGAGCTCGTCAAGATCGAGGAATCCACGCTGAAGATCAACGGAACAGGAATCTTCGAAGCCAAGCAGGATCCGTTCAGCTTCATGGTCTACCGCATCCCGGTCAAATGACCCGCTGAACGAAACGGCATAAAGAAAACGCCTCATGGCCGCCGTCCTCGCAGCCATGAGGTTTTTGTTTGCACGCCTGCCAGGTATGGAGACGGACTCGCAATCCGGGCGGAATCAGCCGCCGGTGATCTTTTCGGGGCGGCGCGTGATCATGCCGGTGAAGAACGAGGCCAGGGCGTTCAGGACCTCGGCGGACGCCTTGCGCCCGGCACATCCCATCGCCTCGGACGCGAATGCCTCGGCGTCGGCGAAATGCAGCAGGAGCTTCAGCGGCGTCAGCGCGCCTCCTCCATGCCGTCCGCAGGCGTCGTCCGCCGCGATGCACAGCTCGTCCACGCAGGCCGCGGCGGGCACCAGGAGCGGTGCGAACGCCAGCTCCGTGACGGGCGTTTCCAGGCCCGATCCGCGCAGAAGCGGGAAGAACCGCAGCTCGATGCGGAGCGCGGGGAATACGCGCAGGTCGACCGGCTGGACCCTGACTACGCGGCACGAAGGATCCAGCAGACGCGAGGATTCCGCCGAGACCCGGCAGGCGAACTCCTCAGGCGGCAGGATGAAACCTTTGTCGTTCCAGCCCGGTTCGGGGAGAGAGAGCTGTACCGCGCCGACCGCGTCGAGCGAATCCGCGAAATGCTTCGCCAGCTCGAAAACGAGCTCGGACGAGGAGACGTCCGCGCCGATGGACCGCAGCGTGTTGGAGACTTTACGCGCGACCGCGGCGAGACGTTCCCCGCTCAGGGAAAGACGTTCGCGCAGCAGCGCCGCGATCCGGGCGTCCTGGAACCGGTCCGATTCGTCGTCGATCCGCTTCGTGCGCCCGTAGGCCGCGGCGGCATCGTCCAGACCGACCGATTGCAGGATGTTCGCGATCATGGCGTCAACCGCGGACGCCTTTACATACAGAGGCCCGTTTTTCGGCTTCCCGGCGTGGCGCAGGGCATATTCCACGGCGCTGACGGCGTCGCGGGCGAGCGCGTCGGATTCCGCGCCCTTCTCCGGCAGGACGGACCGGATCCGGGCGGCAAGGTCGTCCGGGTCGAACGGCGCGGCGCATCCGTGCGAATCCTGAAGGAAGATCGCCTGTGCGGAAAGCTCGATCATGGGTGGTGCGTCCTTTTCATTCTCAGTTCATGGATCAAAACAGTTCGGGCCGGTTTTCGATCAGGTAGCGGTAGCGGTCCAGCACGCGGTCCTTGGTCACGAATCCGATGTAGGCGCAGCCGCGCACCACGGGGATTGCCGTCTCGTGATGCTTCTCGAAGAGGTTGATCGCGCGGCCGAGCGTGTCGCCGGGCTTCAGCACGGCTTCCGGCGGACGCATGATGTCGAAGACCAGCGCGACGTCGTAGAGCGACGTTTCCAGCAGGTAGTGCCGGATGTCGTCGAGCGTGACGATCCCCGCCAGGCGTCCGTCGCGGTCGAGCACCGGGAACACGTTCTGATGCGTCTTCATGACCGAGTTCAGCACGCTCCGCATGGAGTCGGTCTCGGCCAGCGGCAGATAGTCTTTTTCGATCAGGTCGTCCGGGATCGCACGCGTGAGCGCGTCGCCGTCGCGCGTGCCGTCCGGATCGCCGCCGTGGAACAGGATCATCGTCTTGTAGACGTTGTGCGTGCAGAGTTTGCGGCAGACGAACGTGGAGAGCGCGGACACGATCATCAGCGGGATGAAGAGTTTGTAGCCGCCCGTCAGCTCGGCGATCAGGAAGATGCCGGTCAGGGGCGCGTGCATCACGCCCGCCAGCACGCCGCCCATCCCGATGGCGAGGAAATTCATTTCGCTGACGTACCCGCCCCAGACCAGACCGGCCATGTGGATGAACTTCGAGATGGAGTACCCCAGAAATGCGCCGATGAACATCGACGGCGCGAAGATGCCGCCGTCCGCGCCGCTCTCCAGGCTCGAAATCGACGTCATCGCCTTCAGGAACACCAGCAGGAACGTCAGCAGCAGGAACACCCACGGATTCGAGAAGACCGCCGCGAGCGGACTTGCGCCGTACAGCGCCTCCGGTTCGTCCAGCAGACGGTTGATGAAGGGATAGCCCTCCCCGCGCAGCGCCGGAAACAGCAGGATCGCCAGGTACAGGATCGCGCTTCCGATCAACCCCTTCACCCACGGGTTCCGCACGCGGCCGAACCGCTTCGAAATCCGCGTGTACATCTTGATGACGAACACGGAGACGAGGCCCGCCGCCGCGCCGAGAATCACGTAGTACGGGAGCGCGCGCATATTCCATTGCAGGAGGTCGAAATCGTATGGCCGCGGCGGATAAATCTGCTGGGACACCAGCAGCGCGGTCGCCGACGACAGGATCAGCGGGATGATCGCCGGGATCGCGCTCGACGTCTTCGGCAGCAGGATCTCCATGGCAAAGAACGCCCCGGCGACCGGCGTGTTGAACATCGCCGAAATGCCAGCCGCGCCGCCGCACGCCAGCAGCAGGATGCGGTTCTCGTGGTTCAGCAGCAGGCTCCGGGCGACGTTGCTGCCGATCGCCGCGCCCGTCTGCGCCACGGGCGCCTCCATCCCGGCGGAAACGCCGGTTCCGACGCTGACGCCGCAGGTGACGATGTGCGAGAAAACTTTATGAAGCGGCAGCGTGCCCGTGCGGTTCTTCACGCTCATGATGACGCCCGCAAGTCCGCGTTCGTACCTGCCGCGCATGATCACCTGCGTCACGAAGATGCAGAAGAACACGCCGAGCGCTGGAGTCGCGGGCAGGACCCAGACGGCCCAGGGGGCGTCGGGAATCAGCCGCACCAGGGACCGGACGCCGTGCTCAACGGCTTTCATCAGCGCCCCGGCCACGCCGGACAGCAGCCCGACCAGCACGCTCAGCAGGATGATGTAGTTCTGCTCGCCGAGCGTCTTCTGGAACGGGTTGACGAAACGGAGAAAACGGCCGTGAAGCCAGGAAAGGAACGAAAAACGCATGGCGGACGTGCTTTCCTCTCAGCTGATCTTTCCGCCGCGCGGCGCTTTGTTTCCGCGGTTGCTGCCCATGCTGCGGATCTCGTCGATGAACTCGTCGATATCCTTGAAATCGCGGTACACGGAGGCGAACCGCACGTACGCGACCTTGTCGACCTGGCGCAGCACCTCCATCGTGCGGTTGCCGACCTCGCTGGACGGAACCTCGCGTTCATAATCCGCCTCCAGGCCGCTCGTCACCTGCGACACGATCATGTCGATCGTCTCCGGTTTCACGTCGCGTTTCCAGCACGCCTTCTCGATCCCGGCGCGGATCTTGTTCGGGTCGAAATCCTCCCGCGAATTGTCGCGTTTCACGACCTTCAGTTCCGCCTGGATGATCTCCTCGTGCGTGGTGAACCGGTGTCCGCACGCCGTGCATTCCCGGCGGCGGCGTACGGCCGCGCCGTCTTTCGAGGCGCGGGAGTCGATCACACGGTCTTCCTGGCAGCCGCATCGGGGGCAGCGCATGATGGGATTCTCCTGAAGAGAGGCTGGGATTCAGTCCGGGCGGACCGCGGCGCGGGCCGTTACCGGCGTTTCTGCTTCGCCTCTTTTTCCTTGAACTTGATGTACGTGCTGTCCACCTGGCTGATCTCGTACGGCGTGATGTCGAGCGAGATGTTGCGCAGCGTCAGCGTGGAGTCCCGGTCGGTGATGAACATGAGGCGGACGTACCGCGCCTTGCCGTTCTCGTTCGCCAGGAAAAAGAGGCGGAACCGGTAGTTTTTGAACTCGTCTTTTCCGCTCACCGGCAGAAGATTGAATCCCTGGTGGCGCTCGCCGATGAGGTTCTTGTCGGCGTCGTAGAACTCCACGCCGAGCGAGAACGCCCCTTTTCCGGCGGCGTCCGCCACGACGTCGATGATGGAATCGTCCTCCACCCCGTAGTAGCCGCAGTAGTAGTACATGGTCGGCTGGTTGCCGGCATTGACCGTGAAGAGGTTGGCACGTTCATCGTATTTGTCGCCGCTTCCGTCCTTGGCACGGTACGGCGTCGCCTCGAACGACAGCGGCTTCGAGTAGAAACCGTCCTCGTACAGACGCCATCCGTTCGGCATCGGCGCGTCCTTTTCCGTGTAGAACCGGCTCACATAAAGAGGTTGCGGTTCCAGCTTATGGGCGCAGGAACAGAGAAGACCAAGAAAAATGACGGAAAGAAAGAGGTATTTCATACCGGGAATCCTTTCGAATAATCGGACCGCTTATCATTTAGAAAAATGTACCCGAAAAATTTAACCCTGATACAGACGAAATGCAAGTGGATTTTGAAAAAAAGTCCTCCGGGACTTGAAAAAAATCATTTCCGGCATATCTTATTAAGACGATTTTAAGAAAACACGAGATTCGGAACCGTCCGGAATCTGCACTCCCGGACCGTCCGTTCTCTTTCGGAAAGACATCATGCCGGACACCATCAGACTCTCCATCGTGATCCCCGTCTACAACGAGGAACACTACATCGACGCCATCCTCGAACGGGTCTGCGCCGTTCGTTTCCAGGATGGCGTCGAGCTGGAATACATTGCCGTCGACGACCATTCCACGGACAAGACCTGGGAACGCCTCCAGGCGTGGGAGGCGCGCGGATTCAAGCTCAAGCGCCACGAAACCAATGGCGGCAAAGGCGCCGCCCTCCACACCGGATTCGCCATGGCCACAGGTGACGTCGTCACGGTCCAGGACGCCGATTTCGAGTACAGCCCCGAGGAGCTCCCCTCCCTCCTCCAGCCCATCCTCGACGGAAAGGCCGACGTCGTGTTCGGCGCGCGCACGTCCATCCTGCGCACAGGCTCCCAGCAGGTCATGCTCTACTGGCACTCGCAGATCAACGAGTTCCTCACCCGCTTCTGCAACATGTTTTCCAACCTCGCGCTCTCCGACATGGAATGCTGCTACAAGATGGTCCGCCGCGAGCTCCTGCAAAAAATCAGACTGAACGAAAAACGTTTCGGGTTCGAGCCTGAATTCACGCTCAAGATCGCTCGGCTCCACCCGCGCGCCTGGCAGGTTCCCGTCTCCTACGCGCCGCGCAGCTATGAGGAAGGCAAGAAGATCAACTGGAAGGACGGCGTCTCCGCGCTCCGCTGCATCGTCCAGTACGGGATTTTCCGCCTCTGACGCCCCCCCCGCGGCCCATGCTCCCGCCTCAAATGAACCATTTTCCATACAAGGACCCACGCACATGAAATCAACCGCCAGTCTTCTCCGCCGTTTCCTCGCCTCGCTCGCAATCGCATCCGCGGCCATGCTCCTCTCCGTGTCCGCGACCTCCTGCGCCTGCGGCGCCTCAAACGGCGACGACCGTCTCCCGGAAGTCACGGAGGACAATTTCGGGGCTTACCTGATGGTGTCCTTCCGCGAGCAGTCCCACGACATCTTCTTCGCGCTCAGCAGCGACGGCTACACGTTCACCGACGTGAACGGCAACAAGCCCGTGCTCCTCGGCATCGACCTGGCCGAACAGAAAGGCATCCGCGATCCGCATATCTTCCGCGGGCCCGACGGATTCTACATGGCCGCGACCGACCTCCACATCCACGCCCAGCGGCAGGGGCTTCGCTCCACCCAGTGGCAGCGCGACGGCCAGAAATACGGCTGGGGCAACAACCGCAGCCTTGTCCTCATGAAGTCGAAGGATCTCATCAACTGGACCAGCACCCACTTCGACGTCGCGGCCGCGTTCCCCGAACTCGGCGACATCAGCCAGGCATGGGCGCCCGAGACCGCATACGACCCGGAGGAGGGAAAGATTTTCGTCTACTTCACGCTCGGGCTCCAGGGCGGCGAAGTGAAACAGCTCTACTATTCCTACACGGACAAGGATTTCACGCAGCTCGTCACCGTGCCGAAGCTCCTCGGGTTCGACCCGGACCTCGGCGACCACTCCTACATCGACGGCGACCTCTCCTACGGGAACGGCAAATACCATCTCTTCGATTACGACAGCGGGATCAAGCACGCCGAGTCCGACCATCTCCTCTACGGCTACAAATACGTCAACGACGAGAACTGCGCGAAGACCGGCGGAGCCGTCGAGGCCCCGAACGTGTGGCGCCGCATCGGAACCGACAAGTATGTCCTCATGTTCGACAACTACTCGTTCCCGAACGAAATGGCATTCAGCGAGACCACGGACTTCCGCGAATTCACCAACCTAGGCCGCTTCAACCAGGGCGTCATGAAGACCACGAATTTCTCCGGAGCCAAGCACGGCGCGGTCATCATGCTCACGAAGGACGAGGCCGAAGCCTTCGCAAAATACTGCGGCCTCGAAAAATACTGACCAGAATACAAAAACAGCGGATTCCTGCGCGGAAACGTTTTCCTGAAGGGCGTTTCCGCGCGTTCTTTTTCTTCGGGACAAACACCAATTCCGCTTGAAAAGAACATGTTTCCGGTGTAAATTAATTGATTCCAGTTTTTTTCCGCCACACTGGGAACACCCTCTTCGTCATGGATAAGATTCTGCCTCACATTCATTCCCCGGAAGACCTCCGGAAACTCACGGGAAAGGAACTCACCGCCCTGCCCGGGGAAATCCGCGAACGGATCATCGACGTTGTTTCCAAGAATGGCGGGCACCTGGCGCCGAACCTCGGCACGGTCGAGCTCACGATCGCGCTCCATATGGTGTTCCATGCCCCCGAGGACAAGATCCTGTGGGACGTCAGCCATCAGGCGTACACGCACAAACTCCTGACCGGACGCGAGGACAGGTTCGACACGCTCCGCCAGAAGGGCGGCATCAGCGGATTCACCAAAATGGACGAATCCCCCTACGACTGCTTCGGCTCCGGTCACTCCGGCACCGCGCTCTCAGCCGCCATGGGATTCGAGGTCGCGGACCATCTTCTGAAAAAGGAAAACCGCGTGATCGCGGTCGTCGGAGACGGCGCGCTCACCAACGGCATCACGTTCGAGGCGCTGAACAACCTCCGGTCGACCTGCCGCGGCCTGATCCTGGTCGTGAACGACAACAAGATGTCCATCGCGCGCAGCACCGGCGCGATTTCCCGCATCCTGAACCGGATCATCACGGCCAAGCTCTACAACCGTACGAAGACCGCAATGAAGTATTTCCTGCGCATCTTCCCCCACGGCGAAAACATGATCGGCGGCATCCGCGGGATCGAAAACTCACTGAAAAGCCTGCTCGTGCCGGGCGTGTTCTTCGAAGAAATGGGCATCCGCTACATCGGCCCCGTGAACGGACACAACCTCGTCGAGCTCATCCGCACGCTCCGCCGCGTGAAGGACAACGATCTGCCCATGATCGTCCACGTGATCACGGAGAAGGGACGCGGCTGCAAATTCGCGAACGAGGACCCGGAGCTGTTCCACGGCATCGGCAAATTCAACCCCGAAACCGGCGAGCTCATCCGCAGCGCCGACGCGAAACCGACCTTCTCCGCGGTCTTCGGACAGTCGCTGGAAAAGCTCGCCGCACGGGACCCGAAGCTCGTTACCGTCGCCGCCGCCATGGCCCTCGGATGCGGCATCCCCCACGATTTCATCCGCAAATATCATGACCGTTTCTTCGACGTCGGGATCGCCGAGGAACACGCCATTGCGTTTGCAGCCGGGCTCGCCGCCAATGGCTGCCATCCGGTCGCCGCCATCTATGCCACGTTCTCCCAGCGCGCGCTCGACTGCCTGTTCCACGACGTCGGACTCCAGAACCTCCCGGTCATCCTCTGCGCCGACCGCGCCGGGCTCGTCGAGGACGGCCCCACGCACCACGGCATCTACGACGTGTCGTTCCTGCGCGCCATCCCGAACATGGCCATCCTGATGCCCGCGAACGAGGATGAGCTCCCCATGATGATGGAATCCGCGCTGAAGCACCCCTGCCCCGCCGTCATCCGCTATCCGAAGGGCAACTCCGGACGCCCCGACGGCGATCCCGCGCCCGCCCCGGTCGAATGGGGCAAGGCCGCCGTCGTCCGCGAGGGCGCCGACCTCTCGTTCTGGTGCGCCGGACGCGAAATCTACACGGCAATGGCCGCCGCGGACATCCTCGAAAAGAAGCATAATCTGCGCGCCGCCGTCGTGAACGTGCGCTTCCTGAAGCCGTTCGACGCCGCGCTTTTCAAACAGTATCTCGACAAGCCTGTCGTCACGATCGAGGACCATGTGAAACAGGGCGGGCTGGCATCCATCGTTGCCGAACTCGCCGCGGGCGGCGGCTGCCCCGCCCTGCTCTCCTGGGGCTGGGACGCCGACGAGATCATCCCGCACGGCTCCACGGCGAAGATCCGCGAAGAACGCGGCTTCACGCCGGAAGCCATCGCCGAAACCGTCGCCGCGAAAGTCCTGTCCCTCCGCTGAATTTTGTTCCGTAATTTCCTCCCCCCCGTGTGCCGTTGTGAAGCAAGGCATTTCCGCCGTGGAGGCTTGCCTTCCCGCGCTCACTCCCTTTCCTTTTTAGATAGGGACTTGAAATTCTTCGTTTGAGATGATATATTACGGTCGAATTGTCTACGGTTTCTAAAAAACAGCTCAACGTGAAAGGCATCCGAACCATGTCCGGAATCATCGTTTCCAGCGGCGAGATCAGCAGCGGCATCCTCCTCGAAAACAACTCCATGTTCGTTTCTTCCGGCGGTATTGCAAACGACACCACCATCAATAGCGGTTTTTTGAACGTTCAGCCTGGCGGGACGGTGAATCGTACCACAGTTAATTCCCAGGCTTGCTATCTCAACATTGACGGCACGGCAAACAGCACCACGGTCAAATCCCGCGGCGGGCTGCGTCTCTACGACGGCACGGCAAACGATACCACGCTCCTCGACAACGGAAGTATGTATGTTTATTCCGGGGGGACAGCGAATCGCACAACGCTCAACTGGGGTGTTTTTCTTGTCCACTCCGGCGGCACGGCAATCGATACCGAGATTAACAGCTGGGGGAATATGGATGTCTCTTCCGATGGGACAGCAATCAATACCACGGTCAATTCAGATGGCTTTTTCGGGATTGACAGCGGCGCTATCGTGAACAGCGTTACGGTCATGGGCGGATATTTCCTGATCAGATCCGGCGCAACCCCGAGCAATGTCACGCTCAACGGAGGCAGCGCCTTTATCAAATCCGGTGGCACGGCAACGAACGTCATCGAGAATGGAGGATATCTTGAGCTGGAAGACGGCGCAGCTGCCGTTTTCGTTCCGCATACGATATCAGGGTTGCTTCTATCCAGCGCAACAGCAACGGTCCATTCCAGCACACGGGCAGACGACACGACGATCGAGGACGGAGGCTGCCTGTTCGTTTCCGGCGGGACAGTTAACAATACCACCGTCAATCCCGATGGGTTTCTCGGGGTTTCTTCCGGGGGCAAGGCAATCGGCATCACGATCAACTACATTGGTCAATTATATGTCGTCTCCGGCGGCACGGCTTGCGACACCACGGTCAACTCCGGCGGAAAGGTTTGGATCGACAACGGCGGCACGGCGGACAGCACGGTATTCGATGGAGGCTGGCTCACAGTCTCTTCCGGCGGCACGGCGAATGAGATTTCTCTCACGAATGCCGGAGCATTCATTTCCGGCGGCACGGTGATCAGCGCCACGATCAACGGCCTCGGCGGCCTTTCCGACTCGTTCGGTTTTGTCATTTCTTCAGGAGGAACGGCGATCAGCACTACGGTCAGGGGTTTCAATTATACCTACGGGATTGTCGTTTCTTCCGGCGGAACGGCAATCGGGACCACGATCGACGGTCTCAACGGCTACACCGGTCTCGGCATGGTCGTTTCCTCGGGCGGAACGGCTTACGACACAACGGTCAAGACCGGCGGCATATTCTACGTTTCCTCCGACGGAAGAGCAACGGCAATCAGGGAAAATGGCGGATATGTTTCTGCTTATGACGATGCTCTGATTTCATTTACCCCGAATACGTTCTCCGGCATGATTCTCGAGGGAGGCCCTATTATCGAGAAAGATTCATGGTACCACCTTTCCCGGGGCAGCGCCACCATCCACTCCGGCACGACGGCAAACAGCGCTGCGATCAACGGAGGCCATCTCTTTGTTTACTCCGGCGGCGCGGTCAGCAGCACCACTCTCACCGGCAATCTTACCAATTTCAAGGATAATGTGATATCTTGCCTTGGAGAGATTACTGTCTACGGCGGTTCGATTGATCACGCGGTCGTCAATTCCCTCGGAAAAGTGGATATATTCTCCGGCGGTACGGCGAACATCACTACCGTCAACTCCGGCGGCAGCGTCTGCATCTCTTCCGGCGGAACGGCTGGCAAAACCATAGTCAATAACGACGGCTTCTTCCATGTGCTCTCCGGCGGTACCGCCGACGGCCTTGTCGTTTCCAGCGGCGGCGTTGTTCTGGTCAATGGCATACTGTCCGGACAGATCACAATCGAAAGAGGGGCCGATCTTTTTCTGGATCAGGATGCCGTTTTTGACTTCGACCTGACACCGGCTTCCCTCGGGGGAGAAGCGCTCGTGAACGGTTTTTCAAGGATTGCCGGCGATGCTTCCTATACTCTCACGGTCAGGGAGGATCAGCCTGTCGGCATTTATCAGCTGGCCCGGAATGTCCATGAGTTCGACAAGACGATTTCGGTGACGAGTGTCTCCGGCACGAAGCTCAGCACGTTGTCGGTCGGGCAGACGGTCTTCATCAACAATCTGTCCTATACCCTGAGCCTGGACGACGCTTCGCTCTTCCTTTCGATCCGTGAACCGGGACCGGACACAATCGCCCCGGCAGTTTTCAGCGTGCGGCAAAGCCACAGCGACCCGACTTTGCGGGCCGTCACCGTGACCGCTGATTTCGCGGACGATGTGGCGCTGAAATCCAGGCTGTACCGGATCGGGGAGGATGGCGCATGGCTTGACTATACCAGTGGAGTGACCTTGACCGAAAACGCGACCGTCTATTTCAAGGCGGTCGACGCTTCCGGCAACGAATCCGAAGTCGTCAGCCGATCCGTCACGAACATCGAAAAGAACGTGCATGATCCGGTCTATGTTTACCTGGATTTCGACGGGGAAAACACCTTCTACGACAATCAGGATTTGGATTTATCGTTTGCCGTCACGGTCGCGGATCCAGGGTTCTCCGATACGCAGAAGCAGGCTATCCTGTCCGAATTGGCGGACAGATACGCGGCGGACGGCGTGGCATTCACCCTGACGCGGCCGGAGAATACCGAGTATTCGACCCTGTATTTCGGGAAAAGCGACGATTTCGCGGACTATGGCAGATATTTCGGCATTTCGGAAACACTCGATGCCTGCAACCGGATCAAAAACGACAACGCATTCATCCTTCTGGACAGCACCTATTCCCTCGCCCAGACGATATCCGTTGCGGAGACCGCGCTGGATCATATCCTGGGCTGTACCTGTTCGCCGATGGGCGAGTTGCAATTACGGAATTACGCGATCAATTCTTATCTGCTTTCCACGGAGTGGCATCAGGTTGACCCGTACAACAAGTATTGTCCCATCGATCCGGTAACAGAAATTCGTTGTGTTACCGGTTGTGTCGCGACAGAAGCTTCCCAGATCATTTACTACTGGATCGAGAACGGAATGCTGGATTTCACCCTTGCCATGGACGATTCGGAGAACAGATTCACCCGGGGATTGGGCCTGATAGATGCCGATCCCGGGAACGTCGAGAAATATGGCTACTTGTCTTTTGCGGAAACGAACGAGCTGCTGAAAAATTTCAAACTGGGAGACGAAGAATCCATTGCCGCACTCTGCTTTGCAGCCGGGATGGGGGCTATCTATACTTCAGACGGAACAGGTATGGGAGGATTGGGAAACAGGACGTTCACGCGTTCGGGTCTTCAGGATAATTCCTATCATCAATCCCTCATGGAAAACATCACTTATGATTTTTATGTGAGAGAAGACGGCATTGCCGATTATTCGCTCAAAAATATGGTCTGGGAGGTCCTGATCAGGGAAATCCTGGCCGGACGACCTGTAGCTGCTGTGGCATTAAGCGGTGCTCATGCCATTGTCATAGATGGATACGACAGTACGACCGATACATTCCATGCAAATTACGGTTGGGGCGGCTTGCTCAATGGATGGTACAGTATGGATGAATTGGTAGTGGGGGATAAGTGTAATTATGGTGGTCTTATAAACATTTTGTGTTATATTACGCCGGAAGTGTGTTCTGATCTGGCGGTATCCGAACTGTCGTTCGAACAGGATGCCGTGAAACAGGGGAAGGATGTCATTGTCAATGTCAGTATGTCCAATTCCGGGAACGTGAAATCATCCGAGTCCATGGCGTACGTTTACGCCGGAGACACGCTCCTGTCGTCGCAAGTGCTCGATTTCCTCTATCCAGGAGAGACACGCGTTTTTGCCCTGACGGTCGATTCCACGGGGTTGTCGCTGGGGGAGAACGCCATAACGGTCAGAGTGGATTCCCCGGACAGCGAAAAAGTCCTTTTCTCCTCGCAGACGATCGAGGTTCTTGAGAATGTCATGTTGAACGCACAGTTCTACACAGGCGACTTCGACGGCGACCTCTTCGACACGCTCGCGGTGCAGTCCGGCAGCACGGTCACGATCTACCGGAACGGCGAACCGTGGGGGTTCGGGCTTACGCTCGACGCGGGCTGGAGCATTGCAGGCACGGGCGACTTCAACGCAGACGGCCTCGACGACTTCCTTCGCGTGAATACCGAAGGCTACGTGGTCGGCGAAATGAGCATCACCAACGTCGTCAATGAAGACGTTTTCGCCCCGCAGGTGCTGAACTTCCTGAGCCCCGGCTGGGACATCCTCGGCACCGGCAATTTCGACGGCGTCGGCCCCGACGACGTGCTGATCGCGAATCCGACGGCCGCATCCGAGACCGTCGGCCTCCTCGGCTACTGGAAGGGCGGCACCGAATGGACGCTGATCAACGGGTATTCGCCCGAGTGGACGATGGTGTCAACCGGCGACTTCAACGGCGACGGCAAGTGCGACATGCTGTGGAAGAACAGTTTCGTCGGCGACGGCGGCCTCACCTACAATGCCTACTGCACGTGGATCGTCGAGGATCCGGTCGACTGGCGCATGGTCAGCGTGGCCAATCCCGATGAATGGAAATTCCTGTGCTCGGGCGACTTCGACGGCAACGGCTCGCACGACATCGCCATGATCAACGACGTGGGCGTGGTGGGCATCTGGGGCGTCACGGACGGCTATCTGAGCTCGTGGTCGATCCTCAGTGCGGTCACATCCGAATGGCAGATCGCGGGCGTCGCCGAC
This sequence comes from Lentisphaeria bacterium, assembly GCA_017963105.1. Classification (GTDB taxonomy): domain Bacteria; phylum Verrucomicrobiota; class Lentisphaeria; order Victivallales; family UBA1829; genus UBA1732. Next base: position 20,920 of record JAGCTY010000064.1, read on the forward strand.
TTCAATGCCGACGGCACCGACGACATCGCCTGGAGCAATACCGATACCGGCCTGACCGGCTACTGGCAGATCAACGACAAACAGCTCACCACCTGGGCGAATATTGCCACGCTGTCATAATCCCAAAAAACAGTCTTTTTCGTGCTTTCAACTGGAATTTTCCGAAAACCGTGCTAAAGTAAAAAGGCTGTTTTTCGTAACCCTGTGGTGTAATGGCAGCACAAGTGGTTTTGGTCCACTTAGTTCAGGTTCGAGTCCTGACAGGGTTGCCACACACGGAGTGTGCTGAAGCAGTGCGCGGCTCCGCTCGCGCACACACGGAGTGTGCTGAAGCAGTGCCCGGCTGCGCTCGGGCACAGGTCTTTGGAAAATGCTGATTTCCGCCTTGAACCAACCAGAAACAAACTTTTTTGAAAAAAATGTGCGTTTCGAGCTTGCTTTTTCGGAAATGAGTGCTAGATTAAATAACATGCCAGATGCGGGCGTAGCTCAGTGGTAGAGCGTCACGTTGCCAACGTGATTGTCGAGGGTCCGACTCCCTTCGCCCGCTCCATTCTTTTTCGGAGCGGCTGGCGGTTTATGATGCGGGCGTAGCTCAGTGGTAGAGCGTCACGTTGCCAACGTGATTGTCGAGGGTCCGACTCCCTTCGCCCGCTCCATTCATTTTAAACGTCCAGAAGGAGTCCCGCGCATGAAAACTCCGCACATCGTTTCCCTTTTGCTCGTGCTTCTCGCAATCTTTTTCCTCACCGCCTGCGCCGATTTCTGGTTCGACTACAACAACAAGGACAATCCGCCTCCGGACACGCCCGCGGTCGATCTGCCGCCCGAAGATCCCGCACCTGCGGTCGTGCTCACGAACGACCAGCTCGTCAGCTCCGCCACCCAGTCGCTGATCCTCGCGCTCACGAAAAAAGGGCTGACCGGGACCGGCATGTACTGCCCGCAGAACTCCCTCTATGCGGACCGCGTGTTCCGTTCGCTGATCTCCGAGGCCATCGTCAAAAACGGTTCCGACTACTGCCTCGTCGTCTCCGGGCCGGACGACCTCGGATTCGAAATCGTCGTATCGAAGGAGCTGAACGGCGATCCGGTCATCCGCATCTCGAAGAAACGCCGCCAGTGAGGCGGTTTCCGCCCCCGTTCCCCATCCGATCCGACCGACACTGGGCCGCCCCATGACAGCATCCGAACGCAACGCCATGCTGACCGCGGAGGATGCCGTCCTCCTGCGCGACTGCGAATTCATCATGCAGAAAGGAACCGGCAACGGCGGCCAGAAGATCAACAAGACTTCGTCCGCCGTCCGTCTGCGTCACCGCCCGACCGGGATCGCCGTCGCCGCGAACGAGGAGCGCAGCCAGTCCCGCAACCGTCACATCGCCCTGAGGAAACTCCGGTATGAGATCGCGCTGCGCGTCCATGCCGACCCGTCCGGCACGGATTATACGCTGCTCCCCTCCCCTTCGCCCGGAAACCATACCCGCCTCATCCTGTGGACGGCCGGATTGTCCGACCGCCTGGCGGCGTCCGGATTCGACCTCGCGCAGACCGCCACGCTTTGCGGCGTGAGCGCGTCCCAGCTCGAACGCGCCATGCGGAAATACCCGCAAATCTGGCGGTTCTTTTCCGAAAACAGACAGAAAAACGGCGGCGGAACTCAGGATTGAAGAGCCGCCGCCGGAACTGGCGATTTATTTGTTTGAATCCAAGTTACGGATTGTAGATCAGCGGACCGCTGCCGTCGCCGCCCGAGTAGCCGGGCGTGTCGCGGTAGGTGCTGCGCCTGCGGGAGCTGCCGTTGCTTGCGGACTGCGGAGTGATGATGATCGGTTCCTGCACCTGCACCTGCGCCTGGGCCTGCGCCTGATTCGGCTGCTCCGGCGCCGGCTTCCGGGACGTTTCCTGAACGACCTGCGGCTCCGGTCCCGGTTCGGCGGGCTTCGGCTGTTCCGCCGGACGGCTCTGCGGCGGCGGATCATTCTGCGGACGCGCATGGTCAGGCTGCGGGGCATTCTGCGGACGCCCCTGGTCAGACGGCGGATTGTTCTGCGGACGCTTCTGATCCGTTTCCGTTTTTTTCGGTTTGGGCTGAGGTTTGGGCTGGGCTTGAGGTTTCGGATTGGACGGCGCCAGCGTGCCGATCATGCTGCCCGAACTCATCGAACCGATCGAGCTGCCCGAACTCATCGAACCGATCGAACTGCCCGAACTCATCGAACCGATCGAGCTGCCCGAACTTATCGAACCGATGACGGAGGGCGTTTTCGACGTATTCTGCTGGGCAGGTTGCGGTTTGGGCTGAGGTTGCGGCTGGTGCTGAGGTTGCGGCTGCGGCGGCTGAGGTTGCGGCTGCGGGCCCGGACGGCGGCCGCCGCCGGCATAGACGGATCCCGCCGCGATGCCGAGCAGGCACACGGTCAAAAGGATCGCCGCGAAACGTTTCAGAGGCAGGTTCATAGGTTCCTCCTTGTATGGCAGATTCATTTCCGCGCGCCGGGTCGGCAGTTCCATATCCGCCCCCGACACACGGGAAAGTCGTGTTCAATACGATGTATCTAAAAATTTACACCGCTGAATTGTTCTTTTCAAGTCCGTTTAGAAAAAACATTGAAAAAAGACTGCGCTCCCGCTCACATCCGATCCATTTTCCTTCGATTTTTCCCGGCATGGAATGCCCGCGCGGCACGGTTTCGCCTCGATGCTTCGCCCCGTCAAAAAAATCTCAAAAAAACTTTTATTTCATCCTTGACATCCTGAAGAATCATGCTATAGTATTATTCGGAAAGCTGAACAATTCGGTCGTTTGTTTCAGATTCCTTGCAGGAAAACAGCCCGAAATAGAAAGGAGACCCCCGATGAAGAAATTGATCCTCGCAATCCTGACCGCCTGCGCCCTGATGACCTCCGCTTCCGTTCACGCGCAGACCACCGTTGTAGTGCAGAGACCCGGACTTCTCTCCGGACTCGTGGACACGGCCGAGGCACTGCTTCTGCTGCCGCTCGCGGTTGCGGAAGGAGTCGTAGTGGGCACGGCGGAAGCCGCCGATGCCATTCTGTGCGGTTCGACCACCGTTTACAGGACGCCCGCCCCGATTTACACGGCGCCCGCGCCCGTGGTGGTGGCTCCCGCCCCTGTGGTGGTGGCCCCCGCGCCCGTTCAGACGACGACGGTCACCCGGACCAGGACGACCACTGTCTCGACCACGACAACGACCACAACCACGCGTCCGTCTTATGAGGTCGTCGTCCCGCGGAGGACAATCGTCCGGTACCGTTACCGCTGAACCGGAACCCGCCTGATCTCAGGCAAACCAATCTGTCCTGCACGGCAGCAGCCCGTGCGGGATTTTTTTTGGAATGAGGAACGGAGGAATGAGGGGACAACGTGGAAAAAAAGGAAAAGGAAGGCCCGCCGTCCGCGGGGAACTGCCGGGCCATGTGCCGCTCAGACATTCACGACGCCGCAGAAGAACAGGATCAGCAGGATGGCGCCGAGGGCGATCCGGTACCAGCCGAAGAGCTTGAAGTCGTGCTTCTTCACATAGTCCATGAACCACGCGATCACGCCCCACGCCACGAAGAACGCGGTCACGAATCCGATCGAGAGCGCGACCCACTGAGGACTGGTCAGGTGCGCCCCGCCCTTCACGAGCTTCAGGAGCGAAGCGCCGAACATCGTCGGGATCGCCAGGAAGAACGAGAATTCGGCGGCGCACGCGCGGGAACAGCCGAGGCACATCGCGCCGAGGATCGTCACAGCGGAACGCGATGTTCCGGGGACCATGGCGAGGCACTGGAAGAAACCGACCGCGAGCGCCTTTCCGAAACTCATCTTCACGATCTCCGTCGTGCTTGATTCGCGCTTCTCAAGTATCCCGCTGAACACGAGCGCCACGCCCCACACGACAAGCGCCACGGACACCACCTCGATATTGAAGAGGTGCGCCTCGATGAAATCGTCGAGCAGGAACCCGATCACGGCGGCCGGGATTACGCCGACCACCACGCGCGACCACAGCGGGATCATCGCCTTGAATCCATCGACGTTCCATTTCTGCGGGAAGATCGTCTTGTAGAAATACACCAGCACGGACAGGATCGCGCCGAGCTGGATCACGACCTCGAACAGTTTGGCGAACGCTTCGTCCTTCATCGGGAAGAAACTGTCCACGATGATCATATGGCCCGTGCTGCTGACCGGGAGGAATTCGGTTACGCCCTCCACGATGCCCTGCACGAAAGCCTGAAGGGAAAGGGTCAAGTCCATGGTGGCGCCTTTCACCGCGAGAATACAGCACAGGATGGCTGCGGCGACGGCGCAGACCGTTTTCATTTTCATAGAAATCACTCCGGGGCGGGCCGCCCGTCATTCATGAGGGGAACCGGCGGCCCGGACGCTTCAGAAACGGTGTTATTTCGAGCTGTTCAGGAAGATGCCCTTGAGGTTCATCTTCAGGGCGGTGGGCGAACTGGACGCGGCAAGGCCGACTTCCTCGGTGATCTCGCCGTTGTTGATGCGGTCGAGGATCGCCATATTGAACGTCTGCATGCCGGCTTCGCGGGCGCTTTCCATCGCCTCGGGCAGCTTCTCGAACTCCTTCTTGGAGATATAGCGCTGGACGACCGGGTCGCAGATCATGACCTCGACGACCGGGACGACGCCCTTGCCGAGGGCCTTCGGGAGCAGACGCTGCGCGATGGTGGCCTTCAGGTTGGCGGAGAGCGCCTCGAGGATGGTGTCCTGTTCCTGGATCGGGTAGAGGTCGAGGATACGCCCGACGACCTGGGAGGCGTCGGCGGCGTGGACGGTGCTGATAACCATGTGGCCGGTGTCGGCGGCCTGAAGCGCGGCCTCGAAGCTTTCCTTGTCGCGCATTTCACCGACCATGATCACGTCCGGGGCCTGGCGCATGGCGTGCGTGAGGGCGCTGTAGAACGACGGGCAGTCCAGCCCGACCTCGCGCTGCTCCACGAACGACTTGCCGTCGCGGAATTCGTATTCGATCGGGTCCTCGATCGTGATGATGTGCTTCGTGAAATGCTCGTTGATGTGCTGGATCATGGCCGCCAGCGTGGTCGATTTGCCGCTGCCGGTGGTGCCGCAGACCAGGATGATGCCGCGCGGGGTCTCCGCGATGGTGCGGAGCACGGGCGGAAGCGAAAGCTCCTCCATGGAGCTGATCTTGCTCTTCACGTAGCGCAGCGTGACGCCGTGCATGCCGCGCTGACGGTGCGCGTTGATACGGAAACGTCCGAGTTCTTCCACGCAGTAGGAGAAGTCCGCGTCGCCGTTCTGCTCGTATTCCTTCAGCATACGTTCGTCCATGATGCCGTGCAGGAGCGTATCGAGGAATTCGTGGGTCGTGACGAAGTCGACGGGGTAGAGAGCGCCCGCGATGCGGAGGTTGGCCGGGGCATCCTCCTTGAGCAGGACGTCCGACGCGCCGTGTTCCACGCACTGTGCGAGGATCTGATGGAAGGTTTCGATGATCTCGGAGGCCATTTTCTGAAATCCTTTCTGCTGGGGTAAAAGTCTGAACGGGGGCTTATTCGCCCGGGTAGTTTTCCATGAGTTCGAGCATGTCCGTGACGGCTGCGCCGACGCCCTTCATGATGGCGCGCGCGATGATGCTGTGCCCGATGTTGAGCTCATGCAGATGCGGCACGGCGGCGAGCAGAGGCTTGATGTTCTCGTAGTCGATGCCGTGTCCGGCGTTCACCCCGATGCCGAGCGAATGCGCGTATTCCGCGCCCTTCGCAAGGCGGTCCAGCTCGGCGGCCTGTTCGGACGCGGAAACGGCGTTGGCGAACGAACCGGTGTGGAGCTCGACGAATTCCGCACCGCACTGTTTCGCGCAGTCGATCTGCGCGAAATCCGGCGCGATGAAGAGGCTGACGGCGATCCCGGCGTTTTTCAGCACGGGCACCCAGCGCATGAGCTTGTCGAGGCTCGCGACGGCGTCGAGGCCGCCCTCGGTCGTGAGCTCCTGCCGCTTCTCCGGCACCAGACAGCAGCTTTGCGGACGCACCAGCGTGCTCGCGATGCGGACCATCTCTTCGGTCAGCGCCATTTCCATGTTGAGGCGGAGCCCCGCCTGCGAAAGCGCGATCACGTCCGCGTCCTGGATGTGGCGGCGGTCTTCGCGGAGATGGGCGGTGATGCCGTCCGCTCCGGCGGCCATGCAGATCTGCGCGGCTTCGAGCGGGGACGGCTGGGATGCGAGGCGGGCCTGGCGGACCGTGGCGACGTGGTCGATATTGACACCGAGTTTCAATGTTCTGGGCATGATTTCGATCTCCAAAAAAGAACAGTATCTCCAAAAAAAGACATCTTATACTATATCACGGTTTCATTCATTTCGCAAGTCGGAAACCATTTTTGTGAACAAATCGGCCTCCGGGATCGCCATGCGGTTGCGGACCGAACGCGGACACAGCAGATACGGCCCACGGAACAGGCGGCGTTCCAGCAACTCCGCCCACGGTCTGAGCTGCCCCGGCACGATGTGGAGGCCGCTGTCGGCGTCGTAGACCAGCACAGCCTGGTGCGCCTCGCATCCGAGCAGGCCGAGCAACCCGGACTTGTCCTCCTCCGGCTTCACCTCGAACGGATGGATTTCCAGGCTCAGTTTCACCAACGGGCTCAATGTCCCGCGCATGAACCGCCCCATCAGCGGCGGCGACACGAGTTCGCGTTCGCTTTTGAACGGGATCCGGAACGGAATCAGCAGTTCGAAATTCTCCCGGTACAGGACGGGGACCAGTCTGCGGACGATCTCCAGCGCGGCGGCCTCCGCCGTTTCGTCGCCCAGGATCCGCCCCATATCGAGGCCGAGGAACGCCCCGGACGCGCCCGCGGCGGCGAGCGTGCGGGCCATGATCGCAGCCTGTTCCACGAAGTCGCGGCGGTAGTTCTCCGCCAGGAACGGTATCTCCCGGGTAAGGTCGGGCGCCATCAGGTGGCCGGCACGCACGGTTTTGAACTTGCAGGACGCCAGACGCCGCTGAAACTCCGCGTCACGGCGCAGGAAGCATTCCGTCGGGATCTCGACGGCGTCGAACGCGCCGGGCGTGAGGAAGTCCGGCACGGAAGCCGGGTCCATGGCGGCATGGCCGAGCGCCAGACCGAACTGAAACGCCTTGTAGTCGACCTTTTCCGTTTCCATCAGAATCCGGCCTCCGTCAGGTCGCTCATGGAGAGGCCCTTCCCGCCTTGCGCGCCGCCGTCCATGTGCCGGAGCTGTTCGCAGACGTACTTGCCGATCAGGTCGGTTTCGATGTTCACGAGGTCGCCCGGCTTCAGCTCGTCGAGGTTGGTCTCGCGCCGGGTCGTCGGGATCAGCCGCACAGCGAACGACCCGTCGTTCACGTCCGTAAGCGTGAGGGAAACGCCGTTCACGCACACGCTTCCCTTGGGCACGAAGAAAATCCGCAGGTCGGAAGGCATCTCCATGCGGAGTTCGTAGTCGTCGCCGGTCTTCCCGAACGAAACCACCTTCACGGCGGCGTCGACGTGGCCGCTGACCAGGTGTCCGCCGAGGCGGCTGCCGAAGCTCAGCGCCCGCTCCAGATTCACACGCGCACCGATTCTCAGCTGCCCCAGGTTCGTCCGGTCCAGCGTCTCCTTCATCACGAAAAACGTCAGGTTCCCGCCCGACTCCTTCTCGAACGTGAGACATGCCCCGTTCACGGCGATGCTCTCGCCCGCCTCCAGGTCCGTCCACGGGGTATCGGGCTTCACGTTCAATCGTCCGGCCTTCGCGCCGTTTTCGCGTCCGGTCAGGACTCCGGTCTTTTCGATCAGTCCGGTAAACATCAAATCATCTCCTCAGGATTCAGGGTACAGCGGATACGCTTCGATCCGCAGGTCGCAACCAAGCTCCGATACGCGCAGACGGTCCAGCCGGACCGCCTCCGACAGCGAGGCCGGGTCGGGGCCGCCCAGCACGGGACGGCTGCCGCGTCCGCCGAGCAGTTTCGGAGCCACATGAACTTCTATTTTATCGACGGCGCGGGCGCGGATCGCCGACGCCGCCAGCTCGCCGCCGCCTTCGATCAGCAGCATGGTCACGTTCTCCCGCCCCAGCCGGGCGAGGAATTCACGCCAGTCCTCCGGCGTATCCAGTACGGCGGATTCCCAGCCTTCGCCCGCCCCGGACAGGATCTCCGGGTGGTGCGTGGCGATGATCCTGCGCGGCGTCTTCAGGACCGCGCCGTCCGGGGTGCGTGCGGTGAACCGGGGCGAATCGGTGCGGAACGTCTCCGCACCCGCGAGTACGGCGTCCGAAAGACGCCTCAGATAGGCCACGCGTTCCCGCGCGGTTTCCGAGGTGACCCATTTGGAATCCCCGTTCGCGGCGGCGATCTTCCCGTCGAGCGTCTCGGCCATTTTCAGCAGCACGAAAGGACGCCCCGCGGTGATCCATTTGAAAAACGCCTCGTGATGCACGCGGCATTCCTCCTCGAGCACGCCGGTCTCCACCTCGATCCCGGCGGCGCGCAGGATGTCGACGCCGCGCCCCGCGTGCTTCGGATTCGGATCGAGGCAGCCGACGACCACGCGCCGGACGCGGTTCCGGATGATCGCGTCGCAGCACGGCGGCGTGCGCCCGGTTGAACTGCACGGCTCCAGCGTGACATACAGGTCGGCGCCCGCGGCGTCGGATTCGCGCGGCAGGCTCAGGAACGCCTCAATCTCGCCGTGCGGGCCGCCGCAGCGTTTGTGGTGGCCGCGTCCGATGATCCGTCCGTCGCGCACGATGACCGCTCCGACCGCCGGATTCGGGCTGGTGTACCCCGCGCCGAGTTCCGCCTCGCGCAGCGCCTCGCGCATGAAAAACTGGTCGTTTCCGCTGTCCAAGATAATCCGCTCCGTATTGTTTCGTTCCGGCCGGACCGTCCGGCCTGAATATCATTAAAAACAAAAGTCCCCGAAAATATAGCTTGTTTTTTCCCGATTGCAAGACTTTTCCCTCTTTTTTCCGCTTTGCATTTGGCCTTTTTGTTTTTTCGTGCTACATTAAGGAACACTTCCTTTTTCCACCTATCCCGAAAGGACCCGACATGCACTACACTTACAAGACCAGCCAGCTCGTCTGCTCCTCCCAGATCGACATCGACATCGACAACGGCGTCATCACGAACGTGGCGTTCACGGGCGGATGCCCCGGCAACCTCACCGCCATCGGCATCCTCGTGAAGGGCAAGACCCCGCAGGAAGTCATCGACAAGCTCGAAGGCGTCGACTGCGGCGGCAAGGGCACTTCCTGCACCGACCAGCTCGCCAAGGCCCTGAAGGAAATCCTCGCGGGACGGCTCGGCTGACCATGCCCGCGGACCGACACGGCATCCAGCGCGACATCGAGGCGTTCCAGAACGAGCTGGACAAGCTCTTCAAACGCCCGAACGAAGCGCCCGTTTACGACACGAAAAAGAAACTCGAAGACGCCATCTCCGACAATCCGCGCTATTACCCGCCCGACCGCAGGCTGGAACTGGCTGAGATATTGTTCGGCATCCTCGATTTCGTCTACGAACGCGCCGGCAGCGACGACGATCCGGACGTCTTCTGCAATCCGGTCCTGCCCGGCGCTGACCTCACGCGCCTGCCCGAGCCGGAAATGCTCTTCCGATGCATGATGCCGCTGGCGTGGTCGATCCGGGGCCGATGGGTCTACCCGGAAATGAAGCGCGTCACGGACGACTTCATCTCCTCCTTTTCCCACGACCAGGTCAAGCTCGTCTGGCAGATTCTGGATTTCCTGCTCGAACTCTTCCCGGACCATTCCGGCTCTCCGGCCTCCGCCGAAGTCCGCGCCTACTGGCGGGAACTCGCCGAAGCGCCCGAACGATTCCACGTGGAGACGCCGTCGGAAAAATCCATCCTGCTTAAAGTCCTGCTGGAGGCGGCGCAGGACCACAAGATCATTCCGAAGGACTGAGGTGACATCCCCTGCCCCCGCACGGGTTTGACGAGTCTTCTTGTTTAGAAAAAAACATAAATAATCACGAAAATCTTTGTTTTTCGGGTTTGAATTCCATTTTTCTGTGCTATATTAAAAGAATAACTATCGGTTCTTGTCAACAACCTCGCCTCCGCGGCACCCCAGAAAAAGCGGACGGCGACTCAAATCAGGAGTTTATCAGGAAATGCCCGCTATTCCGAAATTCGTCGTTCTCAGCGAACAGCTTCGCGGTCAGATGTTTGAACTGAAACAGGATGAGATCACCATCGGCCGTTCCGATGAACGCACCATCTGCCTGAAGGATCCCACCGTCAGTACACTTCACTGCAAGGTCACGCACAACGGCGACAAGTTCATCATCGCCGACGCCGGCTCCACCAACGGCACCAAGGTCAACGGCAACCCGCTCACCGAAGAATACGAACTGCAGAACGGCGACATCGTCCGTGTCGGCGCGTTCGAACTGCTCTTCGACACCGAGGACAAGACCATGACCATGTCGATCCAGAAGACGCAGACCGGCATTGACATCAACGCCGCCAATGCGACCCAGACCATCAAGTCCGTCGCCAGCTCCGGTTTCACCGAACGCAAGCAGGGCAGCGGCCTTTCCAACAAGCTCATGATCATCATCGTCGTCCTCCTCGCGCTCATCTTCCTCGCCATCCTCGGGCTCTTCGTGAAGAGCTTCATGGACAGCCAGAACGCGAACGCATTCATCCCCGCGCTGGACACCCTCATGACCCGGATCGTCTAATCCATGAACGAAAAACAAGATCCACCGAAAAAATCGCCCCCCGCGCCGAAACGCAGGCCGCCGGCCTCCCTTTTCCTCTGGCTGCTCGCTTTCCTCATCCTCGCCTCGCTGATCGTCTTCAACTCCTCGCCCTATTTCTCCTCCCCGGAGGAATGGAACGCGAACGTTTTCCTGGCCCACCTGGAGAAAGGAGAGATCGTCTCCGCCGAGGTCATGCCTGAATCCGACAGGATCCTCGCGATCTCCGGCGAATTCAAAACCGCCCCGGCAGCAGCCTCGGTCACGGCCGGAACGGACGCCGGGGAAGCGAAGAAGGACGGCAAGGCTTCCGCGCCCGAAATCGTCGAGAAGGATTTGACGAGGCCCGCCGAACCCGCCGCCGACGAAGGAAAGAAAAACGCGCCGAAGCTCAAACTGAAATACTCCACGCGCATCTACGCCACCGACTCCATCATTTCCAAGCTGGAGGAAAAGGGCGTGCAGACCATCTTCCTGGAGCGCGACGTGTGGTGGAAATCCCTGCTCCTGAACCTCGCGATCGCCGTCCCGATCCTTCTTGTCTTCTATTTCATTTACACGCGCCAGATCCACGGCGCGGGCTCCGGAGCCATCCAGTTCGGCAAGAGCCGCGCCCGCATGATCGACCCCAACGAAAACCACACCAAGTTCGACGACGTGGCCGGCTGCGACGAGGCGAAGGAGGAAATGAAGGAGATCGTGGAATACCTCCGCGACCCGCTCAAATTCAAGCTCCTCGGCGGCAGGATCCCGCGCGGCGCGCTCCTCACGGGACCGCCGGGTACAGGCAAGACACTCATGGCGAAAGCCGTTTCCGGCGAAGCCTCCGTGCCGTTCTTCTCCATCAGCGGCTCCGACTTCGTCGAGATGTTCGTCGGCGTCGGCGCCAGCCGCGTCCGCGACATGTTCCAGCAGGCCCGCAAGAACGCCCCCTGCCTCATCTTCATCGACGAGATCGATGCCGTGGGACGCTCCCGTTTCTCCGGGATCGGCGGCGGACACGACGAACGCGAACAGACTCTGAACGCGCTCCTCGTGGAGATGGACGGCCTCGAGACCCAGGAAGGCGTGATCGTGATCGCCGCGACCAACCGCGTCGACGTGCTCGATCCCGCCCTGCTCCGCCCCGGCCGCTTCGACCGGCAGATCGTCATCGACCTGCCCGACATCGTCGGACGCAGGAAGATCCTCGCCGTCCACGCGAAGAACATCAAGCTCGCTCCAAACGTCGACCTCGACGCCATCGCGAAGAGCACGCCCGGATTCAGCGGGGCCGACCTCGCGAACCTCATCAACGAGGCCGCGCTGCTCGCCGCGCGCAACAACAAGAGCGCCGCGACCCAGGCCGACCTGGAGGAAGCGCGCGACAAGGTCTGCTTCGGACGCGAACGCCGCAGCCGCAAGATTCCCGAACGCGACCGCAGGCTCACCGCCTGGCACGAGTCCGGACACGCCATCGTCAACCTCTTCCTCGAAAACAGCATCCCGCTGCACAAGGTCACGATCATCCCGCGCGGCCAGGCGCTCGGCCTGACCATGATGATGGAGCACGAGGACCGCTATTCCCGCAGCCGCCTGGAAATGCTCGATATCATCACCACCGACCTCGGCGGCCGCGTGGCCGAGGAGATCGCGCTCGGCGACATCACCAGCGGCGCCTCCCAGGACATCGCCCACGCCACGAACCTCGCACGCGCCATGGTCTGCTCCTACGGCATGAGCGACAAGCTCGGAACCGTCCAGTACGGCGAACGTGCCGACCACATCTACCTCGGTCGCGACATCACGCGCAACGAGTCCTGCAGCGAGCAGACCCAGCGCGAGATCGACGACGAGGTCAAGCGCATCATCGGCGAGTGCAAGGCGCGCGCCACGAAGATCGTCACCGAACAGCGCGAACGTCTCGACAAGCTCGCGAACGCCCTGCTCGAACGCGAGACGATCTCCGGCGCGGACATCCGCAAGCTCCTGGACCTCCCGCCCGAGGACGAGACCGAACCCGTCCTTTCCGGCGACGATCCCAAGCACGACGACATTGTCATTACCGTGAAGCCGTCCTGACCACGGAGCGTCCGCATGACGTCCGAAACTCTCGCACCCCTGATCCGCGTCAACGAATCGGGGGTGTTTTTGTCGTGCCACGTCCAGCCCGGCGCGAAACGCACCGCGGTCGCCGGCGTCTACGGCACGGCCCTCAAAATCGCGCTTGCCGCCCCTCCGGTCGACGGCAAGGCGAACAAGGAGCTCTGCGTGTTTCTGGCGAAAAAGCTGAATCTGCCGAAAAGCGCAGTGTCGCTGGTCTCCGGCCAGACCTCGCGCGACAAGGTCGTCTTCCTGCCGGGCATTACTGCGTCCGCACTGGCCGCCGCACTGGAGTGAATCCATGCCTCAGAACACCCCATACGCCCCTTTCCGGCGGATTCCGCAAGGCACCCGCATCCTGCTGGCATTCAGCGGCGGAGTCGATTCCACCGTCGCCGCCGTCCTCGCGCTCCGCGCCGGTTATCAGGTCACGGGCGTCCACATGACGCTCCTTCCCGGCGGCGAATCCGCCCGGCAGAAGGCCGAAGAGGCCGCCGCGAAGCTCGGGATCGAACTGATCCACGCGGACCGCTCAAAAGAGTTCGAACAATCCGTCCTGCGTCCGAGCTGGGACATGTACAAGTCCGGCTTCACGCCGAACCCGTGCGCGATCTGCAATCCCGCGGTCAAGTTCGGTTCGCTCATGCCACTGATGGAACAGCTCGGCTGTGCGGCGTTCGCCACCGGCCATTACGCGAAAGCAATCGACGCCGAAGACGGCAAAACCGCCCTCGCCCGCGGTTCGTATCGCGAAAAGGACCAGTCATATTTCCTCTTCGGTCTCTCGCAGGAACAGCTCTCGCGCATCGTCTTCCCGCTCGGCGGCATGACGAAACCCGAGGTGCGCGAGATCGCCCGCGAGCTCGGGCTCCCGAACGCCGAATCGAAGGAAAGCCAGGACGCATGCTTTATGCCGCCGGACAAGACTGCCGCCGAATTCCTGCACGAACACTTCGGCGAACGCGTCCCCGGCGGGACGTTCGTTTCCGCCCCGGACGGCCGCATTCTCGGGCGGCACGACGGCATTTACGCGTACACGATCGGGCAACGGAAAGGCACCGGCGTGGCGATGGGCGTCCCCGCCTGGGTCAGCCGCATCGACGCGGGCGAAAACAAGGTCTGGCTCACGACCAATCCGGACGATCTGCTGCGCGACGCGCTCGTGCTGCCGTGCGCCCGCTGGATCACGAAGCCAGCCGAAGCCGTCGAATTCCGCGCGCAGGTGCAGATACGCTACCGGTCGCGCCCCGCGGACGCCCGCGTCCTGCTCTCACCCAACGGCGTGGTCTTCATCAAGTTCGACGTTCCGCAGCGGGCGGTCACGCCCGGACAGGCGGCGGTCATCTACGACGGGGAAACTCTCCTCGGCGGCGGCTGGATCCCCTGACTCGCTGAATCCGGGCACAATACGCCCGCCCCCTCCCCTGTTCAAAAAAAAGGAAAAAGGCGGATTACGCCTGCGGTTTGTTTTGTGGCGAATCGCTGCTGACCGCGACCACCGCGGCACGCCCGAAAACATCGGACGGCGTACGGGCCAGCACCACGACGCGCGGTTCGCCGTCGATATCGAACTCGCGGACGATCGTCTTGCCGGAGTCGAACGCCTCGCGCACCGCCCGGTCCATGCCGATATCCCGGAGCCACGGCACCTCGTTGATGTTCTTCCACAGGAGCTCGCCCTTCTGCTCCACGTCGCCGAACTGCATGTGGTAGTCGATGATGCGTCCTTCGCGGTCCGTCACCAGCACGCGCACCGGCAGGGATTCATAGACTTTTTCCGACAGCACGCGTCTTCTGCGGCGCGCGCGAATGGAAAGCAGGGTCAGCATCGTCAGTCCGAACAGCACGGCGGCGTTTGCCGCGAGCAGCGCGAAGATGCGCTTCTTCGTCCAGGTGGGATACACCCTCCTCTGCGGCGCATTTTTCGTGGTCGTGTTCGCCACGATCACGTTTTCCGGGAAATCGGCCAGCAGGTTCAGGCGGTAGCGCTTCTGCGCCGCCTCGTTGAGCCAGAGATCGTCGTTTTCAGCAATGGCCGCCGGAACGCTTTTCCGCGACAGATACAGAGAATCCTTGCTCAGCTGTTCCAGCAGGTCACCGACCTGAATCGCCAGATTGTTCATGGAACGGCAGAATCCGCCGACCTCGTTTTTCCGCACGGGCGGCGTGTCCGAGAAGACCGGGCACGCGTCGAAGGAATCGGGCAGCCATTCCACTGGGTCCTGACCATGCTCGACCGAGGAGAGCGACACGATGACCGTGTCCGGCTGGATTTCCGCCTTGAGGCTCGTCGCAAACGCCTTCTTCATCTCCGCGATGTCCGCCTCGGTCACGTCCCGTTTCGGGATTTCCGGGATCAGGATGGTCTTCAGCGTCTTCCCCGGACCGAGCTTCGCCCGGTACGCGGTCTCCTTCTCCGCGTTCCATATCCTGCCGGATGTCAGCAGGATGACTTTCTTTGTCTTCGGGAACACCGACAACGCCAGATCCGTATTCGGCCACGGGTCGACCGGATGAAGGATCGCAAATGCATTGGGAAATATCGCGGGTCCGGTCGCGTTGCCGTCCTTTCGCGGCTCGCGGACCGATTCGTCGAACGACGACACCCCGGCGAACAGGATAACCATATCGTCCCGCTCCGGGTCCTTTTCGAAATTGCCGTTCCCGTTCCGGGCAATATCGTTCAACGCGGAGGATATCCCGTCCGAAGCGACCACGATCAGCGCATCGGCTCCCGGCCAGTTTTTTTCCAGCAGGGGTTGAAGCTGTTCCCAGGCCCACGCGCGGGAGGAGGTCGTATTGTACAGTTCGCGGATCATCTGCACATCCACGGATTCGAGGAACCACGGATTGTGGGAGACCGCTTGTTCGGAGTAACGCTCCGCGGACGGGGTTTCCCTCCATTTCCGCACGATTTCGCGATAGTCTTTCTGATGGCGGAGCCTTGCCTCTTCCAGTCCGTCGAGGAATGCGTCGCGATCCTCTTTCGAGGTCTCGGCGGAAAACAGGACAAGCACCTTCCCGAATCGCGGCGGATTCGGCTTCGATTCCGCGGCGCCGGCCTCCGACACAAGGAAAAATGCCGCCCACGCCGCGAACAACGCGGACACGAACAAAAACTGTTTCAACGCCATACGCTTCACAGGCAGTTTCCCTCTGCTCAAAATTCAGCCACGGAAGAATGTTTAAAAGATACAATACAGCGGAATCCGCGTATTTTCAAGCAAATTAAATGTTTTTCCCGAAAGAAAGCGGCGGACATCCGGGCCCGGCGTCTGTTGACCGCGTCCGGCGCGGATATAACGTTAAAAAGTGCAGGATAATCCCGTGTTTTTCGAACAGGGAAAAAGATTTTCCGATTTTTTATTGTTTTGCGCTTGAAAAAAGTTAGAATCGAAACTATATTGATTCCGGAAAGCAACGGGTTTCTTGATTTTGAGCTCAAAACCGCACAGACGTATCCGCAAACCATGAAAAATGACCCTCTGACAGAACAATTCCTGCGGAAGCACGGCGACCTCTGCGCCGCGAAGACGACCGGAACAGGTCAGAAGGTCTACTACATCCTGATCGCCGCAGCACTGCTTTTCCTCCTCAAATACCGCTGGGATTTCTTCGTCTTCGCCGTGTCCGCGTGGCTGATCGTCTGCTACGGCGTTTCGGCGATTCTGAGGTTAACCGCGGCCGCCATGCCGTTCCTCCACCGCGACAGTGCGAGAAAATCCGGCAGAAAACAGAAGATCAAACTCAATGATCTGCCGGTCTACACGATCCTCCTGCCGCTGTACCGCGAATCCGCCGTAACGGAAAAGATCCTGAAGCGCATCGCCGCCCTGAAATACCCGAAGGACAGGCTCGACGTGAAGCTCCTGCTGGAACAGGACGACGCGGAGACGCGGCGCGCGCTGGCGGCCTGCACACTGCCGCCGTACTGCTCCGTCGTGGAGGTCCCGGACGGCCCCATCCGCACCAAACCGCGCGCGTGCAATTACGGGCTCGCGGAGGCGCGCGGGCGCTACTGTGTCATTTATGACGCGGAGGACAAGCCGGAGCCGGACCAGCTGAAGAAAGCCGTGGCGGCGTTCCGGCGCGAGGACACGGACGGGCGGCTGCTGTGCGTGCAGGCGAGCCTGAATTATTACAACGCGAAACAGAACTGGCTCACGAAATTCTTCACGGTGGAGTACAGCACCTATTTCGACCTCACGCTCGGCGGGCTTCAGGCGTTCCGCCTGCCGCTCCCGCTCGGCGGCACCTCGAACCATTTCAAAACCGCCGAACTTCGCGAACTGGGCGGCTGGGACCCGTTCAACGTCACGGAGGACTGCGACCTCGGCATCCGCCTGTACGAACACGGCTGGCGCACGGTCCTGCTGGACTCGACCACATGGGAGGAGGCGAACTCCAGCCTGTGGAACTGGATCCGCCAGCGGTCTCGCTGGGTGAAGGGGTTCCTTCAGACGCATCTGGTGCATTACCGGCATCCGCTGGACACGGTGCGGCGGCTGTCGCTCCGGGGCGCGCTCGGATGCTATTTCCTGGTCGGCGGCTCGGTGCTGATGATGCTCATGAACCTCGTTTTCTGGCCGCTCGTCGTGCTGTATCTGGCGCTGCTCTGCCACGGATGCCTGCACGGCGAAACGCTGCTCTCGCAGATCGTGGGGCCGCATACGGGCGAAACGCTCTACCGCGGCGTCGCGCTCGGGGCTTTTTCGCTGAAAGCGTGGCCGCTGATCTACGCCGGACCGAACGAAAACCCGTTCCTGGCCGCGTCATCGCAGGTCTTCTTCGCGTGCTCGTGCGCGCTCTTTCTGACGAACTTCCTGCTGATCCTGGTCCATGTCGCGGCATGCGTCCGCCGCAAATTCTACTTCCTGATCCCGTGGGCACTCCTCATGCCGTTCTACTGGATTCTGATCTCCGTCGGCGCATGGAAGGGCGTGCTCCAGCTCATCACGAAGCCGTTCTACTGGGAGAAGACGATCCACGGACTGGACGCCGCACCGCAGGAAAAAGAGGAAAAATCATCCGCACCCGCGCGGAAACTCTCCTCCGTCAACGCGGAGGCCACGGCAAAATGAACCCGCACACCCATTTCAGCTCAACATACCGCGCAACAGAAGGAAAGGAGACCGCAATGACGCATCCAGCACGAAATCCGTCCCCCCGCCACCGGAGAACCCCGACAGGCCCGGTCCGCGCCGGGCGCCGCGCATTCACGTTGATCGAACTCCTGATCGTGATCGCGATCATCGCGATCCTGGCGGGCATTCTGATACCCGCGGTCCACAAGGCGAAGAAAAAAGCGCTCCAGACGCAGTGTCTGTCCAACCTGCGCCAGCTCGGACAGGGCTGCCGGATGTATCAGGACGCCTACGATGATTATTTCCCGGGGTGGCTCTCCAGGCTCGCGAACGACGACACGATCTCCGATCCGAGACTCTTCGTGTGCCCGCTGGACCCCGACCCGAAGAACGACAAATGGGGCGTGCGTTCCGCCAACCGCCACGCGCAGAGCCCGGACTTCGACTCCGTGAAATGTACGTTCGACGGATTCGCGCCCTACCACAAGGGCTGGGGACCGCCGAACACGAAGGAGGTCGAGCATGTGAGCTACATCTACGAATTCTGCGCGGGATTCTGGCCGGACAGCTGGGGCGGCGACTCCGTGGCCGACGACGGCGGCAACTCGGCGACCGTCAAGCCGGACAACACCGGCACATGGCAGTCCGTGAAGCAGAACGTGCTCGCCGTGCGGCATGACTGGATCGACAAGATCCCGATGATCCGATGCTTCTGGCACGCGGACATCCAGCGCATGGACGTCATCATGAACATCTCCACGCAGGGCAACATCTACCTGAGCAAATCCAAATGGCAGGAAGGAACCTGGGGCGGCCAATGAACACCCTTCCGCACGGCGGCGCATCCTGCTCACGCGCCGCCGGAAACGTCTGCAAGCTCAAATCCGGGGCGCGGATACCGCGATCCCTGAGCTGCTTCGTCGTTTCTCTGCTGCTGTTCGCCGTCGGAATCCTCCCCGCGTCCGCCGCCGAATACGTCTGGATGGCCGCGGATCAGAACGGTTCGCGCGAGCTGGCAGCAGGGCAGGACGGCACTGTGACAACATCCGCGCACATGCCGGGCAATCTGCGGATTTACCGGAGCGCGAAACGCGAGACGCTTGCGCCGGACCGGGCGGCATTTCAGGCGGGGACGCTGTCGTTCCCGCTCAAACTGACCGGCTGCGCGAATCCCGTGAAGGCATGGATCTTCGCGAAGGACAAGGAAGGGAACTGGTTCCAGAGCGAACATGAATACGCGGTCGCGCCGGACGCGGAGACCGTGCTGGAACTGCCGCTGGACGAACCCGGCGCGATGCTCCCCGTCGGGCACAACGGCGCATGGACCGCGCAGACCGCGTCCGCGATGTTCGAATACGGCGTGACGCTCTTCGGCGAAGAAGACGGCGAAATCGTGCTGGAATGCCGCCCGCCGGCCTCCTCCGGCTCCCGGCGCCGCCCCGCGCTCCGCATCCTCGAATGGAATCTCCCCGGCAGCGTCGGCAGGGAATGCCTGCTGGAATCGCGGTTCCGGCTTTCGCGCGAGTATTTCAACCCGTTCGACCCGGACGAAATCCAGGTCGATTACGAGCTCGAAACGGTCTCCGCAGACGGCAAGACGGAAACGCACCGCTGGCCCGCCTATTACGCGCAGGATTTCACCCGGTCGCGCCATTTCGCGCAGGAGACAGTCCGCCCGTCCGGTTCGCCGTACTGGGCGTTCCGCATGACGCCCCACGCCGAGGGGAAGTTCCGCGTGCGTCTGGTCGCGCTCGACCGGTCCGACCCGGCGCATCCCGAGGAGACCGCGACCGAATGGCGCACGGTCGAAGCGATGCCGTCGGACCGGCACGGCTCCGTGCGCGTGTGCGCGTCCGATCCGCGCTTTTTCGAGCACACGGACGGGACGTTCTACTACCCGCTGGGGCTGAACATCCATGCGAACGCGGATTTCCGGAGCGAGATGGATTTCGCGTGGCACCATGTCCCCGACCGCAAGACGTACGACTACGATGATTATTTCGGGAAATGCGGCAAGTTCGGGATCGACCTCGTGGAGATCTGGATGGCGTCGTGGACCTGCGCGATCGAGTGGACCTCCGCGATGGATTATTTCTACGGCGTCGGGCGCTACAACCAGGCGAACGCCTGGCGGCTCGACCACATGTTCAAAACGGCGGCGGAAAACGGCGTCGCGATCAACCTCGTGCTCGACTCGCACGGCAAACTCTCGACCGGCGTCGACCCGGAATGGGATCAGAACCCGTTCAACGACAAACGGGCATTCAAGGCGGCCGACGGCGCATTTCTGAGCGAGCCGGCGAAATACTGGAAGGAACCGGAGGCGATCAGGCTCGACCGCAGGCGCGCCCGCTACATCGCCGCACGCTGGGGCTCCATGCCGAACCTCTTCGCCTACGAGTTCATGAGCGAGATCAACCTGGTGGACTATGCGGAGACCATGCTGAAGGACGGCACGCTGAAAAAATGGACCGAGGACGCCGTCGCCTACCTGAGGACCGTCGACCAGGGCGGGCATCTGATCGCCACGCACGTCTCCGGCAACGCGGACACAAACAACGCCTACAAGGCGCTTTTCGAGCTGCCGGAATACACGCACGTGGTCGGCGATGCCTACCGCGGCACGGACATCACGTTCCTCACGCAGCTCTGCAACCAGGAACGCGTCATGGCCGTCTTCCGGCAGAAACCCGTGCTCGTCACCGAATTCGGCGAACCCTCGATCGTACATGCGGACATCCATTCCGGGCTATGGGGCGCGCCGTTCTTCAACCAGGCGGGCACGCCCATGCTCTGGTGGCACGACAAGCTGTTCCTGGGCGAGGAAGGATCCCAGTACCCGCCGTTCGCGGAGTTCCTGCGCGAACTGGATTTCCGCGGCTCGAAACAGGCGGTCCGCACCCTGACCTCAAGGATTGGTATCTCAAGCTCAAAACAACTCTATGCCTCCGCCGTGGTGGAAGCCGATCCCGTCTCCGCCGCGCTCTTTTTACAGGATGGGCACGCCCCCGTCGACTTATTCTCCCTCGGAAAGCGCGACGCCCTGCCCTGCCTGACCATGATCCTGCCCGGATTCGGCGCGATCGGCTGGCTCTATGACGAAAAGGAGCTCGCCAGGCCGCCCGCGAACCCGAAGACCGCGCCGCTTCGCACCGGCATCCTGCTGGACGTGCCGCCCGCCCTGCCCCGCGGAAGCTACCGCGCGGAGTTTTATGACACGTGGGAAGGCGGGACCGTCGCGGAGTTCGAGTTCACGGCGGACGGAAAGCCCCGGCAGCTCCTCGTGCCTCCGTTCCATCTGGACATCGCGTTCAAGCTCCGGCGCGTCGCGGATGAGGAAGGAGCCGGGAAATGAAGCGTGCCCTTGCTGTTTTTCTGTGCATTCTGTCCGCCGTTTTCGCCTCGTTTGCGGTTTTCTGCGCCGAAAATGAGCAGAAGAAGCAGCCGAAACCGTCGGAACAGCCCGCCTGGCACGCGGAAAAGGCGCGCTACCGGCTGACCGTCGAGGCGGACAAGCCGGACACATGGATGATCCTCGACGACACCGTGCTGTGCCTGCCGGACAACCTGGACAACGGGATGGAGGTCTACGACGAAGCCGGGCAGAAACAGAAGTTCTACCGGTTCAAGGACGGCGGCGTCCAGTTCGACCAGGCGAAGGAGCCGCGCAGACTGTACGTTTATTTCGGATTCCCGCTCCCCGCAAACGGCAGAAAACCGCCGTTCCCCAACGGCGGGCTCGAACGGAAAATCGAGAACGATCCGCTGATCCTGCGGCAGTCGGGCGTCGACTACGGCCTGATGCCGGAGGACTGGCGGCGTCATAACCTCGATCCGGCGAAAAAGAAGGCCGAGGATGAGAAGGCCGAGGAGAAGGATCGCGAAGCCGCAAAGAAACGCGTCGAGGAACTCGAAGCGCTGAAGGACAAGCCAGAGGAGCTCGAAAACCGCATCGACGCCGATCTTCGGGGAAAATTCGGACAGGACACCACGGAAATCCGCCCCGGAAACACCTTCCTGAACCACAGGGTCTACGAGGCGTACGAACGCGTCGCGCTCGCGTACAAGGGCAGCCTGATCGTCCCCGAATCCGGCGACTACGCGTTCCGCATCACCTCGAACGCCACGCGCATCCTGAACATCGACGGCAGGACGCTGATCCGCAAGTTCGGCGCGTCGTCCGTCCCCGCGTCAAACGACGTCACGGTCCATCTGGACGCGGGGCCGCACCCGCTGATCGCCGTCTACCACAGGATCTCCGGCGACTACATCTTCTCTCTCGAATGGAAACGGCCCGGCGATTCGGATTTCCGGCTGCTCACGGAGGGCGATTTCACGTCCGCGCCGCCGGTGCGCGTGCTGAAACTGGAGGACATGGACGGCGGGACCTACCCGCTGTGCCGGCAGGACATCCGGTACATCTTCCACCTCGACAAGACCCGCCATGCGGCGCTCCGCGAACTTACGCCGCTCGACGACGCCTCCGCCGGATGCCGTATCGCCGTCGACGGAAAAGAATACACGGACGACCAGAGGTTTTTCGCCATTCCCGACGACGATTCCGCTACCGAACTCCAACTGATCCCGCCGGACAAATCCGGCCTTTCTCAGATGGGTTTCAAAGTCAGGCCGCCCGACAAACGCTTTTTCCCGATCGATCCCGCCGTGAACCTGACGCTCTGGGCTCCGATCTTCCTGTACGATGACGAGACGCTGGAGCTCACGCGCGAAATCCGGTCGCGGATACCCGCGCCGCTCCGGCTCGAGCTGGACGAGACGAAGCGGACAACGGCGGCGGACGGCACGGAAACGGAGGAACGGAAACGCGAGACGGTCCCCCTGCCCGAATTCCGACTTGCGTCGTTCGACCGGTTCGCGCAGGATTTGAGCTTGAAGACCTCGTCGCCGCTCGACGGCGCGGCGCTCGCGCAATCACCGCCGGACCTGAACTGGACAGCGGGCATCCCCGGATTCGTCTTCGACTCCGCGGCGTTCGCGGTCGTCCCGGTCAGGGAGCTGAAGGACTTCACAGTCGGCGCGGACGGCCTTTACGACCGCGACGGCAAACGCCGGATCGTGCCGCTGCTGCACCGCCCCACCATGCACGAACTGCGCGCATGGGAGCTGCCGAAAACCATCGCGGCGGGACTTACGCCCGTCCGAACCGTGCTCGCCGCGGCTGAGGACCGCGACGGATTCGGCGACGCGCTGAAGGCCGAATTCGAAAAACACGGCGTCAAGCTCGAATTCTTCCCGTGGAAACGTTCGCAGACCGGACGCGACACGCTGGAATCCCTGCCCAACCTCTTCGATGCGATCCGCACGACAAACGCCGACCGCGTACTGATCGTCCCGCCGTCCACCACGCGCCGCCTCATCCTTTCAACGCGCGAGGAATCCCGCATCGCCGCGTTCCTGCTCCAGGCCGTGCATGACTGCTCCGGCGTGTCCGGCGCGGTCCTCACCCCGCCCGTCGTCTTCGACGCGGAGGAATCCTCCCCCCGCCGCGACCGCGAGCTGACGGCGGAGCTTCGGGCGTTCCGGCGGATGTACGGCGCGGAGTTCCTGGAGCTCGCGCACGATTTCGAAGCCATCGCGAAAGACACCTCACGCCCGGCGGAGGAACGCAGCGCCCGTCTCGCCCGGTGCGTGGTCCGGGCGTTCCTGAACCTGGCGCCCGCCGAAGACTGAAACGTCTTTTCCAGAAGATGAGAACGCCTCGCCCGGTGCGGACCGGAGAAGGCGTGTTTTCTGTTCAAGAATGCAGGGGGAAGGACCGTCAGCGCAGGATGGAAATTTCCGACTCGGATTCGGCCTTTTTCGCCTCGGATTCGGCCTTTTCAGCCTCGGGCACCTTCCCGTCCGGCTTTCCCTCACCTTGTGCCGGAGCGGAGCCGGACACTGCTTCAGTCGAGGCATTTGCCTCGGTCTTCTTCACAATGTAGATGTCCTGCGCGTTCAAGGCGGCGTCCATCGGGGACACGTCAGAATCCTTGAAGAGCTCCGCGATCGGGAGCTTGTTCTGCTTCGCGAGCAGGGCGAACGCCTTCGCATAAAACAGCGCGCCGCGGAAACAGATGTGGCAGCGGTCGGATTTGCCCTCCGGGTAGTTCGGGTAATCGCCGGGTTTCAGCACCAGATACAGCGAAGTCCCCTTCTTCTCCCCGGCGGCGTTCAGCTCACTGTCGGCGTACGCGTACAGGTCAACCAGGTCGCACTTCGTCTCGGCGGCCGCCTCGCGCGCGGATTTCAGGTACGGGTCCAGGAATCCGGCGGGCTTCAGCGAACCGTTCTCCAAGTAGATGCCGAACGGGATGGACGTGACGATCACCGGGATACCGCCCGCCTTGCGCACGTCCTCGACAAATCCCTTCATGTTCTCCTTGTATTCGGTCCGCGGGTCGGTGTAGCGTTCCGGCTTGTCCTTCGTGCCGTCGTTGTGCCCGAACTGGATGATCACGAAGTCGCCCTTTTTGACCTCGCGGAGCAGACCGTTCCAGCGCCCCTCCGCCTTGAAGCTCTTCGTGGAACGCCCGCCGATCGCGCGGTTCTTCACGGTCACGCCGTCCTTCACCAGCTCCTGCATGCGCTGGCCCCAGCCCTGCTGCGGAGCCACGTTGCCGCGGTAGTTCATCATGGTGGAGTCGCCCGCCATGTGGATGTCGGCGGCGGCGAGGGCGAATACGGCGGAAGCGAAGACGGCTGCGAGAAGAAGTTTTTTCATGGTCGGGACTCCTGGAACGGATTGATGATCGATTCGATACCATACACCATAAATGCCTGGAATACAAACTCGAACCGGAAAAAAAGCGCGAAAAAACCGGGAAAGCGCTGGGCCTTCCCGGTTCGGAATCAAATCTGAAGAACCGGAAAGACCGGTCCGTTCAGGATGTTGTCAGCCGATCAATACTTGCGGCTGTCGACGATTTCCTGCGTGATCTTCTTGGTGACAACAGGCTCTCTGTCGGTTCCGACATTGACGTTGCCATCGGCATCGTACACGCCTTCCACGGAGGGGATGCGGGAGGGAACGCTCTTGCCTTCATGGATCTGTTCGACCACGTCGAAGAGCTGGGCGCCGATGAGCGGGTTGCACTCGACGGTGCAGTTTGCCTTGCCGGCGAGGATGGCCTCGAACATGGTCTTGACGCCGTCGATGGAGATGATGATGATGTCCTTGCCGGGCTTCTTGCCGGCTTCTTCGATGGCCTGGATCGCGCCGAGGGCCATGTCGTCGTTGTGGGCGAAGAGGACCTGGATCTGGTCGGCTTCAGGAGACTTCAGGAACGATTCCATGACTTCCTTGCCTTTGGCACGGGTGAAATCGCCGCTCTGGGACTTGATGATCTTGATGCCGGGATAATTCGAGATGATCTCTTCGAAGCCTTTCTTGCGGTCGATGGCGGGGGCGGAGCCGACGGTGCCGACGAGCTCGGCGACGTTGGCGTTTTCACCGACGGTCTTCACGACCCAGCGGCCGGCGCGGCGGCCTTCTTCCACGAAGTCGGAGCCGATGAAGCTGACATAGAGGCCGTCTTCGGAAACATCGACGGCGCGGTCGAAGAGGACGACCGGGATTTCGGCTTCCTTGGCTTCCTTCAGGACATCTTCGAAGCCGGTGGCGACGACGGGGGAGAAGGAGATCACGTCCACGCCCTTGCTGATGAAGTTGCGGATGGCCTTGATCTGGTTTTCCTGCTTCTGCTGGGCATCGGAGAACGTCAGGTCGATGTTGCGCTTGGCGGCCTCGCCCTTGATGGACTCGGTGCTGGCCTTGCGCCAGTCGGATTCCGCGCCGACCTGGGAGAAGCCGACTTTGATCTTGTCGCTGTCGCTCTTGGAGCATCCGGTGACGAGGAGCATCGCCGCAGCAGCGGCCACGATGACGGTTGCAAACTTGTTCATGTTGCTTGCCTTTCTTTGGTTGTTGTCAGGATAAAGGTTATTGGGATTTCGATTTGGATTTGGAGATCTTCGTGATGAGGTTCTGCATGAAGATGAACGCGAGCACGAGGAGGCCGACGATGATGCGGGTCCACCAGGAATTGATGCGTCCGTCGAACACGATCAGCGTCTGGATCAGGCCGAGCACCAGCACGCCGAAAAGCGAGCCGAAGACGTAGCCGACGCCGCCGGTCAGCAGCGTGCCGCCGATCACGACCGCGGCGATCGCGTCCATTTCCAGGCCGACGCAGTTCAACGGGTTGCCGGCCTTCAGGTAGATCGCGTAGACCACGCCCGCCAGCGCGGAGCAGAACCCGGCGATCGTGTAGGTCATGATCTTGGTGCGGCCGACCGGGATGCCCATCAGCGTCGCGGCGAGCTCGTTGTCGCCGATGGCGTAGATGCTGCGTCCGGCGCGGGTGCGCTGGGAGAAGAAGATGGCGGCGATCAGCACCACCAGGTACACGATCACGATGAAGCGGAGGTTCATGCCCTTGCCGAGCTTGATCGTAAGGTCGTTCTGGATGAAATTGAACACAGGGTCGTTCTTGATGCCGATCGATTCCTCGCTCACGATGAAGCCGCAGCCGCGGATGAAGAACATGCCGGCGAGCGTCACGAGGAACGGCGGCAGACTGAAGCAGTGGATCAGCCAGCCTTGCAGCATGCCGAACAGGATGCCGATCACGAGCGCCAGGGCGATCGCCCACAGGGCGTTGCAGCCGGACGCGATCATTTTCGCGATCAGGATGCTGGTGAAGGCGATGATGGAACCCACCGAGAGGTCGATGCCGCCCGTGAGGATCACCAGCGCGGTGCCGATGGCGGCGATGCCGAGGTAGGCGTTATCCACGAAGAGGTCGAGGAACACCTTCGGGGAGCCGAAATTCTTGAAGCAGAAGATGCCGATCAGGTAGACGATGAAGAAAACCAGGATCGTGGCCGAAATCGGCACGTAGCGCATCGGGACTTTGAACTTTTTCATTGGACGCCTCCTTTCGCGGCCTTCGAGGCGAAGATGGAAAGGACTTTCGCGCGGAACACCGGCGACTGGAGCAGGCACACGATGATGACCACCATGGCTTTCGGCACCGCCACGATCGCCGGGCTCACGTTCTTCATGTACATCGTGGTCGTCAGCGTCTGGATCAGGATCGCGCCGACCAGCGAGCCGGAGAGGAAGAACCGGCCGCCCGCCATCGAGGTGCCGCCGATCACGGTGGCGAGGATGGCGTCGAGTTCCAGGTAGAGGCCGGCGTTGTTGGAGTCCGCGCACTTGATGTTGGAGGCGGCGAGCAGACCCGCCACGCCCGCGCAGAATCCGCAGATCACGTAGGTCAGCCATTTGATGCGGCGCGCCTCGATGCCCGCATAGCGGCTGGCGCGCTCGTTATTGCCCACGGACTCGATGAAGAGCCCGAGCGCGGTCTTGCGTGTGAGCAGGCCGGCGATCACATACATCGCGACCACGATCCAAACCGAGAACGGCAGGAACAGCGCGTGCCCGTTGCAGAGGAACACCAGCCCGGGGTTGTCGAACGTGATGATCTGGCCGTCTGTGATCAGCTGGGCCACGCCGCGTCCGGCGACCATCAGCACCAGCGTGGCAACCATCGGCTGGATGCCGAAACCCGCGACCAGCATGCCGTTCCAGAACCCGGCGACGGTCGCCAGGACCAGCGCGGCGAGGACCGGGATGATCCAGTAGACGGACGGTCCCAGGCCCGCGCCGATGCAGTTGCCCGCGTCGAGCATGGAGATCAGGAGCGCGGCGATCGCGCCTGCGATGGCCATCACGGCGCCGACCGAAATGTCGATGCCGCCCGTGGCGATCACGAGCGTCATGCCGATGGCCAGCACCATGACTTTCGAGCCCTGGTTCAGGATGTCGATCGGGGTGCCGTAGAGGTAGTAGCCGAAAATGGAGACGCCTTTGCCGTCCTTCTTCGGAGCCTGAGCCTGTTCAGCCTCGGGAGCGGCGGACTGGACTGCACCTTCGACCTGCGCGGCGGCTTCTCCGGCCGCGGCGGGGAGTTCGTCGGGAACGGCCGGCTGCTGCACGGATTCCTGCGCGGAATCGGATTTCTTTATTTCGATTTTGAAGAAGTTGTCGGTGAAGATCGCATTGAAAAGCAGGAGCAACGCGAGCGAGACAAGGGGCCATACGAGATGGCGGAATTTGTTCGATGATTTATTCATGATGTCCGGGGGCCCTTAACCTGCGATGAGTTTCATAACGTTCTTGAGGGAGATTTCCTCTCCGGCGACCTCGCCGACCTTCTTGCGGTCACGGAGCACGATCACGCGGTCGCAGTCGCGGACGACTTCCTCAAGCTCGGAGCTGATGAAGATGACGGCCATGCCTTCGCCGCAGAGCTGCTGGGTCAGGGCCTCGATCTCCGCCTTCGCGCCGACGTCGATGCCGCGCGTGGGCTCGTCGAGGATCAGGAGCTTCGGATTGGTCGCGAGCCAGCGGGCGATCAGGACTTTCTGCTGGTTGCCGCCGCTCAGGTGCTTGATGAGCTGTTCGCCGCTCGGGGTCTTGATGCGGAGCAGCTTGATGTATTTGTCGGCCATCTCCTCCTGCTGTTTCGGAGAAAGGGTCTTCCAGATGCCGTTCGATGCCTGGAGCGCGAGCATGATGTTTTCGCGGATGGTCAGGTCGGGGATGATGCCGGTCACTTTGCGGTCCTCGGCGATCAGGGCGACCTTCGCCTTCACTGCCTTCTGCGGACGGTTGAAGTTCACGGTCTGGCCGCTCATTTTCATGGTGCCGGAGTCGTGCGGATCCACGCCGAAGATGATCTGCGCGACTTCGGAACGCCCGGACCCGAGCAGACCGGCGAGGCCAAGCTGTTCGCCCGCGCGGACGTCGAGGTCGAGCGGACTGATGGTGCCGGTGCAGCCGATGCCCTTTGCCTCGTAGACGACATCGCCGAACTTGGTGTTCTTCACGATCCCGGCCTGCATCTGGTTGATCTGGTCCGGGGTCTTGCCGATCATCTTCGCGACCATTTCGATGCGCGGGAGATCCTTGGCGTCGTAGGAGCCGACCAGCTGGCCGTCGCGCAGGATGGTGATGCGGTCGCTGACCTCGTACACCTGGTCGAGGAAGTGCGTGATGAAGATGATCGCCATGCCTTCCTCGCGGAGCTTCTTCATGACCTTGAAGAGTTCCTTCACCTCGTTTTCGTCGAGGCTGGAGGTCGGTTCGTCGAGGATCAGCAGCTTGCAGTCCACGTCCAGCGCGCGGGCGATTGCCACGAGCTGCTGGATGGCGATGGAATAACTGGAAAGGTTTTCGCCGACGTTGATATCGATATCGAGACGGGCGAGCGCCTTGCGGGCCTGCACCTTGCGTTCCTTCTTGTCGATGAACCCGAGTTTCGTGCGCGGTTCGCGGCCGATGCAGATGTTTTCGGCCACGGAGAGATCGGGCAGCAGGTTCACTTCCTGGTACACGGTGCTGATTCCGGCGTGTTCGGCGTCCAGCGGAGAGCGGAACTTGCATTCCTTGCCGTTGAAATAGACCGAACCGGCGGATGCGGGATATACGCCCGTAATGATCTTGATGAGCGTGCTTTTCCCCGCGCCGTTTTCTCCCATGAGGGCATGGATTTCGCCGGCTTTCACCGCGAAATCGACGCCCTTGAGAGCCTTGACCCCGAGAAATTGCTTCTCAATGCCTTTGGTTTGCAGTAAATCCATTCGTCTTTCCTGTGTGAGGGTGAGTGGATAATCAATTAGAATATGTTCTAGAAAAGATAGCACGCTTTCCGCGTTTTTTCAATCACGTTTTTCTTTTTTTCCGGAATAAATTCTTTCGTTTTTCAATTTTTTTTTCTTAACTATGCTTTTCTCTTGATTTTTTCCAATCGGGAAACTATATTATGCCGGAACCGAACATGTCAAATCCACCATCTTTTTTGAGATAAGGAGCGTTCATTTTATGGCTAAAACTGCCCTCATCACGGGCGCCGGACGCGGTATCGGCGCCGCGATCGCCGAAAAACTCGCATCGGAACACTGGGACGTCGCCATCTTCGCCCGGAAGCCGCAGGCGGACGGTGACGCGCAGTGCGCCGAGATCGCACGGAAATACGGCGTCGCCGCCCATTACTATGTCTGCGACGTTTCGAAGGCAGACGACAGGAAGAATACGGTCGACGCGGTCATCCGGGATTTCGGCGGCATCGATGCGCTGGTGAACAACGCCGGCGTCGCCCCGAAAGTGCGCGCGGGCCTGCTCGAAATGACCGAGGAAAGTTTCGACTATGTGATGGGCATCAACCTGAAGGGCATGCTCTTTCTCTCCCAGCTCGTCGCACGGCATTTCGCCGAAAGGAAAAGCGGCGTAATCGTGAACATCGGCAGCTGTTCGGCCACGGTCGTCAGCACGAACCGCGGCGAATACTGCATCTCGAAGGCCGGCGTCGCCATGGTCACCCAGCTTTTCGCCGTCGAGATGGCGAAGTACGGCGTGAACGTGTACGAGATCCGGCCCGGCGTGATCGCCACGGACATGACCAGCTGCGTGAAGGAGAAATACGACAGGCTCATCGCCGGGGGGCTCACGCTCCAGCCGCGCTGGGGACAGCCCGAGGACGTCGCAAAGGCCGTCGCCATGATGCTCCGCGGCGACATCGGGTACTCCACGGGACAGGTTGTGAACGTGGGCGGCGGGTTGGAGGTCGTGAGGCTGTAATGAACACGCGCCGCGTCCATACGCTCGTGATCGGGAGCGGAGCCGCCGGGCTGTGCGCCGCCGTGCGCCTGCACGCGCTCGGCGTGACCGACGTCCTGATCTGCTCCGAAGGGCTCCGCATGGGGACCTCCGTCAACACCGGCAGCGACAAGCAGACCTACTACAAGCTCGGCATGTACGGCGCGGAGCAGGATTCCCCCGCCCTGATGGCGCGCGACCTCTTCGCGGGCGGTGCGGTCCACGGCGACCTGGCACTGGTCGAGGCCGCCGTCTCCCAGCAGGCGTTCGCCCACCTCGCCTCGCTCGGCGTCCCCTTCCCCCACGACGAATTCGGACAGTTCATCGGCTACAAGACCGATCACGATCCGAAACGCCGCGCCACCAGCTGCGGGCCGTACACCTCCCGCGACATGTGCCTGCGCCTCATCGACGCCGTCAAAATGCGAGGCATCCCCGTGCTGGAGGATCGCGTGGTCTTCGCCCTGCTCACGGCACAGGACGGCGAATCCAAACGCTGCATCGGCGCGGCGATCGTGAACAGAAAAGCGGAAAAGTTTTCCGACTGCATCGAGTTCATCCGCGCGGAGAATGTGGTGTTCGCGGCGGGCGGCCCCGGCGGCCTGTACGCCCGGAGCGTGTACCCGGCCGTCCACACGGGCGGCATCGGCGTGGCGCTGGAGGCGGGCGCGGCGGCGTGCAGTCTGCCGGAATCGCAGTTCGGGCTCGCCTCGCTGAAATTCCGCTGGAACGTCTCCGGCAGCTACATGCAGGTACTCCCGCGGTTCATCTCCACGGACGACGAGGGCGGGGACGAACGCGAATTCCTGCGCGAGTATTTCGACGACATCCGCGCGCTGGAGGACGCCGTGTTCCTGAAGGGCTACCAATGGCCGTTCGCCGCCGTCCACGTGCCCGGGTCCTCGCTGATCGACCTCATGGTCTACGTGGAGACCGAGCTGCGCGGACGCCGCGTGTGGCTGGACTACCGCACCGATCCCGCCGACCTCGATATCGCCTCGCTCTCGCAGGAAACGCGCGAGTATTTGGAAAAAAGCGGCTGCACCGGACGCTCCCCGCTCGGACGCCTGCTGCAGATGAACGCCCCCGCCGCGGAGCTGTACCGCACGCACGGCATCGACCTCGCAAAGGAGCCGCTCGAGATCGCCGTCTGCGCCCAGCACAACAACGGCGGGCTCGCCGCCAATCTCTGGTGGGAATCCGAAAACATCCGCCATCTCTTCCCCGTCGGCGAGGTCAACGGCTCGCACGGCGTGATCCGGCCCGGCGGCTCCGCGCTGAACGCGGGCCAGGTCGGGGCATTCCGCGCCGCCGAATACATCGCCGCGCAGTACGCGGACCCGGACGGCTCGTTCGATGCGCCGTTCAACGCCGCCGCGCAGAAGATGGAGGAGGAAATCCTCGAAAAAGCCGGACGCGGCACGTTCTTCGACTGGAAAGAACAGCGCGCGATCATGCAGGCGCGCATGAGCAGGTCCGGGGCGTTTTTGAGGGAGAAAGACGCGCTGAAGACTGCCTTGCAGGAAACCCGCGACCAGCTCGCGAACCTCCGCGGCGACGGCCTCGCATCAAACTCCGCCGCCGAACTCTCCGAACGCCTCCGCACCCGGAGCCTCGTCTTCGCCGCTGCCGTCTACCTCGCCGCCATGCTCGAACAGGTCGAGACGGGCGTGGGCTCGCGCGGCGGGTCCGTGGTCCTCACGCCGGACGGACGCCTCGTACATGACAAACTTCCGTTCAAAATCGCGGACGAGGACCGTTCATTCCGCGCCTCGGTCCAGGTGGTCACCGCTGCGCCGGACGGCTCGACGGAGATCCGCCGCGTCCCGTGCCGCCCGATCCCGGAGACGGACGGCTGGTTCGAGACCGTATGGAAAGCCTGCCGCGAGAAAAAGATTTACGACACAGGAGACTGACGCATGGATTACCCGAAACCCGCCTCATTCCGCACACTCGACGCATTCCGCGCGCACCTCGCCGAATCGAATATCCCCATCGGCCTCGCCGAGCTCCCGCCCGCCGGGGAGTCCGCTCTCGCGAAGCCCCTGAACGGGATCGGCAACCGCTGGGCGGTCCTGCCCATGGAGGGCTGGGACTGCGGACGCGACGGCACGCCGTCCGAGTTCACGCGCCGCCGCTGGCTCCGATTCGCTTCAAGCGGGGCGAAGCTCATCTACGGGACCGAGGCGGCAGCCGTGATGCACTCCGGGCGCAGCAACACGCGCCAGCTCCTCGTGGCCGACCACACCGTGAACGCATTAAAGAAACTCAACGCGGAAATGAGGCAGACGCACCGCGAACGCTTCGGCACGGATTCCGACCTGAAGATCGGGCTCCAGCTCACGCATTCCGGACGGTTCTCCCACCCGGACGACGACCGCGTGCTCGCCTCGAAGACCGCATACGCCCATCCGCTGCTCGACAAAAAGTTTCACAACGACGCTTCGAACGTGGTCACGGACGACGAGGTCGCGGACATCATCTCGTACTTCATCCGCGCCGCCGAGCTCGCGCAGGACGCCGGGTTCGATTTCGTGGACGTGAAGCTCGCGCACGGCTACCTCGGGCATGAATTCCTCACCGCCTACGACCGCCCCGGCGCGTTCGGCGGCTCCTTCGAGAACCGCACGCGCTTCTTCCGCGAGATCGCTGAGGGCATCGCGAAACGCTGTCCCGGCCTGGAACTCTCCTCGCGCGTCAGCATCTTCGACATCCGCCCGTTCGTGAAGGGCACGAACGGCGTCGGCGTGCCGATGGACTGGTCCGGCCCCTACCCGTACGCGTTCGGCGGCGCGGGCGACGGCCTCACGATGGACCCGGACCTGAAGGACACCGTCGCGCTCGTCAAGCTCATGCGTTCGCTCGGCGTGAAGATGATCTGCGCCACGATCGGCAGCCCGTACTACTGCGTCCACATCCAGCGCCCGGCGTTTTATCCGGTCTCCGACGGCTACCTGCCGCCGCACGACCCGCTCCGCAGCGTGTGGCTCCACATCGAGGCGGTGCGCCGTCTGCGCGAGCTCTGCCCCGGCCTGGTCGTGGTCGGCTCCGGCTATACCGCCCTTCAGGAATACCTCCCGCACGCCGCCGAATACGCCGTGGCAAACGGCCTCACGGATTTCGTCGGGTTCGGGCGCATGGCGCTCTCCTACCCCGATTTCTGCGCCGACGTCCTCGCCGGACGCCCCCTGCGCCGCGCCTGCATCTGCCGCACGTTCGGCGACTGCACGAACGCCCCGCGCGCCGGGCTCATCTCCGGCTGCTACCCGCTCGACGAATGCTACAAAAACCGCCCAGAAGCAAAAACGCTCGCCGAGCTCAAAAAGGCCGCAAAAAATAACAAATAAGCTCT
Organism: Lentisphaeria bacterium; assembly: GCA_017963105.1. Taxonomy (GTDB): domain Bacteria; phylum Verrucomicrobiota; class Lentisphaeria; order Victivallales; family UBA1829; genus UBA1732. The sequence goes on from JAGCTY010000064.1 coordinate 54,848, forward strand.
TTTCACACCACATTAAAAGAAGGTTTTCGCCATGCTACACAAAACCGTTCTGACCGTTTCGCTCCTCGCCGCGACAATGCTCGTTTCCGCGTTCGCAGCGGAACCCGTGCTCGAATTCAAGGTGAACAAGGACGCGCCGCGCACCGCCGGGATGTGCGGCCCCACCCACGACGAGGAGGTCATCTACGGCCTCGGCTCCGACGGCAAACAGCACTATTTCGCGGTCGGCACGGACGTCCGCGGCTCCGGCATCACGATCTGGCAGTCCGAGGACATGGTGAACTGGAAGGACGTCGGGCGCGTCTTCACGCAGGCGAACAAGCCCGC
>JAGCTY010000065.1 GCA_017963105.1 Lentisphaeria bacterium
AGCAAAGCATTTGTCCCGGATTTCAGTCAGCCAGACAGCACACGCATCCCGGATACGCCGGATATAGTCGCCATCGGCGTTCTCGACATGAATCAGGGAATACTCCTCGCCGTCTTCCCAAATGGTTATTCTGGGCACATTCTGATTAGACCAGAGGAACTCCGCCTGAAACTTCCCGAACATGATTTCACCTCGAAAGGTCCAGCCATTGCGCGACTGAACAAAACCATTTCGAAGCATTTTTTTCTGGTCAGGACGATATTGCTTGAAGATGTCGGATTCAAAGCTCATTTCCCGCTCATCCCCCTGATCTTTTCCGTCTCCGCCTCGTCCGGCACAGCCTTGCCATGCTCCCATCTCTCCCAGATCACGGACGGGTCGATATGGTTTAAATCCCTGGAAGCGGTCCGGTACATCATGACCTGAAGCTGTTTGGTCATGGCTTCCAGGACGTCTTTTACTCCGGCTGCGCCTTTTTCCTTCAATGGCTCCATCAGCGACCGACCGACCGTTACGGCGTCCGCGCCAAGCGCCAGAGCCTTGAACGCGTCGAATCCGCTCTCCATCCCGCCGTCCGCAATGAGGATCAGCTTGTGCCCCACGGCCTCCCGGATTTTCGGAAGCAGTCTGACCGGCGGCACAGCGCACCGCATGATGCCGTTGTGATGGCTCAGGATCACGCCCGCACAGCCGAGCTTGACACACCTGACGGCATCTTGCACGCTTAATGCGCCTTTGATGAAAAAAGGCAACTTCGTGGATTGAATGAAATCCCGCAGTTCGCCGAGCGAAGGCAGCTTCATTTGAAGGCCGAATACGTTGTCGGGCTCAGGATCGTCTGCATGAATGGAATGCTCGATATCGATGCCCACGGCAATCGCGCCGTTCACCTCGGCGAAACGGATCCTGTCACGAATGTCGTCGCGATTCGCATACGGCTTGACGATCTTCATCACCTTCGCGCCTGTATCCAGGACCCCTTTCAACGTTTCATTGTCGCCCATGCCGATCGAAACAGCCGCACCTGCCAGAACCGCCCCCTCGGCCATGCCCTTCAGGTCGATGTGACTGAGGGCGGCGGTCATGATGGGGGTGGAAAACGTTTCCCCCAGGAATTCGAATGCCGATGACGGTTTCTCCGCTCCGAGCAGACGGCTTTCCACCTGCAAGGAATCCATGTATGCTCTTGCGATCCTGATTGAGTCTTCCGCCGGATTGTTCATATCGGCATTTCTCCTCGGATTTGTTTCCTGTGAACCTTGGTAGATACTATTCCTCTGTCGGATTTTTCGTGTAATCAATCGTAATCCCGATGCCGAAATGGAAATAATAGTCGGGATGTCCGGTGACGGGAATCCAGTAGGAGGTCGAGGGATGTCCGTTTCCGCCATCGGGCAAATGACACCAGGTCGCCTTTTCCTTTTTCACCATCTGCGCTTTCCTGCACAGTCCGGCCTTCAGCCCCGGACAGCCCTGTGCGCAATTCGATCCGGCCGTTCGTCCATATTTTACCGCGGCCGGATTGACGGAGATAACGCGGTGTGAACGGTGGCAAAGTGCCATAGGTTCCGGGAAGGCATCGCAAAGAAGGTGGAATGCCTTGCTCAGTTCCTCCTCGATCTTGTTCTGTTCGGATGTCGCAACCGGTTCTTTTTCATCGTTCATGTTCGCGTTCTCCTTGTGTTTGTTTGTCAGTTAATAACCCGTCACCATTCGCTCAACTGTTACAGATACGATAGGCGGCCAGTATTTCCCCAATGAACGTGATATGTTCGTCATCCTCGGAATCATGTGTACCGGGAACGGATTTGCGGGGATAGAACATTTTCCTGCAATCCTCCGGGATCAGGTTGACATCCTGTTTCTGCCGATAAAGGACTTTGCATTCCAAAGTCAACGGCAGCTCGGAAATGCCCGGGACGCTCACCTTGTCCCCCTCGACCAGAGTCAGCCCCAGTTCCGCAATTTTGTCCACATCGCGTCCGCTTTTCCCTCCACAAACCGCCATGATCTTCCGATCATAGTCGCCCATGGGGATGTTCACTGTGAATTCGGGATTTGCATCCAGCATTTCGCGCGTGAAACGGCTTTCCCTGACATAGCAGACAAAGACAGATTTTCCCCAAAGGAAGCCCATTGTCCCCCATTGAATCGCCATACAGTCCGTCTTGCCGTTTGCACGGGTGGTCATGAAGATGCCCCTGTTCAAAGCCTCAAGTATTGTTCCGGCGCAGCCGATGAAGTCTATTGGTTCTTTTTTCATATTTGCCTCATAAAAGTTCAGTTTGAAGCCGGAGATTTTGCATCTGTTCCCTCACAGCAGGGATTTTACGCAGTCTTCGACTTCTCCCATGTCGGCAGTCGGCTCGAAACGGGCCACGACATTGCCTTCACGGTCAATGATGAACTTTGTAAAATTCCATTTGATGTCGGGAGTTTTTGCCCAATCCGGGTCCTGTTCGGCAAACTTCTTTTCGAGCAGATCCTTGAACGGATGCTCGCCGAATCCCTCGAAGCCCTTTTGGGATTTCAGGTAGGCATAAAGCGGCAGCTGATTCTCTCCGTTGACATCGGATTTCTTCATTTGCGGGAACGGCGTATTATAGTGAAGCGTGCAGAAATTATGGATCTCCGCATCCGTTCCGGGGGCTTGTGCACCGAACTGATTGCACGGGATATCCAGTATCTCCAGTCCTTTCACGTGGTAGTCGTTGTACATCTGAACAAGTTCCGTATATTGAGACGTGAACCCGCAACCGGTTGCGGTATTCACGATGAGGATGACTTTTCCTCTGAAGTCCGCCAAGTCCAGAATCATTCCTTCTCCGGACGTAACCTTAAAGTCATATATCGACCGTTCAGCATCCTGGTTTTTATTGTTTTCCAGGACAAGTTTCCGACCAAGGTCGAACGCCTTCCGGCAATCCTGCGGGAAGACAGTTTCATGGCGGGAATACTTTGATTCGGCATCAAATCCCTCAAGGTGATAGCGGCTGTAGTCCTTCACCTGAAGCGTATCCGTGGCAAGAAGCGTCTCGCAATGGCCGAAATAAAGCTTCATCCAGTTTTCATAGCGTTGGAAGAGCGGGCGATATCCGAAGTCATCGAACAGAGCCTCCGGGATGTTCATGGTGAAGATCAGGGCGGTCTTCTTCGCCGGACTCAGCGGCTTGCTGTAGTCATCGTAGTTCAGGTACTGAAAAAGGAACCGTTCGATGAACGAACGCATCTCGCCTGTGACCTCGCTGAAGTAGATCGGGCTGCCGAGTACGACGGCATCGGCTTCGTGAATCTTGTCGAGGACCGCAGTCAAATCGTCTTTTTGAATGCAGCGGCAGGGGCGGGGTTCCTTGCGGAGTTTGCATGCCATGCAGCTGACGCACCCGCGGAATTTGAGGTCATACAAGTAGACCATTTCCGTTTCCGCACCGGCCGATGCCGCACCATCCAGCACTTTCTTTAACAGCGTGTCGGTGTTCCAGTTTTTACGAGGACTGCCGTTGATTGCCATAACTTTCATGGCGGGATCCTTTCCTGTTCGTTTGTGCTCGGCGGCAGAATGCCTGCCGTTTTTCAGCACAATATACACCCGTATGTGCGCGAAATCAAACCGAAAACAGTGGGAAGGAGCTGATCTGTGAAAAAAAAGAAGCCTTATCCGAAAATGAGGTATGAGGGACTGTCATGGGGATAGAAACCTCTGCCTGTACAAGTTAGCCCCCTACGACGATATCTATTTGGGGAAACCTCCAAAACTCGCAAAAAAATCGAATAGAACACTTGACAAGTTCACCATCTTGGAGTATTGTAATAGGTGAAAGCAGCAAAACTCGCAAGAAAACCGAATAGGAGGCAAGTATTATGGAATTCAAACGGCAATTCTACCTCGATGAACTCATCCGCAAACAGCATAATGGATTCGTTAAGGTCGTTACCGGGTTGCGTCGTTGCGGCAAATCCTATCTCCTGCGCACCATTTTTAAAAAATACCTGCTCGAACATGGCCTTTCTCCGGAGCAGATCGTCGAGATGGCATTTGACGAACGCGACAATAAAAGATTCCGCGATCCCGATGTTTTCTATGAGTTTGCCAAGGGGAAGCTTGAACAACATCCTGATTCTATCTTCCTGCTGGACGAAATCCAGTTGCTCGGAGATTTTGAATCCGTGTTCAACGGCCTGCTTGGACGTAATGCTGAAATCTACGCCACCGGCAGCAATGCGAAATTCCTTTCCAAAGACATCATAACCGAGTTCCGAGGCCGAGGCGATGAGATTCACATGACTCCGCTGACTTTTGCGGAACTCTTTGCCGAATTTCATGATGACAGGGAAAAACGTTTTCATGACTACATGCTCTATGGCGGATTGCCGTTGGTCGCATTGGCGGATTTGCCTGAAGACAAGATCAGCATTCTGAACTCGCTCTATACCGAAACCTACCTTCGGGACATTACCGACAGGAATAAAATCCGCAAGACCGCCGATCTGGAGAATCTGCTGGATATTCTTTCGTCCAACATCGGATGCCTTGTGAATCCGGACAAGTTGGAGAAGATGTTCCGCAGCGTGAAAAAATCCAAAATAACCTCGGACACCATCACCAAGTACATTTCCTATTTGGAGGACGCTTATCTGCTGGAGGAAGCCCGGCGATACGATGTCAAGGGCAATGCTTACCTGAAATCCCCGATGAAGTATTACTATTCGGACCTCGGGCTGAGGAATGCCCGGCTGAAATTCCGTCAGGTGGAGGAAACTCACAGCATGGAGAATATCATCTACAATGAACTGCGGCATCGCAAGTACAATGTGGACATCGGACAAGTGAGCGTCAACGAGAAAAATGCCAGCGGCACCTACAGCCGCAAACAGCTTGAAGTCGATTTCGTGGCGAACAAGGGCTCGAAACGGTATTATATCCAGTCTGCCTACATGATTCCCGATGAGGAGAAGCGCGAACAGGAAATACGTTCCCTGTTGAAAATCGGGGATTCCTTCAAGAAGATCGTGATCACCTCACATGCTCCTGCGCCGCTGTACGACGATCACGGCATCCTGACGATGAGCATCTACGATTTCCTCCTGAATCCCGACAGCCTGGAGTATTAAAATATACAGATCTGCCACACTTATTCCTGTTTTTTGCAGAAAAAGTGTGATTAAGACTTGAAAAATATCTCTATGGATGTATATTTTAGAAAAAGATAACTCTAAAGAGGTACATTTGAGGCTAATATGAGCAATTTGATTCTTTACTACGGTTCACCAGAGATAGTGCGGAACCCGGAATATGGCAAGGGTAAGCCGTATAATGATTACGGACAGGGGTTCTACTGTACCGAAAGCCTCGACCTCGCCAAAGAATGGGCTTGCGGGGAAAACACAGACGGGGTAGCCAACCGTTACGAAATCAACCCAGGCGAACTGCGCATTCTGAATCTGAACTCAGAGAAGTACACGATCCTTCATTGGCTGGCGCTCCTGACGAAATATCGCGGTGTCCGCATTTCCACGCCGACCATGAAGCGCGGAATTGAGTGGTTGAACAAGTATTTTCTGCCGGAAATTGAGCATTATGACGCAATCATCGGTTATCGGGCTGACGATTCGTATTTCTCGTTCGCCAGGGCGTTCGTCAACAACGAAATCTCGCTCAATCAGCTGAGCTATGCAATGAGGTTGGATGAGCTCGGCGAACAGTTCGTCCTGAAAAGCGAAAAGGCGTTCTCTCTCATTCGGTTCATTTCCAGCGAGGTGGTTCCCAATGAGGTTTACTTCCCAAAGCGGAAACAGCGCGACGACAAGGCACGTGCTTCCTACCGCGAGGAGATCGAGCGGGAAGATTTGAACGGCCTGTTCATTCGCGACATAGTAAAAGAAGGAATCCTGCCTGATGATCCACGCTTACGATGAACAGTATTTGAGCGATGCCATGCACAATCTGGGCGAAGCATTCGATTTTGCCCGGAACGTCTGCCGTATCGAGCTCGACACGTTCCTCTCCATGATGATTTCGTCCGGCGTTGCCACCTTGTTTGAACAAGGTACACCGAAATACGTTTCCGGAATGTCCGGCACCGAGTTCGCCATGGGGGTCATGCAGAAATCCGGTATTGAGCTGAACCATGTATCTGCGCAGGTGGAATACGACTGTTCGCCGGAATACTGGACAGGCTGGATCGTGGCGTATTTCCAGTGGTACACAGGGCGGTCGTTTCAGAGCATTCGCGAGGTACTCTCCATGCAGGAAATACTTCGCCTCTATCCAACACTGCATGAGGTTTCCGAAGACAGAGCCGTTGACACGCTGAACAGCATTATCCGCAAAAAGGCACTTCCAACTCGTCTGCAAGCCAGAAGAAAGAACTGCAAGCTGACCCAGCGGAAATTGAGCGAGTTGTCCGGCGTGAACATCCGCACGATTCAGCAGTACGAGGGGCGATCCAAGGACATCAACAAGGCTGCTGGAGCTACTCTCCGCTCGCTTGCCCAGGTATTGTCGTGCCGAATTGAAGACCTGCTGGAATACGACACGCCTGCTGTTCGCCTGTAATCTCAGGACTTATGCCCTTCAAATCCTCTATTAGGAGCCGATTACGCAATCTTTACGCAATCTTTATGTAAAGGCTACGACGGGCTATTCCCGTCGCTAAAGGTAAAGGCTACGACGGGCTATCCCCGTCGATAAAGGTAAAGGCTACGACGGGCTATTCCCGTCGCATAAGGCTAAAGGCTACGACGGGAATAACCCGTCATCATAAAGGCTACATTAAAATTATTGCGGGGTAGAGCAGAGGTAGCTCATCAGGCGAAGAAGCTGGGCTTGACTTTTCCCAAAAACGTGTTAGGTTATTGTTAGTCTATCCATAGCCTAACTGCTCTCCAGAATGGGTCTGGAGGGTAAAAGAAAAAAGTAGATTTCCTCGAATAACAATCTCTCATCCTCGCGAAAATGAGGCAAAAAAAAGGCCATCCGTGACGGACAGCCTGTAAAAATCATTGGTAGCGGGGGTTGGAATCGAACCAACGGCCTCCAGGTTATGAGCCTGACGAGCTACCTCTGCTCTACCCCGCAATATTGTGTATCAAATACTATATCACATTTTCCATCAAAATCAAGCCGGAATCCGAAAAAATCGGAAATTTTCTGCTGAAAAGCACCTCTTTTCCTTTTTTCCGACGTTTCGAAACGTCCGCCGAACATGCCTTGGAACAGGCTCCGGCGATCCCGGAAGTCGCGTGGGAAACGCACTGCATCGACGCTCCGGAAGTCGCGTGGAAAACGCAATGCATCGACGCTCCGGAAGTCGCGTGGGAAATGCAATGCATCGACGCCCCGGAAGTCGCGTGGGAAATGCACTGCATCGACGCTCCGGAAGTCGCGTGGGAAATGCACTGCATCGACGCTCCGGAAGTCGCGGCGGCGGGAAAACGCCTCGTACGGAGCGATCGCATTTGACATTTTCCGAAGCCGGGTTATATTTATGCTGCCGATGCGCTCCCCCCGCGCCGGCCGGTAAAACAAAAGAATCGATGGCAGGGCATGTTTCCGGGTTCAAAGCAGTTGTGCGGCGCGGAGGCGCTGTCCCGTTGCGTTTCCCCGTCAAGACTCACGGCAGCCCGTTCAGGAAAGGAGCGGCACAGAATGAAAACGATAGTATTATGTTTTGTCCTTGTTTTGAGCTGCGCCGCGGCCGCGGTCTGCGTTTGCGGATGCGGCAACGCCGAATCCATACCGGACAGCGCACCCGCGGTCAAGGCCGCAGACACCCCCAACGATCCGGACGTGTTTGTTCTGCTGGACGTCCGTTCGCCGGAGGAATATGCGTCCGGGCATCTTCAGGGTGCGCGGAACATCCCGCATGATCGAATCGAGTCTGAGATCGCCACCGCCGTGCCGGACAAAAGCGCGCAGGTCATCCTGTACTGCCGGTCCGGACGACGCGCCGACACCGCATTGAAAGCCATGCGCACAATGGGCTATGAAAACGTCTCGAACTACGGCGGACTGGAAGACGCGCAGGAGCGCCTCGGGCTGTCCGTCATAACGAATTGACTCCCCCTGCCCCGGCCAGGATCGCCGGGGCGGATTTCGTCGAACCGCCGGCCCCCCGACCAATCAGATGAACACACCGAAACAGAACAGACGATCAAACCGGCGCGGCGCCCCCGCGGGAAATACGGAGGCCGCGCACATCTACGCATCCGAACCGGAACTCGCGATCCAGAAACAGTGGTCGGAAGTCCGGCGCGGAACGTTTTTTCAGCTGACAAACGGCTCCTCTCTGCGGGTGCTTTCGCCCGGACGCTGGAACCGGATGCCGGGGCCGGATTTCCGCAACGCGAAACTGGAACTGGACGGCACGACGCTCCGCGGCGACGTGGAAGTACACGGAAAAACGAGCGACTGGATCTCGCACGGGCACGGCGGCGATCCGGCCTACGACGGCGTGATCCTTCACGTGGTGCGGCGGGACGACACTTCGCCGGGCAACGTGGCGTTCCTGCCGGAATCCGCGGTACTGGTCCTGCCGGAAACGCCTGAGGACGGCGAGGCGGGACCGGGACAGCCCGTTCAGCCGCACGCCGCCTGCGCCGGGTTCTTCGCGAAGATGACGCAGGACGAACTGGAAACGTTTCTGGCCGATGCGGGCGCGGACCGCCTCAGATTGCGCGCCGACGAACGCCTCCGCATGATGATCGCGGCCGGTACGACAAAGGCGTTTCTCTCCGCCGCGGCCGAACAGCTCGGCGTGCCCGACAACAGGGAGGTCTTCCGCACGCTCGCGGAACGTCTGCGGGAATATCAGGAGGACGAGCTGACGGCGCATTTCGAGGCGCTCGTGTGGGGCGAATCCGGGCTTCTGCCGGACCCAGCCGCGGACAAACGCCTGACCGGAGACGGTCGCGCGCTCGCATCGGCCTGGTGGGACGAATGGTGGCCCCTGCGGAAAAACGGCGGAGAGGGGCTTTTCTTCAAACGCACATGCCGTCCTCTGAACAGCCCGGAACGCCGTCTGGCGATGCTGGGCGCGGCCGGCCGGACGTTCCTGCCCGATCCGTGCGGACAGCTCGCCGGAATTCTGAAACGCGGGAGCGCGGATCTGATCTTGGAGACGATCCAGGAGCGTTTGAGCGGGGGAGAGGCGTTCTGGGACGCACACACCTCGTTCCGCTCCGCCGAACTCAAGCACCATGCGGCGCTCTTCGGACGTCCGCGCGTGGAATCGCTTTTCGCGGACGTGATCCTGCCCGTACTGGCGGCATACGCGAAACTTATGCGGGACGAGGAGCTGGAAACGCGCGTCTTCGAACTCTTCCGCACGCTGCCGCCGCTCCAGAGCAACCTGGTCGTGCGGCGGATGCAGGCGCGCTGTCTGCCGGACCGGAAAAACGCCGTGAAGAGCGCCGCCGCCCAGCAGGGGCTGATCCACTTGTACAAAACGCTCTGCGAAGCGCAGTCGTCCGACTGCGGCGCGTGCAGACTATACCACTCGTTCGCGCCTCAGCCGTGAGGTGCGGAAAGGAAACCGGACATGCCGTTGAAAAAGCTTAAGATCGGCGTCAGCGCGTGCCTGCTGGGCATGAAATACCGTTACGACGGCACGGACAAGCTCGACCGGCGCATCGTGGACCGCCTGCTCGACAAGGTGGATTTCGTGCCCGTCTGCCCGGAGGTCGAATGCGGCCTCGACATCCCGCGTCCGGCGATGCGCCTGGAACGCTCCATGAACGGCACGCGCCTGAAGGTCATCGCCACGAGCGAGGATGAAACGCGCCGGATGGAAGAATGGGCTGGCGTAAAGATCGAACAGCTCCTGCGGCGCGGTGTCGGGGCGTTTCTCTTCAAGGCGCGCTCGCCAAGCTGCGGATTCGGCAACACATCCGTGTTCGATTCGCAGGGTCACTGCATCACGAAGACCGCCGACGGACTGTTCGTGCGGATGCTGCGGCTGAAATGCCCGAAGATGGTGATCGGGACGGAGGACCGCCTGGAAGAGTTCATCCTCAAGCTCAACCTGGACATCTTCCGGGACTGAACCCGCCCGTTTTTCGCGCCATACCGGAAAAGATAAATCAAAAACAAAAAATGCGCGGCCGCTTGATTTTCGCGTTTGTCAATGTATATTGGTTTATGAAGCAAAACGCATGGAACAACCACGCATCCCTCTCGAAAGGAGTTTTTCGTATGAAGAAATGTCTGCTGACTTTGGCGGTCGCGGTCGCCTGTTTCATCCTGGCCGCCTGCGCCGGTGTCGAATATATGGGCGAATCCCTGCCCGCGCTCTCCTCGGACACCCCGGTGAAGTTCTATCTGGCATCCGAGCTGGAAAAGATGCCCGGCGTGACCGTGCTCGGCACGGCGGAATACACAGCGCGTCCGTCGCTCACGAGCAAGGACATCCGTGCGACGCTCCAAAGCGCGGCGAGGCGCGAAGGCGCAAACGGCATCCGCATCATTTCCATGGAGAAAATCCCGGACGGCGAGGCGCGCAAGGACCAGATCAACAACACCGGCGCGCCGCAGTGGAACGTCTCCGACAACAGCGACACCTCGCTTTCGAACATGAAGAATACGATCAACTATTCCGATGTCCGCGACAAGGAAAAGACCATCTACAAGACGTTCGTGAAGGCTGAATTTCTGTCGGTGCCCGAAACGGTGCAGAACGTCGAAGTCCGGCCCTGACCTTTCCGCATGTTGAACACCTGAACAGTGCGGCGGAGCTTTTTTCCCGGAACGGCTCGCCGCCTCTTTTCCCTCAAAAATAAAACCGAATTCAAATTGAGGTGATCCCCACATGAAAACACCCCGATTGCTCCCCGTTCTTGTTTTGAGCGCGTTTGCGCTCGTTTTCCTGATTCCTTCCTGCGTCATCGAATCCGCGCCGTCCGCCGGAAACGACGTCCCGAAACGGCTTCAGATGTGCGATCTGCTCAGCGACCACGCCGTGCTCCAGCGTTCGGCGGCCACGCATGTCTGGGGCAAGGGCACCCCTCTGACGAAAGTGAAGGTCCGCATCGGCGGCGAAGGCTGGTTCGCGAAGTCGGCGACCGCGGAAACGACCGCGGCGGAGGACGGCACGTGGCTGGCCGAACTGGACGTGCGGAAGCTCGGCGACGGCCCGTATACCATGACCGTGACCTGCGGCGGCGAGACGCTCACGCGCGAAGACATCCTGATCGGCGAGGTCTTCCTTGCGTCCGGCCAGTCCAACATGGAAAAGCCGCTCGGACCGCGCACGAACCAGCAGCCGATCCCGGACTACCAGGAAATCGCGAAGGCGTCCGCGCTTCAGCCGAACGCGGTCCGCATGGCGACGATCAGGGAGAAACAGGTGCCGGCCCCGGTCGACACGTTCGTCGGCCCGTGGGAACTCCCCGGCGAGACCACCACGCCGAAATATTCCGCCGTGGCCTATTTCGCCGCCGAAGCGCTGCACAAGGAGCTCGGCGTGCCCGTCGGCATCATCCATTCCTCGCTCGGAGGCAGCAAGGTCCAGGTGTGGACCAGCCGCGAGGCGCTTGTCGCGGGCGGCGAAGACCCGAACGAAACGTTCCGCGGCAAGACCAGCACCTTCCTGTATAACGGCATGGTGTACCCGCTCCGCAACGCGTCCTTCCGCAGCGTCCTGTGGTTCCAGGGCGAACAGAACATGGACGACGCCGAGAAATACGACAAGCTGTACGCGCTGATGACCGATTCCTGGCGGAAACTCTTCCAGCGCGACGACCTCAAGTTCTACTTCGTCACGATCACCGGCTACAAGCCGCCGGATCCCGACCCGAACGCCGTCGCGGTCCAGCCCCGCATCCGCGCGTCCCAGCAGCGCACCGAGCTCGCAGACCCGCTTTCCCACATGGCCGTCGGCGCGGACACAGGCGAAGCGCTGGATGTCCACGCCCGCGACAAACGCCCCATCGGCGAACGGCTCGCGAAGCTCGTGCTGAAATACGATTTCGGATTCGACATCGTGGCGGACAGCCCGATCTTCAGGAGCGCGTCGCGCAATGGATCCGAGGTCACGGTCACGTTCGACCGCGTCGGTTCCGGCCTGGTCGCGCATCCAGTGAAAACCGAATACGTCACACAGGGACGCCGCGCAAACGAGAAATATACGCGGTGCAGCCCGGACAGCGAGCTTGAGGATTTCGCGCTGCGGGACGCCGCAGGCAACTGGCATTGGGCGGACGATGCCCACATCGTCGGAAAAGATACGGTCGTCGTCTCTTCGAAGGCCGTCCCTGCGCCCACCGCCATCCGCTACGCATACCGAGGTTTCCCGATGGGCAACCTCTACAACGAAGAAGGATTCCCCGCCGCGCAGTTCGACGTGGAGCTGAAGTAAACGTTTTGACGGAGCCCCCCGCTGAAGAAACGGATGATTTACCATGGAGTCATCGGTTTCGGAAGTCGGGGGCTCTTTTTGTACTTACTTTCGGAATTGAATAATATTTTTGTTTTTTTCTCCGAAAAAGTCTTGACATTGCACGCGCTCAGGGGTACATTAAGGGAGAATTGCCTGTTTCCAGGCATTTTGAGCTCAGTTTTACCCGTTTCACCCCTTACAAACTTTTAACCGAAGGTTGAACATGAACAGAAAAACTTTCCTCCTCGCAGGAGCCATCGCGGCTTTTGCACTCTTCGCGGCTATGGCGCCGATCCAGGCCGCCGACACGAAGGACTATCCGGGCACTGCCCTGGAACCCAGCGGAAACCCGATCTTTACGGACGCATGGACGTGCGATCCGGCCCCGCTGGTGGTCGGCGACCGACTGTTTGTCTACACCGGTGAAGACATCTACAAGGACGGCGAGCAGAACGGCCTCCCCGGCAACTACAACATCGCCGCGTGGCGCTGCTACTCCACGACCGACATGGTCCACTGGACCAGCCACGGCGTCCTGTTGAAACCGGAACAGTTCCCGAACGGCCGCGCCGGCGTCGCATGGGCGGCCCAGGTCGTGCAGAAGGGCGACAAGTTCTACTGGTACGTGACCTACGGCAACAAGAACGGCCAGGGGAACTCCATCGGCGTCGCCATCGCGGATTCCCCGATCGGCCCGTTCAAGCCCGTCGAAAAGCCCGTCATCACCGATGACATGACCACCGGCAACGACATCGACCCGACCGTACTGATCGACGACGACGGCACCGCGTGGCTCGCCTGGGGCCAGACCTCCTACCTCGCCAAGCTGAAAGACAACATGTGCGAGATCGACGGCGAGATCATCAACCTCGGCCTCCAGAGCTACATCGAAGGTCCGTGGCTTTATAAGCGCAACGGCCTCTATTACAATATATATGCCGGTTTCGGCGGCATGGGCGGCTTCGGCGGCGGCTTCGGCGGCGGTAATCGTCCCAATCGTCCTGCGGGCCAG
>JAGCTY010000066.1 GCA_017963105.1 Lentisphaeria bacterium
ATCCTGGGCGACGTGGGCCCCACAAGCAAGATGCTCTCCATGAGCGAAGACGTGAACGACCCCGCGAGCCGTAGCATTACTTTTGACGAACTCGAAGATGCGTACCTGGAACAGATTCAGGTGCTGATTGAAGAAGGCGTCGATGCGATTCTGATTGAAACGATTTTTGATACGCTGAACGCGAAGGCCGCAGCCAGTGCATTCACCAAGGTGATGGAGAAGCGCGAAGCTGACGCAACCGCTGCCGGGAATGCCGCGGACCTCAAGCCCGTCGAAGTCATGTTCTCCATGACGGTGAGCGACGCCTCGGGCCGTACGCTTTCGGGCCAGACGGTCGAAGCTTTCGCCGTGAGCGTGATGCACATGCACCCGCTTTCGATTGGCCTGAACTGCGGTCTCGGTGCCGATGGTATGGTGCCGTACCTGCGCCGCATGGGCAAGGTCGCGCCCTGCTACATTAGCTGTCACCCGAATGCGGGGCTGCCGAACCAGTTCGGCGGTTACGACGACACGCCCGAAGACATGGTGCGACTCATGGGCGTTTACCTGGACGACAAGCTGGTGAACATGATTGGCGGTTGCTGCGGTACCACACCGGAACACATCGCCGCCATGCGCAAGATGCTTGACGCCCTGCCGGCCGATTACGAACGCCGCAAGCCCGCACCCAAGTATGCCACAAGCCCGCTGCTCCGCCTCGCCGGTTTGGAACCGCTGTTCAAGGAACAAGTGCGCCCGAGCAACGGTGCCGACAGCTGCAACGCCGAAGATTTTGTGAAGGTGGGCGAACGCTGCAACGTGGCTGGCTCTAAGAAGTTCCTTCGCCTCATCAACGAAAAGAATTACGAAGAAGCTCTCGACATTGCCCGCAAACAAGTCGAAGATGGCGCCGATGTGATCGACGTGAACATGGACGATGGTCTCTTAGACGCTACCGCCGAAATGCAGACCTTCCTGAACCTGCTCGCTTCGGACCCGGCTATCAGCCGCGTGCCCATCATGGTGGACTCTTCCCGTTTCGAGGTGATTGAAGCAGGCCTCAAGTGCGCCCAGGGCAAGTGCATCGTGAACTCCATCTCCTTGAAGATGGGCGAACAGGCTTTCATTGAACATGCGCTTACCATCAAGCGCCTCGGCGGAGCCGTCATCGTGATGCTCTTTGACGAAGAAGGTCAGGCAACCAACTACGAGCGCCGCGTGCAGATTGCCTCCCGCGCTTACGATATCATGGTCAAGAAGCTCGGCTTCGACCCCTCTGACATTATTTACGACCCGAACGTTTTGACCGTCGCAACCGGCATGGCGGAGCACAACGCCTACGCCATCGACTTTATCCGCGCGGTCCGCTGGATTATGGACAACCTGCCCGGCGTACGCATTTCGGGCGGTCTTTCGAACCTTTCGTTCGCCTTCCGCGGCAACAACTACCTGCGCGAAGCGATGCACACCACGTTCCTGCATTATGCGATTCCGAACGGCATGGGCATGGCCATCATGAACCCGAGCGCAATTATCGAATACAAGACAATTCCGCTCGAACTCCGCATGGCGATTACCGAAGTCATCTATAACACGGAACCGGATGCGAGCGAAGCGCTCATCGAAATTGCAAGCCGCATGACCGCGGCCGCCGCAGCCGCCAAGGAAGCGGGCACCAAGTACGACCCGAAAGCGATTTTCGCCATGAGCACAGGCGCAAGTAGCTCTTCTGACGACAGCGCAAACGCCGCCGCAGACGCAAAGCCCACTACGCCCGAAGAACGCCTGCAAGAAGCACTCCTCAAGGGAACTTCCACGACGCTTCAGCCCGACTTGATGGAACTCATTAACCGCGGCGACAGCCCGGTGGGAATTATTTCCGGTCCGCTCATGGACGGCATGAACGAAGTCGGTCGCCGCTTCGGCGAAGGCAAAATGTTCTTGCCGCAGGTGGTCAAAACCGCACGTACCATGAAGAAGGCCGTGGAAATTTTGCAGCCCTATATTGAAGCTGGCAAAGACGCCAACGCATCGAGCCGCGGCAAGATTGTGATTGCCACCGTGAAGGGCGACGTGCATGATATCGGCAAGAACATCGTCTCCGTGATTATGGCCTGTAACGGCTATGAAATGGTGGACCTCGGCGTGATGGTCCCCGAAGATGTGATTGTGAAGGCGGTCATCGAAAACAAAGCCGACATCTTGAGCCTTTCCGGACTGATTACGCCCTCGCTCGAAGAAATGTGCACCGTGGCAAAGGCTATGCAGGATGCAGGTCAGCGCATTCCGATTATCGTCGGCGGCGCAACGACCTCGCCCACGCACACCGCCGTAAAGATTGCCCCGTGCTACGACGGTCCCGTATTCCACGTGCGCGATGCCGCCAGCAACCCGGGCCTCGCCCAAAAACTTTTGGATCCGGCGACTAGCGAACAAACCATTCGCGAAAACCGAGAAGAACAGCAGCGCATCCGCGACAAGCAAAACGGCATCCAGACTGAAGCCGCAAGCGCCATGGCCGCTGCCGAAAAGACGCCCGAAGAACGCCGCTATCAATGCGACTGGAGCAAGTACCAGCCTGTGGAACCGCCGTTCATGGGCGAAAGCAAGCTCCCGCCGATTCCGCTCGAAAAAGTCATCCCGCTTATCAGCTGGGAATACTTCTTCTTCACTTGGAAAATCAAGCCCGAAGAGGAAGAAGCCAAGAAGCTCAAGGCCGATGCCGAAGCACTCATCAAGTCGCTCACGAAGCCCGAATATGCACTGCGTGCCGTGCAGGCGTTCTACCCTGCCGCCGGTACGGCAAATTCAGTCATCTTC
>JAGCTY010000067.1 GCA_017963105.1 Lentisphaeria bacterium
CATGAATCGAACCAACCGCGTGCTTTTGAAAGGCAACGAGGCGGCCGTGTACGGAGCGCTGCTCGCCGGCTGCGAATGTTACTTCGGCTACCAGATCACCCCCGCCAGCGAAATCGCCCACGCGTCCGCCCGGCTCTTCCCGGCCATGGGGCGCGTGTTCATCCAGGCCGAATGCGAAATCGCATCCATCAACATGGTAATGGGCGCGTCCGCCGCCGGCAAACGCGTGATGACCGCGTCCAGCGGCCTCGGCATCAGCCTCAAACAGGAAGGCGTCTCCTACATCGCCACCGCCGAACTCCCCTGCGTGATCGTGGACGTGATGCGCGGCGGCCCCGGCCTCGGCAACATCTCGCCCGAACAGGCCGACTACAATCAGGTCGTGAAGGGCGGCGGCCACGGCGGCTACCGCTGCATCGTGCTCTCCCCCGGCTCCGTGCAGGAGATGTGCGACCTGACCATGCTCGCGTTCGACCTCGCGGACAAATACCGCACCCCGGTCTACGTCCTCACCGACGGCATGATCGGCCAGATGATGGAAAAGCTCGAACTGCCGGAACCGAAGCCGCGCCGCATGCCGCCCGCCTGGTCGCTCGACCGCGACGTCAGCGCCGACAACTGGATCAGCTCCATCTACATGGATCCGGTCGACCTCGAAGAGACCAACCGCCGCCTCAACCGCAAGTACGACGAGATCCGCGCGAAGGAGCAGCTCGTCGAGGAGTTCATGATGGACGACGCGGAATACGCGTTCGTCGCCTACGGCATCGCCTCCCGCATGGCGCGTTCCGCCGTGGACGAGCTCCGCAAGCAGGGCGTGAAGATCGGCCTCATCCGCCCGAAAACCCTCTTCCCGTTCCCCGAAAACGCGCTCCGCAAGGCCGTCAAAAACGGCGTGAAGCAGTTCTTCTCCGTCGAAATGAGCAACGGCCAGATGATCGACGATGTCCGCCTCGCCATCGAGTGCGCGCGCCCCGTCTCCCTCATCAACCGCATGGGCGGCAACGTGCCGACCGTGGAAGAAATCGTGAACCGCACGATGGATGCGATCAAAGAAGGAGGAAAGTGATCATGAGCGAGATAATCAAACTCGGCCGTCCCGCGGGATTCTTCGACGTCTTCGAACGCCGCCCCGGCGCCATCAAGAAAAATATGCACTACTGCCCCGGCTGCGGCCACGGCGTCCTTCACAAGCTCATCGCGGAAGCCATCGCCGACCTCGGCATCACGCACCGCGTGGTCCTGGCCGCGCCCGTCGGCTGCGCCGTCTTCGCCTACTACTACTTCAAGTGCCGTTCCATCCAGTGCGCCCACGGCCGCGCGCCGGCCGTCGCGACCGGCCTCACGAGATCCAATCCGGACGACGTGATCATCTCCTATCAGGGCGACGGCGACCTGGCGTCCATCGGATTCAACCACATCCTGCAGGCGGCGAACCGCGGCGAGAACATGACCGTGTTCTTCGTGAACAACGCGATCTACGGCATGACCGGCGGCCAGATGGCCCCGACCACGCTGCCCGGACAGAAAACGCAGACCAGCCCGCTCGGACGCGACGTCCTGGAGACCGGCTACCCGATCCGCGTGTGCGAAATGATCTCGCAGTTCGACGCCCCTGTGTACGTGGAACGCTGCGCCCTCACCAGCTTCAAGAACATCATGGCCGCGCGCCGCGCCGTCCGCAAGGCGTTGCAGAACAGCATGGACAAGAAGGGCTTCTCCCTCGTCGAATTCCTCTCCGGCTGCCCGGTCAACCTGAAGATGAACGCCCACGACATGAGCGAGTTCATCGAGACCAAGATGACGAAGTTCTTCCCGCTGGGCGTCTACCTGGACCGCGCCGCGGAACGCGAACCGATCGTCCGCGCCGAAATGAACTACGACGCCGACAAGATCAAAAGCCTGCTTTATCCTGAAGAAATCCAGAGCGAGCTCGGCGACTACAAGGTCACCTCGCCCGTCTTCGACAGGGAATGCCGCGTGAAGATCAGCGGATTCGGCGGGCAGGGCGTGCTCTCGCTCGGATACATCCTCGCCATCCTCGGCAAGCAGCGCAACTTCAACGTCTCCTGGCTCCCGTCCTACGGCCCGGAAATGCGCGGCGGCACGGCCAACTGTTCCGTCGTCTTCTCCAAGTCGCATATCGGCTCGCCCGAAGCCGCCGAAAACTGCGACATGCTCGTCTGCATGAACCAGCCGTCCGTCGAGAAGTTCCTGCCCATCCTGAAGGCAGGCGGCGTCCTCGTCTACGACTCCTCGACCGTCAAGCTGCCCGAAGGCGCGGCGAAAGACCACTTCGTGTACGGCCTGCCCGCGTCCGACCTGGCGAACCACCTCGGCGACCTCCGCGCGGCCAACACGGTCATGCTCGGCGCCATCGCGGCCGTCATGGCGGACAACTTCCTGGACGACGCCGACAAAGCAAACCTCGACACCGCCATGATCGAGGCCGTCCGCGAGATGTTCGCGAAGAAAGCGAAAGCCGCCGACATCAACATCGAGGCGTACAGGACCGGCAGGGAGAAGATCGAGTTCAAGTCCGTCCCGAACTCCTGAACAACCGAATCGAAGGCATTTCCCTCACAATCCACGATCCAACGAGATGAAAGCGAGGCGTCCATGAACAGAATCTACTACTTTTCATCGACCGGCAACACCCTGGCGGCCGCGCGCGAATTCGCGGAGAAGCTCGGCGACACGGAACTCATCTCCATCGCCGACCTCGACCGCGCCGAAGACGTCGACCTCTCCGGCGCGGACACCGTCGGCATCTTCTTCCCCGTGTACTGCTTCGGCCTGCCGGGGATCGTCCAGAAATTCATCTCCCGGATCGTGAAGGGGAGCGGCAAATACGTCTACTCGCTGTGCACCTGCGGCGGCATGAAGGGATCCGCGGCGTATATTCTTGAGGCGCTGCTGAAGGAACGCGACATCAAGCTCGCGATCTCGTTCAGCCTGACCATGCCGTCCAACTACATCCCGCGCTCCATCCCGGCCTCCGAAAACCGCATGGAAAAGCTTTTTGCGAAGGCGTCCCGCGACATCGTGTACGCCGTGCGCGCCGTGAAGAAACGCAAGACCGAGGCGCTCCTGCACGTGTTTCCGTTCGACGTCTTCGGCGATGCCGTGGCGCAGAAGGCAGTCGCGTTCCTCTCGAACTACGACCGCTATTTCTGGGTCATGGACAAGTGCGATTCCTGCGGCCTATGCGAGAAGATCTGCCCGGCCTCCAATATCATCATGATGAACGGCATCCCCACCTGGCACGGGCATTGCGAGCATTGCCTCGGCTGCCTCCAGTGGTGCCCGAAGGAGGCCATCCAGTTCCGCAAAGTCACGCTGAAATACAAGCGCTATCACCACCCCGCCGTCAAGGCCGAGGACATGATCCTGAAGATCTGCCGCTGAAAACAAGGAGACCCCGCCGTGAACGATGACTTCATCCAACTTATCATGACGCGCACGAGCATCCGCGCGTTCCTCGACAAGCCCGTTTCCGACGAGATGGTCGAAACGCTCCTGAAGGCCGCGATGGCCGCTCCCTCGGCGAAGAACTCCCAGCCCTGGGCGTTCGTTGTCATCCGTGACCGTGCCCTGCTCGAAAAGCTCGGAAACAGTCTCCCAAACGCGAAGATGACCGCCACCGCGCCCGTCGCCGTCGTGATCTGCGGCGCGCTTGACAAGGCGCTCCCCGGCGAGGCGCGTGAGTACTGGATTCAGGACGCCGCCGCCGCGACCGAAAACTTCCTGCTGGCCGTCCATGCGCTCGGACTCGGCGCTGTCTGGACCGGCGTGCATCCCATCTCCGAACGTATTAAGATCCTGAAGGAAACGCTCAAACTCCCGGAAGGCGTCGAGCCGTTCTGCCTGATCCCGTTCGGCTGGCCCGCCGTTCCCGCGGCGGTGAAGGATAAGTGGGATCCCTCCATCGTCCATCAGGACGTCTGGTAAGTTTGTTTGTTCTATTGCAAAATATTATGCAAAGACGCAGCGCGCTTCGGGCGACTGCGTTCTTTTTTTTGCTTTTTCGATACGGCTTTTCCTTTGATATTGACCGTTGGAAAGAACGTTGATGACGAAAACAAGATATGATTATGTGTTTTAAAATCTAAAATGTCAAAAAATAGAAAAGGGTCTCTTTTCTTTTATTTAATCCATCCGATCTTTTATTTCCTCCAAAATGCAGACATCCGGACTCCCGGTATAAATTTCTATTTCGCAACAGTATTTCATAAGAAAAAACCTTCTGAATTATCAAAAGCTCCATGTATTGTGTTAAATAGTACATTTTCATTTTTTGATGCTGATGTATATTAATAAGACAATAGCCACATGGTGTGGTTATGTTAATTCAAACATAATAAAAACCTCCGGCTGCGCCCTGCGGAATTTCCGTTCCCATCCGGCTCGGCCATGCTGGAACAACCAGAAGGCGGTCTTCTTATGAAAAAACAATTCCTCGCAGTCACATCCTGTCGCAAACTCTTATTTATCGCGGACCGGATACGCGCCACATCCGTCGGCGTGTTCGGACTCGACGGAGATTATTCGTTCGCCCAGTTTCCCCTTGTGAAATATTTCCTTGAGAATCCGGATTCGGTCCCGCAGATCAAGCGCCTCTCCGAGTATTCCGGCCTCAGTTCCGGCGCGATCTCACAGGCGGTCGATCTGTATGTGGCGGGCGGCATCCTGGAACGCAAGTCGATCCCCGAGAACCGCCGCAGCACCGGCGTGATGCTTTCGTCGAAGGGCAAAACCCAGCGGAACGCCACCATGGCCCTGCTCGCCAGACGTTTTGCCTCCTTCGAGTCTTCCCTCGATCCTGATACGCTTGCGAAGTTCCGCGAGGTGCTTTGCTTCCTCTACCGGTCCAGAACCGGTTCCGAGCATCTCGGCGCGAAGCACGTCGCCGACCTCTGCAAGCTTCCGTCCTATCTTTTACCCATCCCGGACGGCGAGACCGAACCCGCCGATCTGCCCTCCTGGCTGCTCCTGATCCATTTCGTGGACGCCCTCCGGTTCCCCGTGATGCACTACCACTATGCGTCCCGTTCCGGCCGCACCACGCTCGGCAAGCTCCGCATCCTGAATTATCTCTTCGCCATTCACGGACGCAAGAGCCTTCCGATGATCAAGGATTTCGCGGAACGCTTCCACCTTCCGTCCGCGGCCGTCACGCAGACGCTGAACGCCCTCTATGCCGACGGCCTGGTCAACCGCGTCCCCGGCCCGAAGGACCGCCGCGTCACGCTGATCAGCCTCACGGACAAGGGCGAGCATCTTTACCGCGTCTGCACGGCTTCCTACGTGAAATTCATGAAGGAAGTGTTCGACAAGCTCCCGCAGGATCAGGTCGAAGCCTTTGTTTCCGCGCTCGAGGCCATGGCGGCCTTCCTCACCAGGGAACGTTTCGTTTCTCCGTACGCGGTCGCGATGGAATCGCTTTATCCGCCGGTTTCCGACGCTGAAACGGACATCGACGTCGAGGCCGAGGCCGCGGAGATCGAAAAGACGCCGCTTGTCTGAGTTAGCCGGCGTTCGGGTCCGGGGCGGCCTTTTGTTTTTTCTCCGCTCCGGACGCACGGATCCCGCATTCTGCCCGGGGAGGACAGGTCCTCCGCTGCGGCAGTGCGTTCCGCTTCGCTTGCGCACGAAACGGTTTCTCTGCTTTTTTCGCCTCAGAACAGTTCGAGCCGCCCGGATTCCTGATATCCGCAGGAATCCGGGTTCAATGGCTTTTGAGGGGGAGGCGGCGGCCGCGGCATCGGCCGGACCGCGCGGAACGGTTCAGCACGAAATCCGCAGGAATTCCGTCCGGGCGTGCAGCCGGATTTCGGCCGTGCCCGCCGGGACGAACACACAGTCGCCCTTGAAAAACTGAAGCATGGCGTCTTCGCAGAACATCGAACCGCAGCCGTTCAGGAAGAGAAAGACCTCGAACGATTCCGGAGATACCCGGAATGTCGCCAGTTCGCGTCGCTGCTCCGTGTTCACCAGGACGCGTTCCACCTGGAAATACTGACAGCGGCAGAGGAGTTCGGAGGCGGTTCCGCCGGAATACCGCAGCAGGCGCATCGGCTGGCGCGGTTCGGGCATGGCCTCCATGTTCGCGACGGCCAGCCCCTTTTCGAGGTGGAGCTGACGCCTGTTTCCGTCGCGGTCGGTGCGGCCGTAGTCGTACAGGCGGTAGGTGAGGTTGGAGCTCTGCTGGATTTCCGCGATCAGGCAGCCCGCGCCGATGGCGTGGACCGTGCCCGGGGGAATGAAGAACAGGTCGTTTTTGCGGGCCGGTATCATCTGGAGATATTTTTCCACAGACCCGTCTTCTATGGCTTTCAGGAAGATCTCTTTGCTGACCGTGTGGTGCAGGCCGTAGGCGATGCGGGTGTCCGGTTCGGCGTCCATCACGTACCACATCTCTGTCTTGCCGTTCTGCCCGTTTTCGTGGACATGCGCGAACTCGTCGGAGGGATGCACCTGAACGGAGAGGTCGCTTTTCGCATCGATGAGCTTCACGAGCACGGGCAGCTCCGTGCCGCCGTGCGCGTGGTTTCCCAGATAATCAGGATGCGCCCGCAGGATTTCGTTCAGAGGCATGCCGATCCACTCTCCGCTCGCGGCGATGCTCACACCGTCCGGGTGCGTGGAGCATTCCCATGTTTCGGCGACGACGTCGGACACGGCCTCCTTCGCGAAATCGTCTTTCAGGCGCGTACCGCCCCAGAGGTAGTTTTTTGCCGCGGGATGCAGCAGAAATGGATGAGGCCGGGACAAATCGGGCCTCACATCGACGGCAGTTTATGTTTGATCTTGTCGAGCTTGGATATCTCCTGCCCGACCTGGACTTCGATCATCTTCAGCTCCGTGTCAGCAAAGACCGTATGACGGCAGCCCGCCTCGATCGTGATCACGTCTCCGGCGCGGACTTTCTGCTCCATGCCGTCGACGACCGTTCGTCCCTCGCCGCTGATGACCGTCCAGATCTCGTCGCGTTTCTCATGGCTGTGGTAGTTCATGGAGTGTCCGGGATTCAGGACGATCCTGATCGTCAGGCTGTTCTCTTCCACGTTCAGGATCTGGAACGATCCCCACGACTTTTCCGCGAACATGATCTGATTTTCGAATTTGTCGACGATGCTCTTGATGCGTGCCGACCGGTCCTTGTCCGACACCAGGATGCCCTCGGGCGAGGCCGCGATCACGATGTCGTGGACGCCCATCGCCAGCACCGGCATCGACAGCTCGTTCAGCACATGCACGTTGCTGCACTGGTCGTCGATCACGGCGTTTCCGAGCGTATTGCCGGGCATGACTTCCGTGAGGGTGTTCCATGTGCCGATGTCGCGCCATTCGCCGCTGAACCGCATCACCTGGATATCCGGCTCCTTTTCCACCACGGCGTAGTCGAAACTGATCTTCGGCAGCGTGGCGTACTGCTGGAAGAGGTCGTGGTAGTCCGTGTAGGCGATCATCTCGTGCGCTTTCCTCAGCACGTACCCGATTCTGTAGGCGAAGACGCCGCCGTTCCACAGCGCGCCCTGCGCGATATACTTCTCCGCGGTCTCCTTGTCCGGCTTTTCCTTGAACTCGCTGACGCGGCTCAGACCCGACTTGTCCCGCGGGATGATGTAGCCGTATTTCTCGCTCGGATGAAGCGGCTGGATACCCATCAGGGTCAGATTCGCTTCCCCCTTCGACGCCTGTTCGCAAAGTCCCTTCAGAAACTCAAAATAATCGTCGTTTACGTACGGGTCGACCGGGCAGACCACCACGGCCTCGTCCTCGGACGCGCCCTGTACCGTATGAAGGTATTCCGTCGCCAGCACGATCGCCGGGAACGTGTCGCGTCTGCACGGCTCGACGGAGATGCCCACGCCGTCTCCGAGCTGGTTGCGCAGCGCGGACACCTGCGTTTTCGAAGTCGCGACCGTCACGGTCGAATCCGGATCGGCGGCCCTGATCTGGCGGTAAACGCGCTGCACCATGGATTCCGGTTCGCCGTCCGGATCGCGGAAGAATTTGATGAACTGTTTCGAACGGACATCGTTGGACAGCGGCCAGAGCCGTTTCCCCGATCCGCCGGAGAGAAGAATGATGTTCATGATCTGGTTCGACCTCGTGTTTTCCTGAAATCAGATATGCCGGAATTAATATACCGCCTTTTGGTCGATAAAACAAGCTGACGCGGCATTTTTCTCTGTTTTACACGGAGATATTCTGCTGTTTTCGCTTGACTTTTGTGCTGAAACGCTGTATAATACAGAACTGTGTCCGCACGAAATCCGCGTCGGGCCTCTTCCGGCGCGCGTTTCTCCGGCCGAATCCGCGACCGCATTCTTTTCCAAAAATAATACAACCCAAGAGGAACATCATGAATCACCTCAAGCTTATCGCCTGCGCGGCAGCGCTCGCCGTCCTTTGCGGCTGCGCCAGCACCGGCGCGTCCACCGCCTCCACCCGCACCAGCTTCCCCGACAATGCCTTCAAGGAGGTCCCGCAGGAATACTTCAACGTCTGCGAGAAGGGCGGCGTCATCAGGGAATTCAAGTACACGACGCGCGACAACCAGACCGCCGGCAGCCCCGAATTCGAGAAATCCGGCCTCGTGTATCTGCCCTACGGCTACGATGAAAAAGACACGTCCACCCGCTACAACGTGCTGTACCTGATGCACGGCGGCGGCGACAATCCCGGCTGGTACTTCGGCGAGCCAGGCCGGAACACCCGCCTCAAAAACGTGATCGACCATCTGATCGCGAACGGCGAGATGAAGCCGCTCATCATCTGCGCGCTCTCCTATTACACGCAGTACAGCAACGACGCCACCAAGAACTGCATCGACTACCACTACGAGCTCGACAAGGACGTGATCCCGGTCTTCGAGAAACAGTACCACACCTACGCCAAGGATGTCACGCAGGATGCGCTCGACGCCTCCAGATGGCACCGCGGCTTCGGCGGGTTCTCCATGGGGGCGTGCGCCACATGGTCCGTCTTCGAACACTGCCTCGGCGAAATGGGCTATTTCATCCCGATGAGCGGTGACTGCTGGGCCAAAGGCCGCGGCAACTCCGTCGAATCCGCAAGGCACCTCGCCGAAACGGTCGTCAAGAACGGCAAGACCGCGAAAGACTTCTACATCTACTCCGGCTGCGGACGCAACGACGTCGCCGAGCCGAACATGACCCCGATGATCAACGAGATGAAGAAGTACCCCGAAATCTTCAAATACTGCGACAACTTCAGGGACGGCAACCTCTACCAGATGATCTACGAGCGCGGCGGACACGACATCAACTCCGTCATCCGCGTCATGTACAACGGCCTCCCCAAGATGTTCGACTGATCCTCCGCATCCTTTCGAAATCTTCCCCGCCGGCTCCGGATCCCGTCCGGCGGACCTTTCGAAACACCGACAAGGGTAATCTCTGTTACGCAATATGTCGACGACGGCTGCTTACCTGTCAAACTCAACCATCGCCCCCCAATGACTACTTCAACTGATCCGGAATCCGCACGGCTGAAACGAGACTGGCGGATCAAATTCGCGCTTCTGGCGGCCGGCGTTCTCCTGGCCGCCGCATCGTGCATCAACGCCCCGGCCTACGCTTATAAGGACGGGTGCATCCTGCTGCAGCACCTCGGGACCGTGGTCCTGCTGCTGCCCCTGGCGCTGGAACTGAAACGCCAGAGGATGAGCGTACCCGCCTGCGTCGGCCTGTTCCTGTTCACCTGCGTTCACATCGTGGGGGCAAGATACCTTTACTCCAATGTCCCTTACGACAAGTGGGCGAAGACTTTCCTGAACCTCGACATGGACATCGAGGGACACTGGGAGATCAAGGCCGTGGGAACCGGCGTGATCCACGGGAACAAGTTCGACCGGATGGTCCATTTCTCGTTCGGACTGCTGCTGTTCCCGTTCGCCTACCAGGTGACGAAACGCCTGATGAAGGGAATCAACCCCCTTCTCGCGCTTGTGTTCGCCTGGCTCTTCATGCAGACGTCGAGCATGGTCTACGAGCTGTTCGAGTGGTTCCTCTCTCTCGTGCTGAGCCCGGAAAACGCGGAAAACTACAACGGCCAGCAGGGGGATATGTGGGACGCGCAGAAGGACATGGCCCTGGCGCTGGGCGGTTCCACGATCTCCGCGCTCTGGATCTTTGTTTCCGGCAGAATGTGGCGGCGCGGACAGACGGAATCCGAATCCGCGGGGGAAGAAAACGGCGGGATAGCCGAACAGTAGATTAGAGTGCCGTCTGAAGAATGCGCCGGCTCCGGCTCCCGTAAAACGGCCGGACGAACCGGCGTATTTATTTGCCGGAGGTGTGGCGCGGGTCCAGGGCGTCCCGCAGGGCGTCGCCGGTCATGTTCAGCGCCAGCACGAGCACGAACATGAATCCCGTTGCGGCGGCGATCTCCCACCACGCCCCGCGCCAGAAAAGCGACTGGCCGTTCGAGATCATGAGGCCCCAGCTCGGTTCGAACTTCACGCCGAGCCCGAGGTAGCTCACGATCACCTCGGTCATCACCGCGAACGCGAACCGCATGGTGAAATACACGATCACGAGGTGCATCAGGTTCGGCAGGATGTGCCGGAGCATGATCCCGCGGTCGTTCACGCCGAGCGCGCGGGCCGCGGTCACGTAGGGACGCGTTTTCAGGCGGAGCGTCTCCGCGCGCACCACGCGGCACAGCGGCACCCAGCCCGTGAGTCCGATCCCGAGGTAGACGGCCATCATGCCGGGCTCGGTGTTCATGGCGCGGCTGAACGCCTGGAACGCAGCTTCGAGCGGCGGGCTCAGGAAGCCCTTCGAGACGAGCAGAGCGAACGCCAGGATGAACAGCAGCGAGGGGATGGACGCGAACGTGCTGTAAATCCACAGGACGGCCGCGTCCGTCTTGCCGCCGTAATACCCGCCGATCAACCCGAGCGCGACGCCGAACAGCGACGAGATCAGGGACGCCACGATGCCGACTTTCACCGCGGTACGCGTGGCGAAGACCGCCCGCAGCAGCACGTCGCGTCCGAGGTAGTCCGTGCCGAGGATGTGCCCCTTCATCGGGGCGTGGTTGCGGAGTTCGGGATTCCCGACCTGATAGATCGGAGTCTTGTCCTTCTTCGCGCAGTACGCGGCGTAGCACTCCGCGCCAAGCGCGAAGACGAAGAACAGCGCGCAGATCAGGAGCGGCACGCGGGCGTAGCGGATCGCCCAGAGGCGCGCCCAGGCGCCGGGCTCGCGGCGGACTTTTGTCTCTTCGGGATGGACGGTTTCTTCGCTCATGACGTTTTGTCCTTGCCTTCCTGGGTTTCCGCTTCACGTTTCCGGCGGGCGAGCAGCACTTGCAGGAGCCCGATCTCCGCCGGGGTCATGCCGTCGATGCGCGACGCCTGCGCGAGCGTGGCGGGACGGATGCGCGCGAGTTTGAGGCGGGTCTCGTTCTTCAGCCCGGGGAGCATGGCATAATCAAGTTCGGCGGGGATCGTCCACGCCTCCAGCCCGTGCAGATGCCGGATGGAGTCTTCCTCCTGCCTCAGATAGCCTTCGTAATGCGCCTGTACCGCGAGTTCGCGGACGGCGCGGCGGTCGGTGCGGTCGTTCAGGTCCAGGCCGATCAGTTCAGGTTCGAACGGCAGCGCGTTCAAATCCGGTTCGCCCTGCGCGATGCGGAGGCATTCCCAGACGGTGCCGCCTCCGGGCATGGACGCGGCGCGGGCGGCGGCTTCGAGCTCATGCAAACGCGTTTCATAGCGCGTGAACTTATCGAAATCAACATCGGAGAGCAGCCCGAGGCCGTGCGCTTTCCGGCAGAGACGGAGGTCGGCGTTGTCCTGGCGCAGCCGCAGACGGTATTCCGCGCGGCTGGTGAACATCCGGTACGGTTCCCTGATCTCTTTCGTCACCAGGTCGTCCGCCATTACGCCCAGGTACGCTTCGTCGCGCCCGAAAGCCACGCCGTCGAGCCCGGCGGCGAACCGTGCGGCGTTCAGTCCGGCGGCGAGCCCCTGCGCGGCGGCCTCCTCGTACCCGCTCGTTCCGTTGATCTGGCCCGCGTGATAGAGGCCTTTCCAGGCGCGCACGGCGAACGTGCGGTCCATCTGGGCGGGCTCGACATAGTCGTATTCGATGGCGTAGGCGTAGCGCAGGACGCGGACGTGTTCGAGCCCGGGGATGGAACGGAGCATTCCCTCCTGCACCTCGGGCGGCAGGCTGGTCGAAATCCCGTTCACATAGTATTCGTCGGTCGCCTCGCCCTCGGGTTCCAGGTAGATGAGGTGACGTTCGTGGTCGGGGAAGCGCACGACCTTGTCTTCGAACGAGGGGCAGTAGCGCGTGCCGATGCCTTCGATCAGGCCGTTGTACATCGGTGCCTTGTCGAGGTTGGCGCGCACGAGCTCGGCCGTGGCGGCGGTGGTCCAGGTGATGCGGCAGTTCAGGTCGTGTTCGTTCACCTGCGGCGTGACGTCCGCGATGCCGAAATGCGAAAAATGCTCGTCGAGGCCGGTTTCCGATGGCTGCACGTCCATGCGGCTGAAATCCACGGAGCTGCCGAGCACGCGCGGCGGCGTGCCGGTCTTCAGGCGGCCCATCTTCAGCCCGAGGCGGCCGCGGATGGCTTCCGGCAGCAGGTCCGAGGCGGGATCGCCGGAACGCCCCCCGGAGAAATGCGTGAGCCCGTAATGCAGCAGGCCGTGCAGGAAGGTCCCGGTGGCCACGACGACCGCCTTGCACCGGTAGTTGTTGCCGAGGCGCGTGACAACGCCCGCGAGGGCATCGCCGTCCGTAACGAAGTCGACCGCCTCCTCCTGCCGGATCGTGAGGCTCGGCGTCTGCTCCAGCATGTGCTTCATGGCGCGCTGATAGCAGGTCTTGTCGCACTGGGCGCGCGGCGACCACACGGCGGGTCCCTTCGTGCGGTTGAGCATTCGGAACTGGATGGACGCGGCGTCGGCGATCTTTCCCATGAGGCCGCCCAGCGCGTCGATCTCGCGCACGAGGTGTCCCTTGGCGATGCCGCCGATGCACGGATTGCAGCTCATCTGCGCGATGAAGTCCAGATTCATGGTCAGCATCAGGGTCGAAGCGCCGAGCCGCGCGGATGCCGCCGCGGCTTCACAGGCGGCGTGCCCTCCGCCGATCACGATGACGTCAAACGAGTTTTCCATAAATCCGAACCGGGTTCCCTTGATAGTTTTCGCCATACAATATACAGCATATTCGCCGTTTTTTCACCTTTTCCATTCGATTTTTTTCGGTTTTTGTGCTATATTTACCCTGCGGACGCCTTTTCTTCGCCCGCATCGCACGTTCACAGCTCAATAAGGCTCCGATATGAATCCGAATCCCGACACATCCCGGCCCGATGGCCCCCGGAAGGCGAAACCGTTCTTCCCGCCCGGCAGCACAGGCGCGACCACCATGCGTCTCCGCGCCGAACTCCAGCACGAGGAAGCGAAACTCCGCATCTTCAAGATATTTATGGCGCTTCTCGTGCTCTGCGTCGGGGCGTTCCTCGTGTACAGCGTTATCTCCTGGCGTGCTGAAACGGGCGAAAAGGCGAAACGCCTGGACGCGGCGAAACAGACCCTCGGCAAGCTCGAATCCGGCCTCGCCGACGCGTCTCTGTCCCCGCATGACCGCGCGGCGCTCCTGGTCCGCATCGTGAACGCCCGCACCGAATCCGTGATGCCGCTTCTCCCGCGCGACGAGCTCAAGGACGCCGAACAGGCCAACCGCCGGAACGAGGAGGAAATCGAAAAGCTCGCGAAGGTGTCCCTTCCGGCAGAACCGGGACAGCCCGGCGACGACTTCATCGTACCGTCCGCGCATCTGGATATGGCCGGGATCCCGGCGGGCAAGTTCCGGATGGGCGGGGCGATGGACAATGAAATGCCGGTCCGCGAGGTCACGATCACGCACCCCTTCTGGATTGCCCGGACCGAGGTCACGAACCGCCAGATACAGATGCTGATTCCCGGATTCAACTCGCTCAAATGGGGCGAGTTCCGCCTCAATCTTCCGTCCCAGCCCGCCGTCCGCGTCCGCTGGGACCAGGCCGTCATGTTCTGCCGCAAGCTCACGGAGCTCGAACGCGCCGCCGGCCATCTGCCCTCCGGCTACGAATACCGTCTGCCGACCGAGGCCGAATGGGAATATGCCTGCCGCGCCGGGACGTCAACCAATTATTACTGGGGGGATGAGTTCGGAAACGAGGGGGCGAAGTACGCGAACGGGCTGGATTACAAATCCGCCGAGCGGTTCCAGTGGCGCCTGCCTCCGGTCGCGATCGCCGCGGACGACGACGGACACCGCGTGACCTCGCCCGTCGGGATGTTCGCGCCGAACGCCTGGAACCTTTACGACATGTCCGGCAACGCCGCCGAATGGTGTTACGACTGGTACGACCCGAAAGCGTATTCCGATCCGAAGATGGCGGGCGCGAACCCCGTCAAACGCGATCCGGTCAGCGTCGGATTCACGCGTTACCGTCCGTTCGATGCCGGCACCTGGACCACCGAGACGGCGTGCCGCGTGATCCGCGGCGGCGACTGGGGCATGGAGCCGAAGAAACTGCGTTCGGCATACCGCTTTTTCATGCCGCCGAACGAAAGCGACACGGCGGTCGGGTTCCGTCCTGTCCTGGCACGCGAAATCCGCTGAAGCTCAGAAAGTTGACGGTGCGTCCGTTATGTTTGACGGATCAATGAATCCGGTCAGTTGTTCGTATCGATGGTCGACGGGTCGTTGCGGTGCGCGTATACGCTCTGCGCGATGCCCAGGTAGCACAGCATGGCCACCAGGAACGTGCCGCCGTAGCTGATGAACGGCAGCGGCAGCCCGGTCACGGGGACCAGCCGGATGCACATGCCGATGTTGATGAAGACATGCGTCATGAGGATGGCGGCGATGCCCACGCACAAATATCTCCCGAAGAGATCGGGCGACAGAAGCGCCGTCCGCAGGATCGAAAAGAGCAGCAGCGCGTAGAGCAGAATGAGGGAGAACGTGCCCGCGAACCCGGTTTCCTCCGCGATGACCGGGAAGATGAAGTCGGAGTCGGCGACTTTCGGCGGCAGATAGCCGAGCATGGTATGCGTGCCCTTGCGGTAGCCTTTGCCCGTCATTCCGCCGGTGCCGACTGCGATTTCCGACTGGATCACGTTCCAGCCGCCGCCGAACCGGTCGCTTTCGGGCTGCAGAAACATGTCGATGCGTTTTTTCTGGTAGGGTTTCAGGATCGGGCTGTTGTAGGCGGCAAACGGAAGCCCGATGCAGAATACCGCGAAGAGGATGATGTAGATCCAGCGCAGGTTTGCCGCGAAAATGATCGCGGCTGCGAGCGGGATCAGCACGATGGCCGTGCCCAGGTCGGGCTCCAGGCAGATCAGGAGGAACGGCCCCAGAGTCAGGACCAGGACCGCTCCGATCCACCAGATCTTGTTGATGTTCACTTTCTTGAATGATGCCAGCCAGGCGACGGCGAAGAGCACGGCCATTTTGCCGAGTTCGGACGGCTGGAGGCTGACCGGGCCGATGTCGATCCAGCGCTTTGTGTTGTTGCGGACCGGACCGAACAGCAGAACAAGGATCAGGATGCCGATGACCGCCGGATAGAACAGCAGGGAGAACAGCCCGATCCAGCGGTAGTCCACCAGGATGAAGGTGAACCACAGCGCCACGCCGACCGCCAGATAGACGCACTGTCGGCTGAAGAGTTCGACGTGGTGCCCGCCGACCTGCTGGCCCGTGCTGTGGACGAAGCACATGCCGATGGTCAGGAGAAGCGCCAGCGGGATGATCTGCATGAGGTCGAACCGGGCAAGGAAACGCAGAATCACGTCGCGCAGAATCCGCGCGTTCGTCTCTTCTTCCTTCTTCTGCTTGATGCCGAAGAGCCGACGCTTCTTCTTTTCTGCCATGCGGTGCCCCTCCTGCGGATATTGCCTGCGGCCGATGGCGGATCAGACGCGGAAGGTCTGATTGCGGTCGGGACCGACGGACACGATGCCGATCTTCGAGCCAGTGAGCTCGGCGATGCGTTTCAGGTAGTTCTGCGCGTTGACCGGGAGGCTGTTCCAGTCGAGGATGCCGGTCGTGGAGGTCTCCCAGCCGGGCATGGTCTCGTAGACGGGCTCGACGCGGGCGAGGTCGTAGACGTCCTCGGGGAACGTGGTGACGGTTTTGTCGCCGATCTTGTAGGCGGTGCAGATTTTGATCTCTTTGAGCTTGTCAAGCACGTCCAGCTTCGTGATGGCGAGGAAGTCCACGCCGTTCACCATGCAGCTGTGGCGGCACGCCACGGCGTCAAGCCAGCCGCAGCGGCGCGGACGGCCCGTGGTGGCGCCGAATTCGCCGCCCTGCTGGCGCAGGAACTCGCCCTGCTCGTCGAACAGCTCGGTCGGGAACGGGCCTTCTCCGACGCGCGTGGAGTAGGCTTTCAGAACGCCCCAGACTTCGGTGATGGCGCGGGGCGGCAGGCCGGTGCCGGTGCAGGCGCCGCCGCTGGTGGTGTTGCTGCTGGTCACATAGGGGAACGTGCCGTGGTCGATGTCCAGGAACGCGCCCTGGGCGCCTTCGAGCAGGACATGTACGCCGTTGGCGTTGGCCTCGTTGATCGTGACCACGGTGTCGGCCAGGTGCGGGACCAGCACGTCGCGCGCGGCGCGGACTTCCGCCCACGCAGCCTCGATGTCGAGCGGAGCGCCGCCCATCGGGACGTATTCGCGGTTGTAGGCGTCGGCGTTTTCGCGGAAATGCTTCTCGAAACGGTCCATGTCGCGCATTTCGCCGCCGCGGATGCCGGTGCGGTCGGCCTTGGAGGAATACGCCGGGCCGATGCCGCGTTTCGTGGTGCCGATCTTCTTGTCGCCCTTCGCGGAATCCTCCTTGAAGGCGTCGATGAGCTTGTGCCACGGCATGATCAGGTGGCAGCGCGTGCTGAGCTGGATCCCGGAGACGTCGATCCCGCGCGACTTGAGCATGTCCATTTCCTTCACGAGCTCGACCGGGTCGACCACCACGCCGTTCGCGATCACGCACGGCACGCCGGGGCGCAGGATGCCCGACGGGATCAGGTGGAGCACGAAATGCTGTCCGTTGATTTCGACCGTGTGGCCGGCGTTGTTGCCGCCCTGGAAACGGACCACCATCCCCGCGTTTTGCGTTAAGACATCAATGATTTTACCCTTGCCTTCATCGCCCCACTGGACGCCGACGAGCACGCTGACTGACATGTTGTTTGGTTCCTTATGTAAAAAGTAAAGTGTTAAGACATAAACAAATAAATATACTACGATTCCGCGCAAATGCAAACTTTTCCGCGAAAAAACCACGGAAAGACGGGGGCGGGACGCGGCGTTTGAAGCGCCGCCGCTCCAACAGGGGTTTTTTCTGAAAAAAACACGGCGTCGATGTTGTCCACGATGCCGCGGGAGGGAACCTCTTTCCCCTATGCCCGCCTTCACTCCGACGGAGCGTAGAGGACCCAGACGCCCGTTTCCATGACCTCCCGTCGGAATCCCCGGAGCGGATGGCGTCTTATATTGCGTTTCGTGCTGACGAGGTAATACGGATGGGACGCCTCCTCGCTCGTTTCAGCGTCTTCCTTCGCGTGCAGGACCACGCGGTCGCCGAGGTAGAAATAGGCGGAATACGGCGCTTCGCGGTAGAAATAAAAGTATCCGTTCGGGACGGCTTCGGCGATGTCCTCGAAGAAATCGCCCGGCAGCTTGTCGACCCAGCGGTCGCCCGCGATCCACATCGAGGCGAACACCACGCCGGTCACGCACCAGACCACGGGGAGCCCCGCACGGAGCGCCAGTTTGAATCTGCCCATGCCGGCGTATCCCCAGTCGGTCAGGCGGTCCGCCAGCCAGACGGAGAAGAGCGGCACGGTCGGGAGCACATAGGTGATCAGCACGCGGCTCGTGAGGCACCAGAACAGCGTGATGACGAGGAATCCGAGCATCGGCAGGTCGTTTGCGAGGGCGTTTTTCCGCAGGACTCCCGCCAGTTTGCCGCGCCCCGCCCGCGAGAAGAGCGGGATCAGGACCAGCAGCACGCCCGGCAGGTTCGAGAGCAGGAACCACAGAAAGGCCATCCCGCGGAAGAATTCGCGTCCGGCTCCGTACTGGTCGCCGTATTCCTTGAACAGAAACCTCCTGAAATTCTCGTTCACGAAGAAATAATACAGGAAATCCGGGTTCTCCCGCTGCATCAGGATATACCAGGGGGCGGCGATCAGGAAGAACACGGCGAACCCGAGGACCCACGCGTGGTTTTTGAGGTCGCGCCAGCGGTTCCCGAGCAGGACGAAGAGGAAGACCGGCAGGCCGGCCATCACGAGCGCGACCGGCCCCTTCACGAGCATCCCGAGCGCGAGCGCGGCGAAGAACCCGATGCTCGCGAGCTTTTTGTTGCGGCGGACGGTCTCATGGTCGAAGAGCATGTAGGCGAACACGGCGGAGCACACGCAGAACGCCAGCGCCATGTCCGTCATGCACATCCCGGCGTACATGAAAAACACCGGGCTCGCGAGCGTGAGCAGCACTGCCAGACGGGCGACGCTTCCGCCCCGGATCCGGCGGACCACGCCGTACAGCACGGCCAGCAGCCCCGCCGCAAAGAGGGTCGACGGCAGGCGCACCGCGAAGAGGTCCACGCCGAAGATCCGGCAGGCAACCGCCCCGGCCTGGAAGCTCAGGGGCGGTTTCCCCTCGAAGTTCATCAGGACGCCGTCGTGGATGAGCTTCGGCTCCAGGAAGTTGCCGCTCTCCGCCATGAGCTTGGAGATCAGCGCGTAGCGGGCTTCCGACGGGTCCATGAGGGGCGTGACGACGTTCAGGACGAGCCGGAGAAGGACGAGCATGACGAGGAGCCAGAGGAAACTGTACCGGTTGAAAATCCGGCCGGTCCCGGTATGTTCGGATGCCATGGATCAATTCTCCTTGCCGCCTGCCGGCGCGTCTTCGATCACCGGGATCGGTTCCACGCCCAGCGTTTCCCACGCGCCGTCCCCGTCCTCGAATTCGTCGGCCGTGTCGACGTTCCGCCACATGTCCAGCTCGGCGTCGCTCAGGCCGCCCTTCTGTTTGCCGGACAGGATCTCCAGCACCCACGGCTGGCGTTTTGACAGCAGGTCGCCGCGCGAGGAGAGCAGGACCACGGTGTCGGACGAGATCGGCCATTCGAGCTCGATCCTGCCGTATTTCTTCCCGCTGTAGACGACGCGGGTCACGGGCTCGTTGTCCTGGATCATCTGGCGGTGGTTCGTGCCGAGACGCAAATTCTTGTTGGATGCGATGAAATGCTTTGCGTGCCAGATGATGCTTTCCGTCTCCTCCTTCGTGAGCTTGTCGGCCTCGGTCGGCTGGAAGAACGGATCGGAGACCGTGCCGGACGACCGGCAGGCGCTCAGGAGGGCGAAGATCAGGGGAAGAAGGAAGAGGATCAGGGTGCGGAGTTTCATGGTTTTCTCCTGGCGGTATTGGTTGGAACAGGGTAATGCTTCTGCAGGTAGGCGCGCAGGGCGTCGCGGATGCCGGGCTTCGGGGCGGATCCGGTCGCTTTCGTCGATTCAACAATCTCCTTGAGTTTCGGATAGCGTCCGCCCGCGCCGTGCGCGTCGTAGGAGTTGAACGCGACTTTGATGCGGCCGGTTTCGGGGATCGGCTTCCCGGTTTTCCCCAGCACGAGCGCGCCGTCGATGCCGTCCGGCGCGGTGAATCCCGCATACATCATGCAGTCGGCCGTTTTTTCCTTCGTTTCGAGCTCGCGCAGGATCGTCCTGATCCGGGCCGGCGAAAGGCTCCTCACTTCGATCGTGTCCATGTACGGAGCCAGCAGGAACAGTTCCCGTTCGTTCAGCGTACCCGGCGACACCCGGTAGTTCGACAGCGTCCCGGAGAACGCCGCGTCCGCGCCGGCGGCCTCCGCCATGGCCAGGCAGATCAGCTCCGCCAGGCGGTTCGGCTTCAGCCCGTTTTTCATCGGCTCCAGCGCGAAATCGAGTTTCGCCAGGGGTTTGCGCCCCGCTTCGGCGGCCCGTTTCCGGACCGGGTCGAGGATCGGGAGCAGCTTCGCCGATTCGGGCTGCCCTTCGCTCTCGACGATCTTCGAGGTCACGGACAGCACTTTGTCGCCCTTCACGTCGGGATCGGCCTCGACCGTGATCTGCGCGCATCCCGCCCCGAGCGGCGGAGCCTGCACGAACCATGCGCCCGGATACAGACGCTTGCCCGGCTCCGTCTGGTGCGAATGGCCCGCCAGGATCAGGTCGATCTGCGGGAATTTCGCGGAAAGCGCGGCCATGCTGCGGAGTTTGCCGTCCGGGTTGAGACGCCCCGCGATGAATTCGCCCAGATGGATCGCCAGCACGATCACGTCCGGTTTCGCCGCCATCACCTCCGGCATCACGCGTTCGAGCGCGGTGTCCGGCGATTCCAGCTCAATTCCGGTCAGGTGTTCCGGCGCGATCCACAGCCCCAGGTACGGCGGCACGATCCCCACGACGGCGATCTTCACTCCCTGCCGTTCGAACATCTTCCAGGCCGTGTACTTCATGGGCGTGACGGTCGACTTCATGTTGGCCGCCAGCGCCGTGCCCCGGAACGCGCCGAGCCGTTTCGCCAGGGGCACCGTTCCGTAGTCGAAATCGTGGTTGCCCGGCACCCAGACGTCGCATCCGGCGGCGTTCAGAGCTTCCACCATGGACGCGCCGTCGTCCATCGACGCCGTGTACGATCCCTGCGTCAGGTCGCCGCAGTCGATCCACAGGTCGGGTCTGATGCGTTCGGCGGCCCCGGCGATCTGAAGCAGCCCGGGATTCTTTTCGTCCCCGATGGCGCCGTGGATGTCGGTCGTCTGAAGGATCGTCAGTTTCCGCGGCGCCGCGGCAAGTTCGGGGATCCATGCGCCCGAAAAAAAGACCGTCAGGAGGATGAGGAGGATTCTGTGCAATGTCGGTGCCTTGCGGTTGATGGTTCATCCGGTTGTTTCCGGCGGGATTGAAACCGCGCCGTATGCGCGGGAAAAATATCCTATTACTATAACATACCTCGCCACTGCGTTTTTTCAACCCGCCGGGCGTGCTTTTTTGTGATTTGCGGGGCGTATGGCAACGCATGGCGGCAGGCGCGGACCGGGAAAGGCCATGTCAGGGACGACGTATCCGGCGGGGCCGGCGCGTCTGATGTCCGTTCCGGGGCGCGCCGTTGACCGCCTTTTTTGCCGAATGGCCCGACGTTCATGGTGCGTAGGAAGGCGTCAATGCGGTCAATCGGGCAAAAAAACGGACAAAAAATGTTAAAATCTAAATAAAATCGAGCATTTCATGATTCAAAATGATTTTTTTTAGTGAATGCTCTTGACTTTTCTGCGTGCAGTGCTACATTTATAGAAAATCGCGCCCGGGTGGCGAAATGGCAGACGCAACAGACTTAAAATCTGTCGGGAAACCATGCGGGTTCGAGTCCCGCCCCGGGCATTACGGCATTGAACGGAATTGAAACGGAAAACTGAACAGAAAGAACGGAAAAAACGAAAAAAGCTCCAAAAAACAGCTTTTTTTTGGCGACGCGCACAATAAAACGCAAAAAGGTTTCGTTATTCTGTAATGACATCTCGCACCAAAATAAAACAAACAAAAAATAAACCAAATACATTTTTGAAAGGAACGAAACAATGAACAAATTGACGGTTGCTTTCCTGGCGCTCGCCCTTACGGGCAGTGTAGCTTTTGCTCAGGGACAAGGTGCCGGCGGCGCGGCAGGCCGCGGCAATGCCCGTGCTAATCGCGGCGGCGCCCGTGGCGGTGCTGCCGGTGGCGCTGCGGCGGCTGGTCAGGCTCAGCCTGGCGGAGCCGGTGCC
>JAGCTY010000068.1 GCA_017963105.1 Lentisphaeria bacterium
CATCGCGTTGATCTCGGCGAAGGACAGCGTGCCGGGCGTCGAGCCGTCCGATTTGACTGGGATGACGATGGCGTCGCCGCCCTCCGTGGTGGCTTTATGTTTGCTGGTGTATTCGTCCTTTTCCTCCAGCGTCAGCGGCAGGTCGAGCCATCCCTTTTCGATGAAGTAGTAGATGAGCTGACCGGACGCCGTATTCACGCATCCGGTCAGGCAGTGGGCCTCGGGGGTAACGCTCGAATCGAGCGGGGTGTACTCGTTGTACATGATCGTGGTGTTGTCGCCCATCGGATTTATCCCTTTCTGCGACCACAAGGTGGAGAGCAGGACCCCCGACGTGTCGATGTTCGTGAACGTGATCTGATTCGTCCCGATGTTTCCCGCTTCATCCGCGGCCATGAAGTAATACGTTTCATTCAGCGAGGCGATGATTGGTTCCTTGTATTCCTTCCACAACCCGAATTCGCCGATGCGGTACTGGATCGTGCTGCCGTCGTCGACAGTCGCGGTCAGCGTGGTCTGCAGGACCACGGTCTCCGTGTCGGCCGTCAGCGTGATGACCGGAGCGGTTTCATCCGGCGGATCGACCGTCACGGACAGGAGAGAGTCCGCCAGGTTCAGCGTGTAGCCCGTCTTGTCGACGAAAACCTTTTTCCCGCCGACCGTGAGCGTGCCGAAGAATTCGCCGGAAGTATTCTGAACTGTGATCGTGCCTTCGAACCCTGCCGCGCCCTCCGCGAGCGAGTATGTGCCTGATTTCCGGGAATCGTCAACCATGAGCGTGAAGGTCGGCGTACCCTGAATGATCGACAGATCGTTCACGAGCGCCTCCGCCCCCGCGGTCGTCCCGGTCAGGTCGAAATTCAGGATGGATCCTTCCTCGAAACTGACTTTCGCGCCATCCTCCAGCCGGGTTTCTCCGGTCAGTTTGCCGCCGGATTCCACCTCGAGGATCCCCTCCTTGTCCACGGATGCGCCGGAAACGATACCGCCGTCGAGGACTCTGGCTTTTCCGTCTTCCTGCACGCGGATGTCCTCCGCCGTGCCGGACAGATCGAGCAGGCCGTACTCATAGACGTCGGCATTCCGGATCAGGCCGCCCCTGGAAACGTTCACGTATCCGGGCTCAGTCTCGACCTTTTTGCCGTCGAGAGAGCGCGACGTGATCTTGCCCTGGATCAACGTCGCCTCGGCCGTTCCGCCCTCCAGCACCTGAATCCCCGCGCCATTCATGACATAATCGTCGCTGGAAACTTCTCCCGAAGCGACCGTTTTCGTCCCCTCGACGACGTTCGTTCCATCCTTCAGCACCATCAGGGAGCGTTCCTCGAAATTGTTCAGAGCGGCCGTCTCCTGGATTTCGTTGCCGGGATCGATCCTGACGCCGATCGAATGCAGGCCGACGCCGAAATCAGTCGCCAGCTGGATGTCGTACACGCGCCGGATCGACCCGGGATCAAGAGAAAGCGATGAAAGTTTTTCCTTCTCCTCATCGTCGCAGTAGATCATGACGTCGAACACGCCGCTGGCGGTCGTGCCCAGATTCGACACCGCGAGGCTCAGATACAGCGGGCTTCCGACGAAGCAGTAGTCCAAAGATTCCTGCGGCCCTTCCGCCGTGGACACGATCAGTTTCCCGGTGACCCCGGAATCTTCGTCGAAGGGCGACACGGCCAGGTCAATGTCGACATCCGCCGGCATAAGTCCAACGGTGCAAATGGCTTCCAGGGGGCGTTCCCCGGCGTAATCGTATGTGCCGTCCCAGACCATCCGTTCGCCCGCTTCATAGCAGTTGTCGATAATGATTTCCCTTGTTTCGGCATTGTATCCGTACCCGACCATGGCGTGGCCCTTGACCAGGACCATGACCGGACGCCCCGCGTCGATTTCCTTCCTGTAGTCGTCGAACGTGAATACGCCTCCGTCTACATCGACCTGATATAATTTGGTGGTCTTCCGGTCCAGATCGTACCCCTTGTCCCGGACATAAAGGTACAACCCGTAAAGACAGGATGTATATTTATGCTCGATCGTCCGCTGGATCCCGGTCGCTTCGTCCGTGACGGTAAACGGCTCGTTGTCATTCATAATGACTTCCAGCATGTCGAAAGGGCTGTCCGCGTTCAGGTTCGGGTTGCCCCGCCAGAACTGGCCGGTGCCGAGATAATCCGCCAGGCAATTCCAAACGTCAGTCCGGAGTTCCGTCCCTGCGCCGTCATCCACGAACGAATAGGGCAGCTCCTCCGCGGGGGTGGTCTCCGTTTCGGTCCTGGCATTGATGACATTGATCGGATCTTTGGAAAAGAATCGTTCCACATAGTCCCTGGTCGCATTGGCTTTGCCGAGGTTGGAATCGAAATCGTCCATCATGTAGATGTAGTAGCCCGTTCCGCGCGAGTCCAGCTCCACGTCGCCCTCGATCAGGGCGGAGAAGTCCTTGCCGCGGTAGCCGTACAGGTCGTAATAACCGAGTATCATCGAGATCGACGTATTGACGCATCCGTACATGTATCTGGCCTGCGGCATGACGCCCTCGAGCAGGACGTCGCCGTTTTCATTCGTGACGGTGGGCGAATTGTTCGCCACGGTCAGCACGTCGTCCGTCAGCGTCAGCGTGTAACCGTCGTCGCCGAAGTAGACGTTTTCGCCGCCGTCAAGTACGGTCATGGAAATGTTTTCCAGGATGATACCGCTCTCCGTAACCCCGCTTGAAACCTCGTAATCCATTTCAGTTCTCCTCGCTCCTTGATTGTTGCCTATGTGCGTATCACAATAATATATAATGTGTCCACGGCTTTTACAAGTCCCCGCGAAAAAAAAAGCAAAAGACTGTAAACCATTTCCCTCGGGTCTCGTTCCGCTTCCGACGTGCGAAAGCCGACCGGATTTCGCTTTTCCCGAATGTTTTTTCAGGAATGACGGACTTCCCCTTGACTTTTCGATTTTACCGTGTTATATTTAGGCTGAAATCCATTCGACAACCTCACAACCAAACGAGAACCAACGGAGGACTGTTCCACATGAGTACGGAAAAAGAATACGGGACTTACGATGCCCCCTGGACCAAAACGTTCGACCTCGCCTTCCTCTTCATGTGGATCTACGCCCTCATCGGCCTGGGCCTCTATACCTACTGGTACGACAGCAAGGGCATCATCGACCGCGATTTCTTCGCGTTCGGCCTGACCAAGATCATCATCGTCGGTGCGGTTTCGCTGGTCGGCGGCCTCATCTGCCGGAAGTTCTGCGCCACGGACGAAAAAGGCTACATCGTCTACACGCGCCCGACCAAGTTCAAAGTGAACTACACGCGCAAACTCCAGCATTTCGCCGCGTACCTCGCCCCGCTCATCAACCCCTTCGGCAAGCACGAGGGCCTGCTCCCGCACCTGTGGGAAACCCTCTTCGTGATGCTGACTTTCCTGCTGCTCATCAAGCCGCTGCGCGAGAACTGCCGGTTCTTCATGCTCCAGTTCAACTCCATGGACCGGCCCGAAGACCGTCCCAACACGCTCAAATGGATCATCCTCGGCAACCTGCTTCCCGGCCTGCTGCTGAGCGTGATCTTCCAGAACCTCTTCGAGAACACCCTGCATGAACCGTATCTGGTCATGATCATCGTGCTTGCGGTGAGCATCGGCGACGGTCTCGCCGAACCCATCGGGAAGTATCTCGGCAAGCACAAATACACGGTCCCGGCGTGGAATTTCAAACGCAGCTACACGCGGTCCTACGAAGGCAGCGCCTGCGTGTTCCTCACCACGCTGATCGCCATCTTCATCTTCCACGGCGAATTCGACACCGCGCGCCAGTTCGTCGCGGCGCTGGTCATCCTTCCGCCGCTGATGACGTTCGCCGAGGCGTTCGCGCCGCACTCCATGGACACGCCGCTGATGATGCTCTCCGGCTATACCGTGCTCGCGGGCATCTGCTGCTGGAA
Source organism: Lentisphaeria bacterium (assembly GCA_017963105.1). Taxonomy (GTDB): domain Bacteria; phylum Verrucomicrobiota; class Lentisphaeria; order Victivallales; family UBA1829; genus UBA1732. The sequence continues at coordinate 3,938 of JAGCTY010000068.1, forward strand.
CTGGTTCTGAGCGGCGGAATCATCGCTCCGCGTTTCCACGCAAACGAAGCTCTTTCGCGGCTCGCGGATCCCGGCACTGCCGCTGTGCAGGCTATGCCTGCCCGGTGTACTTCAGGTCGGGCTTGCGGGCCGCGAGCGTTTCGTCGAGGCGGCGCACCGGGGTGGTGACGGGCGCGGCATGCAGGGATTCCGGGTCGTTTTCGGCGGCACGGGCGATGTCCTTCATGGCTTCGATGAACTCGTCGAGGATCTCCTTCGATTCGGTCTCGGTCGGCTCGATCATGATGGCCTCCGGCACGATCAGCGGGAAGTAGATCGTGGGCGGATGGAATCCGCGGTCGATCAGCCCCTTCGCGATGTCGAGCGTGTGGACGCCGTTCGCGTCGAGCTGACGCTTGCCGGAAAGGACGCACTCGTGCATGCACGGGCGCTTGTACTTGCGGTCGTAGTACGCCTCAAGCTGCGACGCCACGTAGTTCGCGTTCAGGACGGCGTTTTCACTGACGCGCTTGAGGCCTTCGCGGCCGAGCGTGAGCAAATAGGCGTAGGCGCGCAGGATCACGCCGAAGTTGCCGTAGAACGGCGCGATGTAGCCGATGGATTCCGGGTAGTTGTACTCCAGGCAGCAGATGCCGTCCGACCGCCGGATCACGCGGGACGTGGGCAGGTACGGGACGAGGCTGATGGAGACGCCGACCGGGCCGGAGCCGGGTCCGCCGCCGCCGTGCGGGGTGGAGAACGTCTTGTGCAGGTTCACATGCATCACGTCGAATCCGATGTCGCCGGGGCGGACGCGCCCGACGATGGCGTTGAAGTTCGCGCCGTCGCAATAGCAGAGGCCGCCCGCCTGGTGCACGAGCTTGCAGATCTCGGACACGTTCGGGTCGAAGAGGCCGAGCGTGTTCGGGCAGGTCAGCATGATGCCCGCCACCTCGGGCGACAGCATCGCCTTCAGCGCATCCAGGTCCACGTTGCCGTCCGCGTCACTGGGCACAACCTTCGTCGTGAATCCTGCCACGGTCGCGCTCGCGGGATTCGTGCCGTGCGCGGCATCCGGGATCAGCATGTACTTGCGGGCGGTGTCGCGGCGGGCGCGGTGGTAGGCGGCGATCAGCATGCAGCCGGTGAGCTCGCCGTGTGCGCCGGCCATGGGCTGCATGGTCATCTGGGAGAACCCGAGGAGTTCGGCGAGCATGCGCTCCGTCTCGTGGAGCACGATCAGCGCGCCCTGGACCAGCACGCCGCCGCGGCGGAGCTGGGGCAGCAGAGGATGCAGATCGGCGAATCCGGCAAGGCGCACGACTTTCTCGTGGAACTTCGGATTGTATTTCATGGTGCAGGAGCCGAGCGGGTAGAAATTGGTGTCCACGCTCATGTTCATCCGGCTGAGCCCGGTGAAATGGCGCACGACCTCAAGTTCGGAGGCCTCGGGCAGGCCCGCGGGTTCGGTGCGGCGGAGGGCGGAGGGAACCGCGGACGCTTCGGGCACGTCGCATTTCGGGAGGACGACGCCGGTACGGCCGGCGCGGCCGGTTTCATAGATCAGCTTCATAACAGTGCCTCCATCGCGTTGGCGAGCGCCTTGATCTCCTCGCGGGTACGTTTTTCGGTCACGGCCACGAGGATCTGGTTTTTGCGTTCAGGATAGTAGCGGCCGAGCGGGAATCCGGCGGCGAAGCCCTTGTCGACGAGCTTGCCGACCAGCTCCGCTCCGTCCAGCGGGGTCTCGATCACGAACTCGTTGAAGAACGCGCCGGAGCCGACGGGCGACACGCCGTCGATCGCCAGGAGCTGTTCGCGGGCGTACACGGCCTTCGACATGCACAACTCGCCGACCTGCGTGAACCCGTTCTTTCCGCAGAGGGAAAGGTAGATCAGGGCGTTCAGGGCGCACAGGCTCTCGTTCGAGCAGATGTTGCTGGTGGCGTTTTCGCGGCGGATGTGCTGTTCGCGGGTTTGGAGCGTCAGCACGTAGCCGGTTTTGCCGTTCAGGTCCACGGTGCGCCCGACGATGCGGCCGGGCATCTTGCGCATGTATTTGGATTTGACAGCCATGAACCCGAGGTACGGACCGCCGAAACTCAGCGGGATGCCGAGGCTCTGGCCCTCGCCGGTCACGATATCGAATCCCATCTCGCCGGGCGTCTTCAGGCAGCCGAGCGCCACGGGGTATGCCGAGCAGACCGCGAGCGCGCCTTTCGCCTGCGCGGCGGCCGCGACCCCGGCCAGGTCCTCGACCTCGCCGAAGAAGTTCGGGTACTGCACGATCACGCACGCGGTGCGGTCGGTGACCGCGGCGATCACGGCGTCCAGGTTGGAATCCGTGCCGCGTCCGTCCGGGATCTCGATGCGCTCCAGGTCCAAGTTCCGGCAGTAGCATTCGATCATACGGCGGAAGATGGGGGAGACGGCGGCGGAGATCACGACCTGGCGGCGGCCGGTGATGTGGGCGGCCATCATCATGGCCTCGAAGAGTGCGGTGCCGCCGTCGTAGAGGCTGGCGTTGGAGACCTCCATGCCGGTCAGACGGCAGATCGCGGTCTGGTATTCGTAGATGGCCTGGAGCGTACCCTGCGACGCTTCCGGCTGGTACGGCGTGTATGCGGTGTAGAACTCGCCGCGGGCCGCGATGGCGTCGGCGGCCGCCGGGATGATGTGGTCGTAGTAGCCGCCGCCCACGAAATTGATCAGGTGCGTGGCGTTCTTTTCAGCGAGGCCGGAGAGATACGACATGACCTCGAACTCGGACTTGCCTCCGGGAATGCCGTCGAGCTTGGGCGCGGGGAACTTCACCCCGGCCTGCTCCCACATATCCTCGATGGACGCAAATCCCGCCGCGGCGAGCATCTCCTGCCGGTCGGCGTCGGTATTCGGGATGTAAGGCATGGCTTTTGCCTTTCTGCTGGTGAACTAATCGGGAAAAACGGATCAGAGCGTTTCGACGAACTTGGCGTAGGCGTCGGCGTCCATCAGGCTGCCGAGGTCGTCCGCGTTCACGCCTTCGAGCTTGCAGATCCAGGTGTTTTCCGGGTCGGCGTTGATCGCGCCGGGATCGGCCTCGAGGTCGGAATTACCCTCGCCGACGGTGCCGGCGACGGGCGCGTACACATCGGAGACGGCCTTCACGGATTCGACCGTACAGAGGACTTCGCCGGCCGCGACGGTCTTGCCGGGCACGGGGATTTCGACGTAGGTGATGTCGCCGAGGGAATCGGCGGCGTACCGGGAGATGCCGAGCGTGGCGGTGGTTCCGTCGAGTTCGATCCATTCATGGGATTCAGCGTAGTATTTCGCCATGGTTTTCTCCTGAAATTGGGTTGGTATGGTTGAAAAAGGTTGTTCGAACAGGAAATGAGCGGAAAAACGGTTATTTCTTCGGGTTGGCCGTGCCGTGCGTCCAGAACGGCAGCGGGGCGGGTTTCGCCTTCACGACGGCGCGGTGCAGCTCCACTTCGAACTCCGCGTCCGCGGGAATCTCCGCCGAAGCGTCGAAATAGGCCATCGCCACGGCGCACCCGAGCGAGGGGGCGAACGTGCCGGACGTGATCACGCCGACCTGTTTCCCCTGAAGCAGCACCGGCGTCCCGGTATGCGCGGCGCGGCGGCCTTCAAACACGATCCCCCGCAAGTGCTTTTTCGGCGGATTGGCGCGGAGCGCGTCGGATCCGATGAACGTGCGGGCGGACTTGTCAAGCTTCAGCAGGGCGCCGAACCCGGCCTCGACCGGGGTGGTCGCCTCGTCCATCTCGTCGCCGTACAGCGGATAGCCCATTTCCAGGCGGAGCGTATCGCGCGCGCCGAGTCCGGCGGGCTTCACGCCCGGACAGGCCAGCAGTTTCCGCCACACGTCGACCGCGTGCGAAGCATCGAAATACAGTTCGAACCCGAGCTCGCCGGTATAGCCGGTGCGGCTGATGAGCATGTCGAGGCCGAAAAGTTCGAACTTGCCCCAGTGGTAGTATTTCGGCAGGGCGGCGGCGTCCAGGCCGAGCGCGGTCAGCACCGACATGGAGTCCGGTCCCTGGAGATCGAATTTTGCCGTGGCGTCGGACAGGTTTTCGAGTTTCACGGACGCGGGAAGGCGTTTGCGGAGCTCGGCGAAATCGACCGCGATCCGCGCCGCATTCACCACGATGAAGAACTCCTCAGCGCCCATCCGGTACACGATCAGGTCGTCGATCACGCCGCCTGCCTCGTTCAGCAGGAAATTGTAGCGGCAGACGCCGTCCTTCTGGTCGGCCACGGACCGCGCCAGCGCCGCGTCGAGCGCTTCGGCCGCGCCGGGTCCGGCGGCGGTGAATTCGCCCATGTGGCAGATGTCGAACAGCGAGACGTGTTCCCGCGTGTGCTTGTGTTCGGCGAGGATGCCTTCCTTGTACTGGACCGGCATGTACCAGCCGGCGAACGGGACCATGCGCGCGCCGAGTGCGGCATGTTCGTCGGCGAGCGGGGTTTTCAGCAGAGTTTCGTCCATGGGAAGCGCCTTTCTGAAGCGGGAGCCGGGGGAATCAGGGTGCGCCGGGGGCCGCGGTTGTAAGGAAAAGGATATATCGAATTAATATAGATTCGAAACGGTTTAAAATCAAGACCACGGAGCCGGAAAACAGCCTTTTTCCCGTCTTTTTGAATCATGACTGCTACACTTCCCTTTTTGTGCTGTACACGGGCATTCCGGGAAAGGATCGAAACAGGCGTTTTTCTTTCCATACATAGCATTCCGGGTTGAAAAGCGGCTGTTTCAGGAGTATATTATATAACAATGCTTTTTGCACGCGCGCCGGGGACGGACTCCCATCCGATGCCGCCGGGGACGTGCGACAGCCGGACCGCCTTCCCGTCCGGCGCACACATACAGCCCGTTTCACTGCCTCGCAAGAAGGAGTTTTCAAATCATGGCTAAGAAAGAGACGAAGGAAATGCTGAAGAAGCTTTTCCTGCATCACCTGACCTGTTCCCTTGGCAAACGCCCGGAAAAAGCCGTTAACCTGGACCGCTACCATGCGCTGGCGCTGGCCATCCGCGACCTCATGATGCGTGACTGGATCGCCACCCGCGACGAATACGAAGAGAAGAATCCGCGCACCGTCTGCTACATTTCCCTCGAATTCCTGATCGGCCGCACGCTCGGCAACGCCATGGTCAACCTCGGCGTCGAGCAGGACGCAGCGGAAGCCATGGCTGAACTCGGGTTCAAGATCGACGAAATCCGCGACGAGGAAGTCGACGCCGGCCTCGGCAACGGCGGCCTCGGACGCCTCGCGGCCTGCTTTCTGGACTCCATGGCCACGCTCGAACTCCCCGCCTACGGCTACGGCATCCGCTACGACTACGGCATCTTCAAGCAGATCATCCAGAACGGCTACCAGGTCGAGGAACCGGACAACTGGCTCAGCCGCGGCAACCCGTGGGAAATCCGCCGTCCCGAGCTCGCACGCGTTGTCCAGTTCGGCGGCCACGTCGAGAAAATCCGCGACGACGCCAACCCGGACCGCCGCAGATGGGTCGACACCCAGGACGTGAAGGCCATGCCGTACGACACCCCGATCCCCGGCTACCGCAACCACACCGTGAACACGCTCCGCCTGTGGTCCGCCGAGTCCCTCTACGGATTCAACCTCACGAAGTTCAACCAGGGCGACTACATCAGCGCCAACCTCGAATCCAGCCTGGACCAGAACATCACCCGCGTGCTCTACCCGAACGACAACAACCACGAGGGCAAGGAACTCCGCCTCAAACAGCAGTATTTCCTCGTCTCCGCCTCGCTCCAGGACCTCTTCGGCCGAACCGAATACTACAAGTCCAGCCTCCGCGACCTCCGCAAGACCGCCGTCGTCCAGCTCAACGACACGCATCCCGCCCTCGCCATCCCCGAGATGATGCGCCTGCTTATCGACGTGAACAACTTCTCCTGGAACGACGCCTGGGAGATCACCACCCACGTCTTCAACTACACCAACCATACGCTCATGTCCGAGGCGCTCGAACGCTGGTCCGTCAAGCTCTTCGAAAAGCTCCTCCCGCGCCACCTGGAGATCATCTACGAGATCAACTTCATCTTCCTCCGCCAGGTCGCCACGCGCTACATGAACGACAACTGCCGCCTCGCCCGCATGTCCCTCATCCAGGAACACCCGGAAAAGATGGTCCGCATGGCATACATGTGTGTCGCCGCGGCCAACCATGTGAACGGCGTGGCCGCGCTCCACACCGAGCTGCTGAAGAACGGCCTCTTCCGCGACTTCAGCGAGTTCTTCCCCGGCAAGTTCGTGAACGTCACGAACGGCATCACGCCGCGCCGCTGGCTGAAAAAGGCCAACCCCGGACTCTCCCGCCTCATCGACGACCGCATCGGCGACGCCTGGCCGAAGGACCTCGACCAGCTCGAAAAGCTCGTCAAGTTCGAGAAGGACAAGGAATTCCTTGGCGAGCTCGCGAGGATCAAGCGCGAAAACAAGCTCGTTCTCGCGAAGTACATCGCCGAGCACAATGGCGTCGATGTCAACCCCGACTCCATCTTCGACGTGCAGGTGAAGAGACTCCACGAGTACAAGCGCCAGCTCCTGAACATCCTCCACGCCATCACGCTGTACATCCAGCTGAAGGACAACCCGAACATGGACTTCGTCCCGCGCACCATCATCTTCGGCGCGAAGTCCGCCCCGGGCTACTACATGGCCAAGCTCATCATCAAGCTCATCAACTCCGTCGCCGAGGTCATCAACAACGACCCGGCCATCGGCGACCGCCTGAAGGTCCTCTTCCTCGCCAACTACCGCGTCTCCCTCGCCGAAAAGATCATCCCCGCCGCCGACCTCTCCGAGCAGATTTCCCTCGCCGGAACCGAGGCGTCCGGCACCAGCAACATGAAGTTCGCCCTGAACGGCGCGCTCACCATCGGCACGCTCGACGGCGCCAACATCGAAATCCGCGACAAGGTCGGAGCCGACAACATCTTCATCTTCGGCCTGAACGTCGACGAGGTGAAACAGCTCCGCGAGCAGAGCTACCGTCCGCGCGAATACGTGGAGCGCTCCCCGCTCCTGAAACGCGCACTCGAGCTCATCCGCAACAATTTCTTCTCGCCCGGCGAGTTCGACATCTTCCGCCCCATCCTCGACAGCCTCGACTACGACAACTACATGTGCGCCGCCGACTTCGACTCCTATGCCGCCGTCCAGACGCAGGTCGCCGAACTCTACCGCAAGCCCGTCGAGTGGCAGAAGAAGGCCCTCCGCAACATCGCCATGATGGGCTACTTCTCCAGTGACCGCTCCATCCGCGAGTACGCTGAGAAGATCTGGAACGTCGCCCCCTGCCCCGTCAACGTCTCCAACAGGCACGGCTTCAACCTCGCCGCGAACCAGCTGGCGAAGTGACGCATCTGCCGCCGGAACAACAGCGACAGGAACAGAAACAGGCCCCCCATGAACTGGCTCAGCTCCGGACCGTTCACCGTCTTCGACCTCGAAACGACCGGCTTCAGCGCGGTCCGTGACCGCATCATCGAAATCGGCGCGGTCCGCGTGGAGCTCGACGGCTCCGTTTCGAGGTTCCAGACGCTCGTGAACCCCGGCGTGCCGATCCCGCCCCGCCTCACCGCGTTGACCGGCATCGACGACGCCATGGTCGCCGAAGCGCCCAAGTTCAAGGAGGCCGGGTTCAAGTTCATGGATTTCGCCAGGAAATCGCGCCTCGTGGCGCACAACGCCCGCTTCGACCTGTCGTTCATGCAGGAGAGCCTCGCGCGCTGCGGCATGGAGCTGATCCAGGGCGGAGCCTACGACAGCATCCCGATCTTCCGCCGCGCCTACCCCGGACTTTCCAGCTACAGCCTCGAATTCCTCCGTTCGAAATTCCCCGTGCCCGACAATTTCCCCGGCCAGCCCCACCGCGCCGCCTACGACGCCGACGTCACCTTCTCCCTCTTCAAGATGGCGATGAACATCCTCTGTCAGGAGCCCGCCCAGGCCGAATAATCCTCCGCAGGGAAGCATAGCTTCCACTGAAGTAGTGTCCGGCTCCGCTCACGCGAATTTTTCTTCCAGTGTTTTCGCGCAGCAGAACACTGCTACAGCACCGTTTGCGGTGTGCGCTCAGCTTCGCTTGCGCACGGATTCCACCATAGCGAAACACGAACTCTTCTTCGCTTGCAAGGCTTGTTTTTGTGAAGGAGAATCATTACCATACGACCGATATGTCGTATAAGACTTTTTTCAGACCCCCTGCGGGGCGCGGCTCGCGGTAAACAAACTATTACTTACCTCAATTTAACATCTCTGCCGGGCGCGCCGCGCGGTCAGGAAAACTATTGCTCACCTCAATTAATTATCTCTGCCGGGCGCGCCGCGCGGTCCCCAACAAACGGCTTTCCCCACCTAAAAAAACTCCGCCGGGCGCGCCGCGCGGTCCCCAACAAAACGATCTTCCCCCTCCCCTCTCCTCAAAAAGCATCTGCCGTTCGCGTCACGCGGTCCCCAACAAAACGATCTTCCCCCTCCCCTCTCCTCAAAAAGCATCTGCCGTTCGCGTCACGCGGTAATGAAAAAATCGAGCGCAAGCGTGTTTTCCGAGGCGGCGCAGCCGCCCCCAGCAACGCGGGGACGCGGAGCGTCCTTCCTGTTTTACTATGGGGTTTATTATTCCGCTTCGCTGGGGGCCCGCTTTCGCGGACCTCGGTGAACTCGCTCATGCTCGCACACATGTACTTTACCGCGTGACGCGGTTACCAGCAATTCAATAATATCCATTCACGCTCCTCGGTGAACTTGCTCACACGAGTTCGACCATTCTTCTGAACGCGAGGCGCGCCAAGCCGGTTCCTCTGAATCGTGGTCAATCATGGACGCGTTCGCGTCCGAGGGGCTCGCATTCGCGGGCCTCGGTGAACTCGATCGCACGAGTTCGACATCACAAATTGAACGCGAGGCGCGCCATGTCAGGCTGTTTTCCCTATCTCCGCGAGAATCACCAGAAGTGCGGAACATTTTTTTCCGACAGGAATGGAAAATGCCTCCGGGAAGCCGCGTTCAGGCCGGGTCCCGGAGGCATTACGACTCATTCTGCCGGATGGAATGATCGATTCAGCTGTCCGGCATGATAGAAATTGCTCTCATTTCTGATCTTTGGTCAGCTTCCCCAAATTCCTTTTTGCATCCTCATTGCCGTTGTCGGCGGCCTTGCGATACCATTTGACGGCTTCGGAAAAGTCTTTTTTCGATTAGGTCATTTGTCCTGGAAGTTCTGCAAAGGACTTGAAAGCTGGTGTTTTCACATTACTTTATAGTTCGTCCAAAAACCTTAAAGGAAAGGAAAACACCATGGGACACAATACACTCACATCGCGCGAAATG
>JAGCTY010000069.1 GCA_017963105.1 Lentisphaeria bacterium
ATCCTGACCGTTTCCCGGTTTTCCTCTTTGTCGACGTCGAAAAGTTCCGGCCACAGCTGATCCTTGTAGTCGTCGTAGAAAAACCAGAACCAGTAGGCGACATCATAGCATGTCGGATCGTTCGCGATCAGTTCCGATTTGGTTCCGCCCAGGAGGACGTCTTCGTCGAATTTGTCGCTTGCTATTCTGCCGGACAGAAAGAGACATATCTCCCTCAGCAGCCACAACCGGACCACTCGCCGGTCGGTCGGATGCGGTTTCATGTGCTTAGCCATAAAACGGGGCCTCCGCGATCAGGGCCTTTCATGGTTCATATAGAGGAAATTGTCGAAGTCGGCATAGCCGCCCGCCGCCCCGCCGTCCGGGCTGGACTGGGCGTAAAGCGCGAGGTAGACGCCGGTGAACCCGCCGGCGGTCTCGCTGCTGAGGAAACTTGTGTCAATCTCCCCAAGAGGAACGAATCCATCAAGTCCGCCCCATTCGAAGCAATAGGAATCCTTGTTCGTGCTGAGGATTCTGAGATTGACCACGGGCGATTCGAGCTCGAATTCCTTCTCCGTATGCTTCAGGAGGCCCAGCTTGTATTTCAGGACCAGGAAATACTTCCCGTCGCGCTTCTGTACCGCCAGGTCGCAGTGGTAATCGTTGGACATGTAGAGGGTCAGTCCGGCCTCGTCGCCGTCCTTCAGACCGCTCGCATCGACTCTGGTGTGAGCCTGGAACCGGATATGCTGCTGGCGGCGGCCGACCCACGTGGGCGAGTCGTTGCTGTTGATGGAAACCGGGCTTGTCTTCAGGCGCAGCCAGCCGGGGCGTTCGGTCAGGGAATAGTTTCCGGTTCGCGGCGCACCGAGATAATTCCACTCCAGCCCGAGCGCCGGATCGTCGAAATGCGTGCTGACGCGACCGCGCTGAACCTGGGCGGCATGTCCCTCGGCGGGGACCTGCGGCAGCGTCGGCACGTCCATTTCAAGCGAGATCGCGCCGTTTCCGTTCACGACAGGCCAGCCGTTCTCGTCCCACTTCACGGGGGCGAGGAACGTTTCGCGGCCGAGGACGTGGTGGAATCCGTTGAGCGGGCGGAATGCAAGGCAGACCAGCCACCACGAGCCGTCGTGCGCCTGAATGAGGTCGGCGTGTCCGGTGCCCTGAATGGGGTTCTGGTAGCCGCGCGCCAGAGCGTGGGACAGGATCGGGTTCGACGGGCAGCCCTCGAACGGCCCGCGCAAATTTTTGCTGCGCGCGATGGTCTCGCAGTGGCCGTATTCTGTCCCGCCCTCGGCGATCATGAGGTAGTACCAGCCGTCCTTTTTGTACATGTGCGGCCCCTCGGCGCAGCGTCCGCCGGTGCCCCGCCAGATGATCTCGCTGCGGCTGAGCAGACGCCCGGTCTTCAGGTCGATTTCCGCCAGATGGATTTCGCCCGCGCCCTGCGCCGTGAGGAGATAGGTCTTTCCGTCGTCGTCGAAGAAGAGGTCGGGGTCGATGCCGCCCTCGCGCACATAGATCGGGTCGGACCATTCGCCCGCCGGGTCCTTCGTCGTGACGTAGAAATTCCCGCCGCCGGACACGTTGGTCGTGACCATGTAGAACGTGCCGTCGTGGTGGCGGATCGTCGGCGCGTAGATGCCGTTCCACACGCCGATGTTCTGCAACCGTGTCTGCGCGGGACGCGTGATGCAGTGGCCGATCTGCTCCCAGTGGATCAGGTCCTTGCTGTGATGGACCGGCACGCCGGGGAAATAGCAGAACGAGCTGTTCACCATGTAGTAATCGTCGCCCACGCGGCACACGCTCGGGTCAGGGTAGAATCCCGGCAGAACGGGGTTCCGGTAGCCGTGCGTCTTGACCTCGGCTTGAGGTTGGTTGGCGTCGGCGTTTTCCTGCGCGACCGCGGCGGAAGTGAAAAGTGTTCCCGCAACTGCGGCGGCAAGGGCAAAGATTTTGCAATATTTCATGTTTGGGACTCCTGTTTTGAAAGATGATTCATGTCCGGCACAGCCCTTACTTAAACGGAAGACGGCGGGTTTCCTGGGATATGACTCTTTCGTCTTCGAACGTCAGGATATATTCCCTGCTGAACCAGCCGCTTCCGCCCCGGTTATTGACGCGCCATTGTTTCCGGTCATAAAACAGAGAATTGGACACGAGATCCTCCCATGAAGGGAAGTATGATCCTGCGGAATGCAGATAAACCTCCTCGCCCTCCTGGGGAGTTCCTCGAATGGATATGTACGGATCGTCCAGTTCGACCAGCTTGTCATAGACTTCCCGTTTTGTCATCCCGACATAATCCACATCCGGAAGCGGCTTGAGTCCCCCCCCTGTGGTAAACAGGAGCACATCCATGGCATCCATGCAGCCAGTGAGAAAAATGACCGCGATGAGGCAGCAGAACAACAGGCAGACGGATTGTTTTCGTTTTTTGAGGACAGTGCTGTTCATCGTCAAAACTTTCCGGCAATCTCCGTTCACGGTTCGGATTCAATTCGCGTTATTTTCGCGCGGACATCTATTACAGCGCGAGCATGCGTTCGATGGGGGCGAGCGCGGCGGTCATGATCTCGGGGTCGAGCGCGATCTCCTCGCATTTCCCCTGAAGCGCGGCGAGCACGTTTTCGAGCGTGATCTTCTTCATGTCCGGGCAGACGACCTGCGGCAGGAGCGGATGGAACACCTTGTCCGGGTTCTCGCGCATCATGCGGTGGATGATGCCGAGCTCGGTGCCGATGATGAACTCCCTGAAGAGGGATTCGGACACGTGCCGGAGCATGCCGCCCGTGCTGAGCGCGGCGTCGGCGGCCTCGATGATCATCGGACGGCATTCGGGATGCACCAGCACCTCGGCGTCCGGGTGCGCCTCGCGCGCCTCGCGGATGCTTTCCAGCGTGATGTGGTCGTGCACGGGGCAGCAGCCGCTCCACAGGGACATCGGGCGCCCGAGCTTCGCGGACATGTTCGCACCGAGGTTGCGGTCGGGCAGGAACATGACCTTCGCGTCCGCCGGGATCGCGTTCAGTACGCGTTCCACGTTGCCGGAGGTGCAGCACCAGTCGACCTGCGCCTTCACGGCGGCGGAGCTGTTCACGTACGCCACCAGCACCTCGTCCGGGTGTTCCTTGCGGTACTTGCGGACCTCGTCGACCTGCGCCATGTCCGCCATGGGGCAGCCCGCCGTGGAATTGGGCAGGATCACGCGGGATTCGGGCGAGAGTATCTTCGCGGTCTCCGCCATGAAGCGTACGCCGCAGAAGATCATGAGGTCGGCCTGGTATTTTTTCGCCTTCACGCTGAGTTCCAGCGAGTCGCCGCAGAAATCCGCGATGTCCTGGATCGCGCCGTCCACATAGTTGTGCGCGAGGATAGTCGCCCCGGTCTGCGCCTTCAGCGCCAGGATCTCTTTCTGCAGCTCGGCGGGTTCGCGTTTCATTGCTTGTCTCCAGAAGACTTTCCTTCGAGCTCGGCGATCTTCGCCTCAAGCTTTTCGATGCGGCCCATGAGCTTGCGGACGCGGATCGGCAGGGCGAAGCGTTCGAGGTATGCCTCCTGGCTTTCGCCGGGCACGCCGAACACGGTGTCGCCTGGGGCGGTGCTCTTCTGGGCGGCGGAACAGCCGAGCACCTTGGAGCCGTCGCCCATGGTGATATGGCCGTTCACGCCGGCGCGCGCCTGAAGCACAACGCCGCGTCCGAGCTCGGCGCTGCCGGCCACGCCGGACTGCCCGATCAGCACGGAGGATTCGCCCACGATCACGTTGTGCGCCACGAAGACCTGGTTGTCGATCTTCACGCCCTTCTTGACCCACGTCATGCCGAAGCGGGCGCGGTCGATGGTCGAGCACGCGCCGATCTCCACGTCGTCGTCGATGCGCACGATGCCGTTCTGCGGCACCTTCACGAGCCCGCGGAACGTGGCGTTGTAGCCGAATCCGTCCGCGCCGATCACGGCGTTGCCGTGGATGATCACGCGGTTGCCGATGACGCAGCGGTGCATGATGCACACGCCGGGGTAGATCGTGGTGTTCTCGCCGACCTTCACCTCCTGGCCGATGTAGGCGCAGGCGCAGATCTTCGTGTTCTTACCGATCTCCGCGCCCTCCATGATGACGGCGTTCGGACCCACGTGGACGCCCTCGGCGAGTTTCGCGGTCGGGTGGACGAACGCGGTCGGGTGGACGCCGACGGGGTAGTCGAGCGGTTCCGGCGCGAAGATCGTGCAGAGCTTGGTGAACGCCTTGTCCGGGTCTTCGCAGTGGATGTTGGTCTGCCCCTCGGGCGGCTCGTATTTCCAGTCGTTCGGCACCAGCACGACGCCGGCATGGCTTTCGCGCTGCGCCTTCAGATATTTCGCGTTGTTGAGGAACGACACTTCGTTGCGTTCCGCCAGTTTCAGGGAATTGACCGCGTTGACCACGGTGTCCGGATTGCCCACGACCGTGCCGCGGACGAGTTCGGCAAGCTCGGATGCTTTGTACTCTTTGCTCATTTCAAAAAAACTCCTGTTCGGTGAGTTGGATGTTTCAGTTCAGTTCGATTCGCGTTGAAAATGCGTTGCGTTCGTTTCAGTTCGATTTCCTGTTCACTTGTCGGACGAGGCTGCCTCGGCGGGGTCCTTCGCGTTCTTGCGGTAGCCGCGGTTCAAGTCCTGAATGATGGCTTCGGTGATGTCGAGCCCGGGCTGGACGTAGATCACGAACCCGACGTCGTTCAGGGATTCGCCGGACTGGTCGAGCACGACGGTGTATCCTTCGAGCACGGCCTTGTTGTGGACGGCCTTGCGGATGTCGTCGACCACCTCGCCGCGCAGTTTGGTGTACATGTCGCGGATCTGCGTCTTGCGGCTCTCGGTGTAGCTGGTCATCTCCTGCTCCTTCAGCTTCAGCGATTCGTACAGCTGCTGGGCCTTCTGGCGCTTACTCTCGCGCTCGGCGGCGGAGTACGCGATGTTCTGCGAGTCGTCGCGTGCGGATTCGTACTGCTTGCGCAGGTTCTGGTACTGCTGGTTCAGCTGGTTGGAATACTCCTTGAAGACCTCCATCTGCTGGTTGAGCTTGATCTCGATGGCTTTTGTCTTCTCGTATTCCTGGAATGCCTTCTGCATGTCGATCACGGCTATCTTCAGCTCGGCGGCGCGCGCCCCGGCGGCCAAGGTCAGCGCCAGCATCAGTGCGGCGAGGATTCGTTTCATGGTCTCGTTCTCCTTTCGGGAAAAAAGTTCTCTTTAAAAAATAGAGCATGTCTTGAAATATACAAACTCAACACGTATTTTAAAGCGGTTTTTTTTCACTTTTTTTGGAGTTTGTGCCCTATGAATCCCGATCCCATCCAGTCCGCGGCGGACGTCATCGCCGAAAAAAGGAACATGCTCATCTTCACCGGCGCCGGCGTCTCGGTCGAAAGCGGCATCCCGCCGTTCCGCGGCGCGGGCGGCCTCTGGAACAAGGTGAACCCTGATTTCTTCGAGATCGACCATTTCATGCGGCACCCCGTGGAATCGTGGGACCGCATCCGCTCCATCTTCTACGACCTGTGGGGCAAAAGCAAGCCGAATCCCGCCCACCTCGCGTTTGCCGAACTCGAAAAGATGGGCGTCGCCTTCTCGCTCGTCACGCAGAATATCGACAATCTCCATCAGGAGGCGGGTTCGAAGAACGTGATCGAATTCCACGGCACGCTCGGACGCCTCCGCTGCACCCGGTGCTCGTTCTCCGGGCCGCCGACGCCCGACCTTCTCGCCGGAAACCCGCCGTCCTGCCCGAAATGCGGCGCACTGCTGAAGCCGGACATCGTCTTCTTCGGCGAAGGCATCCCGGAGCACGCCATGGACCAATCGTTCGCGGACGCCGAATCGTGCAGCGTGTGCCTCGTCAGCGGGACCACCGGCGAGGTCATGCCCGCCTGCATGGTGCCGCACACCGCGAAGCGCCGCGGCGCGGTCGTGATCGAGGTCAACCCGGAAGAATCCGCGTTCACCGGGCACATCACCGACATCTATATCCGCAGCAAGGCGGGCGAGATCATGCCGCGCCTCCTCGAAGAAGTCAAAAAGCGCCTCGCGGAATGATTCATTCAGGTCTCCCCGTTGACGCGGTCCTGCCGCGGATCGCGGACGCCGCGCGTGCCTGCCGCCCGCTGGTCATCTCGGCGGAACCCGGCGCGGGCAAAAGCACCGTCGTGCCGCTCGCCCTGCTCGAACCGGGCGTGCTGCCCTCGGGGAAGATCGTCATGCTGGAGCCCCGCCGCATCGCCGCGCGCGCAGCGGCACGGCGCATGGCATCCTTGCTGAACGAACCGCCGGGGAAGACAGTCGGCTACCGGACGCGCTTCGAAACGCTCGTTTCGGCGGACACGCGGATCGAAGTCGTGACCGAGGCGCTACTCACGCGCATGCTCCAGCGCGACCCCTCGCTGGAGGGCGTCTCCGCCGTCATCTTCGACGAATTCCACGAACGCAGCATCCACGCCGACCTCGCGCTCGCCCTCACGCTCGATGCTCGTTCGGTTCTCCGCGACGACCTCCGAATCGCGCTCATGTCCGCCACGCTCGACGCAAACAGCGCCGCCGGGCTGCTCGGAAACAATACGGAAATCGTCAACGCCTCTGGACGCTGTTTCGAGGTCGGCGTGAACTACGCGCCGCTGAAACCCGGCGCCCCGGTCGAACCCCACGCCGCCTCGATCGTGCTCGACGCCATGAAGACGCATGACGGCGATGCGCTCGTCTTCCTCCCCGGCGAGGCGGAAATCCGCCGGACCACCGCCGGACTCGCCTCCATGCGCCACGACTGCGAGGTCCTTCCGCTTTACGGTTCGCTCTCCGCCGCCGAACAGGACCGCGTGTTCGCGCCGTCGGACCGCCGCCGCATCATCCTCGCCACCCCGGTCGCCGAAACCAGCATCACCATCCCCGGCATCCGCATCGTGGTCGATTCCGGCCTCGCGCGCATGCCGTTCTTCTCCCCGGCGTCCGGCATGGACCAGCTCCGCACGGTCAGGATATCGAAGGCGTCCGCCGAACAGCGCCGCGGCCGCGCCGGACGCACCGCGCCGGGCGTCTGCATCCGCCTCTGGCACGAATACGAACAGAACGCCATGCCGGACTTCGCCCCGCCGGAGATCGAACACGCCGACCTCACCGAGCTCGCGCTGGAACTGGCGCAATGGGGCGTGGTCCGCGAAAAGGCCGCCGCCCTGCCCTGGATGACACCTCCGCCCGAAGTCAAGCTCGATTATGCGTTCGATCTGCTGACCGGGCTCGGCGCGATTTCACCGAAAACCGGGCAGATCACGCCGCATGGCAAGCTCCTGCACCGCCTGCCCGTGCATCCCCGCCTCGCAAATGCGATTCTCTTCGCGGATGCGCACGGACTCCGCCGGGAAGCGCTTCAGATCGCCGCGATCCTCTCCGACCGCGACCCGCTCGTCAATCCGCAGACCGCCGACCTCGCCGAACGCCTTGCCGCACTCGACAAGGCGTCCGCGTTGCCCGTAGACCGCCAGACGATTTCACGCATCCGGCAGGCAGTTTCCCAGCTCGAAGCCGCACTTCCCCGTGCCGGAGCGAAGCCCGGCACATCCGCAGTGGATGCCCCGCCTCCTCGTACCGGAAGCGAAGCCCGGCACAGTATCAGTCGAGGACTTGTCCTCGCGGCGGCGTACCCGGACCGCATTGCCCGGCGGCGCACCGGCGGCGACCGCCCCGAATACCTGCTCTCCAACGGCATGGCGGCGAAGCTCGGCGCGCGCGACCCGCTCCGCGATTCGGAGTATCTCGCCGTGGCGGATTCCGGCGGGCTCTCGGGGCAGCCCACGATCCGCCTCGCGCTCCCGCTCGACATCGGCGCGCTCGAATCCGCCCTGCCGGAGCTCTTCCGCACGCGCCGGGAAACGGTCTGGGACGACGATGCATTGTGCGTGCGTGTGTTCAATGTGAAGGCAATCGGCTCTCTCACGATCGAACGCAAGCCGTCGAATCTGCGTCCCGGCGACGACACGGCCTCCCTCCTCATCGCAGCGGTCCGCAAACGCGGATTCGCCTCGCTCGGCGTCACGCCCGCCCAGCTCAAATTCCTCCGCCGCATCCAGTTTCTGCACGTCCACGGCTGCGAGGGGTTCCCCGACTGCTCGGAACAACACCTCCTCGACACGCTCGAAGACTGGCTCGCGCCGCACCTCGACGGCATCAGCCGCCTCGACAGGCTCGCAAATCTGGATTACCGCTCCGTTTTTTCCGCCATGCTCCCGCCGAAAGCCCAGTCCACGCTGAACTCGCTCGCGCCCGAACGCTTCGAGGTCCCGAGCGGCTCGCACATCGCCATCGACTACTCCGACCCGGCCGCGCCGATGGTGCGCGTGAAGCTTCAGGAGGTCTTCGGCCTAGCGCATTCGCCGAAGATCGCCGGCGGACGCGTCCCGCTCGTGTTCGACCTGCTGTCGCCCGCCATGCGCACCGTGCAGATCACGCGCGACCTGGATGAATTCTGGAACGGCTCGTATTTCCTGGTGCGGAAGGACATGCGCGGGCGCTACCCGAAGCACAACTGGCCCGAGGACCCGCGCACCGAGCCCCCCTCCCGCTCCAGCATCAAGCGCCCGCCGAAAAAGACCTGAAACCGGCTATTATTGCGCCGGGGCGTCGAGCAGGACGATCTCGGCGGTGACCGGGAAATGGTCGGAAGACGCCAGGCCGTTGCGGAAATCGTTGATCGTGCCGTGGGACAGTACGCGCACGCGGTCGTTCACGAAGATGAAGTCGATGGGCTTCCGGTGGCTGCGTTCCCTGCGGTTCACATGGAAATCGTGGAACGTCTCGTCGCCCGCGCCGTAGTGGTCTGTCTCGGACACGGTGCGCGCGTCCCGGAGCACGCCGAGCACGCGCCGCACGGGCATGTCGTCGGCTGTGGAA
The DNA here is from genome assembly GCA_017963105.1 of Lentisphaeria bacterium. GTDB lineage: Bacteria > Verrucomicrobiota > Lentisphaeria > Victivallales > UBA1829 > UBA1732. Next base: position 8,905 of record JAGCTY010000069.1, read on the forward strand.
TTGAAGTCGCCGGTCAGGATGAACGGGTATTGCTCGATCATGGGCGCGAGGCGCGTCAGGACCAGATTGATGCCCTGGACACGCGCCATCGCGCTCTGGTGGTCGAGGTGCGTATTCGCGATCACGAAGCGCTTTCCGGTGCGGCGGTCCTGGAGCAGCCCCCACGTGCAGATGCGCGGCAGGGAGGAATCCCAGGCGATGGAGCCGGGAACCGTGGGGTCGCCAGAGAGCCAGAAGGTCTCCTGCGAAATCACCTGGAAGCGTTCGGGATCGTAGAAAATGACGTTGTGCTCGTCGCCCTTGCGCTTGTCGCGGCCGACGCCGAAATAATCGAACTTGAGCGCCTCCTTCAGGTCCTTGATCGGGCCGGACAGTGTCTCCTGCGTGCCGATCACCTCGAATTTGTTCTCGCGGATGGTCCGCACCATGCGCGGCAGACGGTCGCGCCAGGAGTTCGGCGAACGGTCGTTCGGTCCGCGCACGTTGTAGGTCGCCACGCGAATCAGGTTCTTCTCCGCGGCGGCGTCCGCCTTCGAAACCTGCGCGCCGGAGAGGTCCAGCGCGGCGACGAGGCACAAAGCCGCGCATGCGGCGATCATGAGGACGGCAGACAGCCGGTTCGTCTTCGATCCGAATAAGAATTTCATGGGACGCTCCTTTCCCCGTTGGGTTCATGGTTGATATCGTCAGGCTTCGCGGTGATCAGCGGCAGCAGGTCGCGACGGCCGTTTCCGGCGGCCTCGGCCTCGCGGACGCTCCGGACATCCAGGTCCGCCGCGCCGTCCGCCAGGATCGCGCGCACGCACTGCCCCGCCCGAAGCCCGCCGACGCCCGTAATCTGACGCCCTGTGCCGGGTTCCGCCAGATAGACATAGCCGCGTTTCAGAATCCTGAACGGGTCATAGGCGTCGAACTCGGCGCGGACGCGTTCCAGGCGGTGCGTCGCGGCGTCGGCCCGTCGCGTCAGGGCGGCGGACGCGCTCTGCATGAGCATGTCCACGCGCTGCATCCGCTCCAGCGCCAGGCGCATGGAGTCGCGGAACACCTTCGAGCCCATCACGTGCGCGAGGCGCCCGGCAGACCGCTCCACCGCATACGAGGCGGCAGTGTTCATCCGCTGGCGCATGGCGTCCAGCGCGTCGAGCAGGACGCGTTTCTCCGGGACCAGCTGTTCCGCCGCCCCGCTCGGGGTCGGCGCGCGCATGTCGGCGGCGAAATCCGAGATGGTGAAGTCGATCTCGTGTCCGACCGCGCTGACCACCGGGATCTTCGAGGCGTAGATCGCACGCGCCAGCACCTCCTCGTTGAACGGCCACAGGTCCTCCATCGAACCGCCGCCCCGGGTCAGCACGATCACGTCCACGCCGCCCGCCCGGTTGAAGAACCGCACGGCGCGCGCGAGTTTTTCCGCCGCGCCCTTGCCCTGCACGGGGGCCGGGCAGAGCCGGATTTCGAGGTTGGGGAAGCGCGCGAGGGCGATCTTCATGAAATCCTTCACGGCAGCGCCCATGGGCGAGCTGATGACGCCGATGCGGCGCGGCAGGAACGGGATGGGTTTCTTGTGCGCCGGGTCGAAAATCCCCTCCGCGGCGAGTTTTTCCTTCAGGATCGCGAACTGCCGGTGCAGGTCGCCCACGCCGCACAGCTGGAGTTTTCTGATATAAAACTGGTAGTCGCCGCGCTGCGTGTAGAGCGAGAGCGAACCGAAGACCTCCACCTGGTCGCCGACCTTCAGGCCGAGCCGCCGGCAAACCTCCGACCCGCTGAAAAACACCGCGCGCACCTGCGACGCCGCGTCCTTCAAGGTCAGATAAACGTGTCCCGACCGGTACGGGTTGTACGAGCCGACCTCACCGGTCAGCCAGAACGGACGGAACGAGCCTTCCAGGATCGTGCGGACCGCGTCGTTCAGTTCGCTGACGGTCCACGGGCGTTCCCCGTCGGACACGCCGGAGGATTGTTCCGGTTCACTCCACATCGGATTTCTTTTCCCCGGATTCCTCTTCCGAGCCGGGCAGGATGGCTCCGCAGCTCACGATCAGACGCATGGCGTCGGACACGCTCATGTCGAGCATGATGCACTCCTCGCGCGGGATGAGCATCAGGAATCCGCTTGTCGGGTTCGGCGTGGTCGGCATGAAGACGCTGACCAGGTCGCCCTTGCCGAGACGGCGCGCCGCCTCGCTATTTTCCGGGGTGTTCTCGTTGGTCATGAACCCGATCGCCCAGCAGCCCTTGCGGGGGTACTCGAACAGGACAACCTGCTGGAACATGTTGCCCGATTTCGACGACATGATCGTGTCGCCGATCTGCTTGCAGGTCGAATAGATGAAGTTGACGAGCGGAAGTTTCAGCAACAGGGACTGAGCCATTTCGATGGCCCTGCGTCCGACAGTGATCTTCGTGAGGACGCCCAGGAGGAACAGCACGGTCAGAACCACGACCAGCGCCAGGATCCGGATGATCTGCGTGCGCCAGAAGGGCGGCAGATCGGACATCAGCCCCAGGGAATCGGCCAGGGTCAGCCCCCATCCGGTGAGGCGGGAATACAGGTACCAGGCGACCCAGAGCGACAGCACGACCGGGACCGCCACGAGGAGTCCGGTCACGATCATGTTGCGAAAGAACGACAGCTGCTTCTTTTTTGCGGGCGGGGTTTGTTTCGGTTTATTCGGCATCGCTCGTGTCTCCTTCATCTTCCCGAAGCGGTTCGAGTTTCAGTTTGCGGACCGTGCGGGAGTCCGCCTCGAGGATCGTGGCGCGGAATACGCCCGGTTCCTCGTAGGTTTCGCCCGCACGCGGAATGCGTCCCATGCGTGCGCAGATGTAGCCGCCGATCGTGTCGGTCTCCTCGGAATCCTCGATCGCGATCCCGACCTCGGCATTCACGTCGTCGACGGGCGTGCGGGCGTCGAGGATCACGGACCCGTCCTCCCGATGTTCGGGCGGCTCCTCGAAATCATCCGCGGTGTCGTATTCGTCGTGGATTTCGCCCACGATCTCCTCGATGATGTCCTCGAACGTGACGACGCCCGATGTCCCGCCGTATTCGTCGATGATGACGGCGAAATGGTTGCTCGTGCGCTTGATCTGGCGGAGCAGGTCGGAGACTTCCTTGGTCTCCGGGATGAAAATCGGCGGGCGCGCCAGCTCGGTCAGGGTTTTCCCCTCCAGGGCGTGTTCGTCGATGAAGTCCTTCGCGTACAGGATTCCCTTCACGTCGTCCATGTTCGCGCCGTACACGGGGATACGGCTGTGGCCGGACGTGACGAACAGCTTTTTCGCGTCCGCGACGCTGGCGGAGGCGGGGATCGCCTCCAGGTCCACGCGCGGCGTCATGATCTCGCGCACCTTCATCTCGCCGAGCTCCAGGATACCGCGGATCATCTGTTTTTCCTCTTCCTTCAGGCCGTCGGCCCCGTCCTCGTCCGGCCCGTCCACCAGGCTCAGGATCTCGTCTTCGGCGGAGGCCAGTTCGTCGGGGGCGTCCGCCCGGCGGCGGTCGTCGCCCGCGGTCGTCACGTTTTCGATCAGGGCGGCGAGCGGATGGAAGAACCTGCTGGCGACGATCGGGATCGTGAACTTCAGGACGGCCAGGTCGAACCGCAGGATCACCAGGCGGGCGGCGAGCTCCGAAATCACGGTCAGGACCGTGACCGCGCCCATGATGACCAGCCAGCCCCAGCGGTGCGCGAAATTCGGCGCGACGGCGCCGGTCCATTCCATCGCGAGCACGCCCGCGAACGCCGCCAGCACGCACAGGATCAGCTTCAGCAGCGCGCGCAGGGATTCCTCCCGGTCGTGCCAGTTCTCCAGCTGTTCCGCGAACTTGCGGTCGCGTTCGGCCACTTTCAGGATGCGGCCGCCGGTCAGCGAGGAAAATGCCTCGAACGCGGCGGTGATCCACAGGTACAGGACGGAGCAAAGAATAAGAAGGATCAGGTTCATTACGCGATATCCTTATGTTCCATCGGCGGGATCAGCCCCGCCTTCCGCAGGCCGTCCATCACGCGCTTTTCGGCGCGCCGCATCACGCGTTTCGCCTTCGGGTTCAGGTCGTCGTAACCGGCCGCGTGGAGCAGTCCGTGCGCCACATACAGCGCCACTTCCTCGGCATACGGCAGCCCGCGCTTCACGGCCTGTTCGTAGGCCACGGCCGGACACACGATCAATTCGACCGAGGGATCGGCGTCGCCGTCGTCCGGCAGGACGTCGCAGTCGTCCGCGCCTTCCGCGAATCCCGGATCGTCCTCCGCGCGGTAGTCGAAGCTGATGACGTCCGTCGGCCCGTGATGCCCGAGGAAATCCTCGTTCACGCGCGCAATGCCCGCCGGAGACAGGAACGACACGCAGACGCCGCCCGGCACGTCGGGAAGACCGGCGAGTCCGGCCGCGGCGGCGGTCATCCTGCGGAGCCGCGCACGGGAAGGCGCGGGAAACTCCCGTCCCGCGCGCCAGATGGTGACGGCCTTCATGATTTCCTGCCCCCAGCCGGTTCGGTTTTCGCCCTCGAGTAGGAAACGCGCGTATGGTTCATGGATTTGAACGTATTCAGGAACGATTCGCGGATCTGCGTGAGCTGTTCCAGCGTGATGCGCGCGGCGTCCAGCTGCTTGCGCTGGAGCTTGCCGTTGAAGATCTCCTCCACCTTCGCGCGCACCTTTTCCTCGGTCGGATCCTTCAGCGAGCAGACCGCCGCCTCGCAGCAGTCCGCCAGCATCAGGATCACGCATTCCGGCTCCTCCGGCAGCGGGCCGGGGTAGCGGAACGGCGCTTCGGGCGGGGTTTTGCCCGTGCGCTCCTTTTCCTTTTCGTAGAAGAACGAAATGAAGTCGTTGCCGTGATGGCACTCGATGGCGCGCCGGATCGGAGTCTTCAGCTTGTATCTCTTCGCCAGCTGCACGCCGAACTCCACATGGCAGCAGATGATTTCCGCGCTCTCGGCCGGGTTCAGGTCCTTGTACATGTCCTTGCCGTTGGAGTTCTCCGTGAACATCTCCGGCGATGCGAGCTTGCCCACATCGTGGAACAGCGCGTAGGCCTGCGCCTTCAGGGAGACCCCGCCCACGCGGTTCGCCGCCTCCTCCGCCAGCAGCGCCACGCGCTCGCAGTGGTGATACGTGCCCGGAGCCTCCATCTGAAGCTTCTTCAGCAGGGGGTGGTTCCGGTCGGTCAGCGACAGATACGACATGTTGCTCGTCACGTCCAGCACGGTCTCCAGCGCAATGATCAGCGCGCCGGAGATCATCGAAGTCAGAAGTCCGGAGGTCAGCGGCACGGCCAGGCTGAATCCGAGCCGGTTCCAGTCGCGCATGTATACGCTCGTCAGGAAGTCGGGATTCTGCTGGAAGATCAGGGACGCCAGGCACATCGTGACCGCGCACGCGAGAAACGACCTGACGAAGAACTTCTTGTAGTCGTAGACCTGGCGCACGGCCGCCGTGCCCACGGCGCAGACGAAGAGACCCGTCACGAACGCGGGGAACGAGAAGTCCAGCGCCACGGCGGAAACGCCCGCCACGAACAGCCCCGCGAACACGGCCGACCGTCCGCTGTAGATCGAGGCGATCACCAGCGCGGGCAGCGCCAGGGGGATCGCCAGGTACAGAGGCACGACCGGATACCCCTTGCCCAGCGCGAAATCATTGTACTGTTCCATGAACACCCGGTTGCACAGCAGCGAGAAAATCACCACGAAGCCGATCAGCCAGATCGACCGGTTGTTGCCGTCGAGTTCCGGGTGCACGCGCACGATGCAGATGCAGGAAAGCACGATCAGGAGCGCCACCAGCATCGTTTTCTGGAAAAGGTTGCTCCACGTGCGCTGTTCGCGGAGATACTCGCTGTAGCGGATCTGGTACGCCTTGTAGACTTCCGCCTGCTCCTCGGTCAGTTTTTCGTTCTTATGGATCAGGATCATGTCCTTTTTGTACTGGATTTCCGGCTCGCGGCGCTCCTTCGGTATTTCCAGGAAATCTTTGTCCATCCGCTGCCGGGTCAGGTCCTCGTCGTACGTCAGGTTCCCGCCCGAATACAGGTCCCGGAAGAACCGCCGGAGCACTTCCTCATAATAAAACCGCTGGTCGTAGGACACCGTGGCCAGCAGGGAATACAGGGTCTGCTCCGCGGCGATCTCAGGCGTAGGAAGCCCGTTGAGCTTGAACGGCCCCACGTCCCGCTTGTCGGAATCCAGGATCATGGCGTTTATCTGCGCATTGACCGCCCTTGCGCCGTCCCCTTCCGAAAGCTCGCCCGTGAACGGCTGCGCCTTCTTCAGTTCATCCGCGGTCGCGATGCCGCCGAGGACGATTTCCTTCACCTGCGAGGCGGCCTTTGCCCTCCGGGCTTCGTCGAGCGCGGTCTGGCGGAGGAAATCATAAAGACGCTCCGGTATCTCCTGCACGAACGACACCATCTCGACGGTTTCAGGATCGGCATTCTCCGGGACGGCATAGGTCTTATGCTCCTCCTCGACGGCGTTCCGGCGCAGAATCTCCTGAATCAGGAGTTCGTAGCCTTTCATGATTCTTTCCGACCGTTCCGGGTCGTACCGGAAATACCGGGGAAACTCCAGCGCGAAATTCTGGAAAATGCGCATCGCCTCTTTTTTGTTCTGATACGAAAAATCGCAGACGACCTCGATGTCCTGCATGGACTGCGCCCCCTTTTCGAGCGGCGGCAGATCGCTCTGACTCGGGATCCAGAGAAGGGCCACGCCCGCGCCGAACACCATCAGGATCATCAGGAGGGACACAATCCGTGAACGCTGTATCCATGCGCCGATCCTTCCAAAAAACTCTTTTGCGTTTTTCTTTTCCTCGCTCATTTCCTCTTTCCTTTCCCTCTTCTATTTGCCGTTCTTTTCATAGGCGCGGATGATCTTTTCCACCAGAGGATGCCGCACCACATCCCTCGTGTCGAACCGGCAGATCCGCACGCCGTCGATGCCCGCGAGGCAGTCCAGTGCGTGCGGCAGACCGGACTGGCCGTGCGGGATATCGGCCTGCGACGGGTCGCCGCAGACCACGCATTTCGAATGGAACCCGAGGCGGGTCAGGAACATGAACATCTGTTCGTTGGACGCGTTCTGCGCCTCGTCCAGGATCACAAACGCATGGTTCAGCGTGCGTCCGCGCATGAAAGCCAGCGGCGCGACCTCGATCACGCCGCGCGACATCAGCTCCTCGGCCGCGGCGTAGTCCATCATCTCGTGGAGCGCGTCGTGCAGCGGCCGCAGGTATGGATTGATCTTCTCCTGAAGCGTGCCGGGCAGGAATCCGAGGTTTTCCCCGGCCTCGACCGCCGGACGCGTCAGGATGATGCGGTTGTATTTCCCCGCCACGAGCAGGGAAACGGCCATCGCCATGGCCAGATAGGTCTTGCCTGTCCCCGCGGGACCGACGCCGAACACCAGGTCCTGGCTCCGGATCGCGCGCAGATACGCCAGCTGGTTCGGGGAGCGCGCGGAAACGTCCTTCTTCCCCGGACCGACCGTGACGCGTTCGGCGAAATACGTGCCGAGGTCCTGTTCGCGGCCCTCGCGCCAGGCATCCAGCGCGAGATCGAATTCGGACTGGTCCAGGCAACGGCCGCGTTCCTTCTGGAGACGGCGGAGTTCACGCAGGAACCCTTCGCCTCTTTTTTCGGGGGTATCCGCCACGGACATCGCCCAGGATTCGCGCGCGGCAAACTTCACGCCGAGGCCGTATTCCGCGGCGGCGAGATTCCCGGTCAGGTTCCCGGCGAACGCCGATTCCAGCGCGCCCGGACTGTCGAAATAGACGCGTCCCCCTCCGGTTTTACTGTCGGGGGAAGCGCTGTCGGGATCCTGTTCCGTGGGCTGCATGGAGCGTAAAAACTTACTTCGAGGAAACGGGGACCTTTTTCACGGCCGGGATGACGAGCTTCATGCCGGGCTTCAGGTAATTCGGTTTCCCGTTCAGGAGTTCTTTGTTTGCGTCGAAGATGATCTCCCACGCGGTGCCGTCGTGATAAAGCGCCTTGGCGATCAGGGAGAGGGAATCTCCGTCTTTCACGATGTACTCGGTGGAGGGCTGGGAATCATCCGCGGCAAGTTTTTCGCGGACAGGCTTCGCATCCTTCGCATCGGCCTTCGCATCCTTCGCATCGGCCTTCGCGTCCTTCGCATCGGCCTTCGCGTCCTTCGCGGGCTCGTCCTTGATGCCCTTCGCGGCGCGGACTTCGGCCTTGCGCTGTTCCATGATGTCGTCGTTGGTCATCACGTTGAGCTTGGTGAGGCCGGCGGCCTTGCAGTAGTCGATGACGGCGTTCAGGTCGGCCACGGTGGAATCCCGGCGACCGTAAACAATCACGGCGATGTCCTTATTGGTCCTGCCCGCTTCGTTGAGCGTGCTCTTCAATGCCGCCGTGTTCACGCGTTCGCCGTTGACCGCGTACACGCCGTCGACGCCGGCTTCCGCCGGGAACACATCGACGCGCATGAACTTCGCGGGCGCGGCGGGCTTGGTCTCGACCGGCTGCGGCCGAACTTCCTGCACGCTCTGCTGCGGCTGAGGCTTGGCGGCCACAGGCGTCTCGTCTATCTTTTTCACCGGCGCGGTGTCCGCGGTTTCCTCGACCACGACGACCGCGACGACTTCTTCCTTGCCGTCGACGGGACGCGGCTCCCCGAACGCCTCGGCGTACGCGGGATTTCCGTCCGGCATTTCCTCCGGCGGCTGCCAGTCGGGATACGAGGACTTGATTCCGGGGGTCCAGGCTTCGGCGTTTTCGTCTTCCGGCGGCGGCACGTTGGAGGCGCAGGAGACGAGGACGAACAGTGCGGCGAACGAAACGGCGAACGAAAGCGATTTCATAAGGAACCTCCGAAAAATGGGTAATGATGTTGAAAAATCAGAATGGAAACGTTGTCTCCGGTCGGGTCATTTGCAGCGGCGCAGGGCGATCACGCCGTTGTGTCCGCCGAATCCGAGGTTGGTGTTCAGCGCCACGTCGACCTTGCGTTCGCGCGCGACGTTCGGGGTGTAGTCCAGGTCGCACTCGGGATCCGGGGTCGTATAGTTGATGGTCGGCGGGACGATCCCGGTCTCGATGGTCTTCGAGGCGATGATCGTTTCGAAACCGCCGGCCGCGCCGAGCCCGTGTCCCATGGCACCCTTGGTGCTGCTGATCGCGAGCTTGCGGGCGTGGTCGCCGAACAGCGCCTTGATCGCCTGCGTCTCGCAGAGGTCGTTGAGGTGCGTGCTGGTGCCGTGCGCATTGATGTAGTCCACGTCCTCCGGGTTCAGCCCGGCGTTGTCCAGCGCCATCCGGAAGGCGCGCATTCCGCCGAGGCCGCCGGTCATGGGCGCGGTCATGTGGAACGCGTCGCCGGTGGCGCCGTAGCCGACCACTTCGCAGTGGATCTTCGCGCCGCGCTTCACGGCATGTTCGTATTCCTCAAGAATGAGGATGCCGGCGCCCTCGGACATCACGAAACCGTCGCGGTCACGGTCGAACGGACGACTGGCGATCTCGGGGGTGTCGTTGTAATGGGTGCTCATGGCCTTCATGGAGCAGAATCCGGCGTAGCCGAGGCGGGTGATGGAGGATTCCGCGCCGCCGGTGACCATCATGTCCGCGCGTCCGTCGGCGATCGCGTCGAAGCTCGCGCCGATGGCGTGCGTGGCGGTGGCGCAGGCGGAGACGACCGAGAAGTTCGGGCCGCCGGCACCGCAGCGGATGGAAATCATGCCGGATGCCATGTTCGTGATGATGGACGGGATCATGAAGGGCGAGACGCGGCTCGGTCCCTTGTTCAGAAGCACGGCGCACTGGCTTTCGATGGTGTGCAGGCCGCCGATGCCGCTGCCGACCACCACGCCGATGCGGTTCACGTCGAGGCCACTTTCCTCGTCCCGGAAATCGGCGGGCAGACCGGCGTCGCGCCGGGCCTCGTCGAACGCGACCAGGGCGAACGTCACGAAGCTGTCGACCCTGCGGTAGTCCTTTTCGGATACGACGCTCTGCCAGTCGAGGTTCTTCACCTCGCCGCCGACCTGCGTCTTGAAATCAGTCGGATCGAACTGGGTCACGCGTCCGATGCCGCAACGCCCGTTGATCAGGGCATCCCACATCGTGTTCACGTCGTTCCCCACGCAGGAAACCGCTCCGTATCCGGTTATTACAACTCGCCGTCTGTTGTTCATGGTGTCTTATCTCCGGTCGCTTAGGATAGAAAAAGAAAAAAAGGGGTCACTCAAGACGAATGACCCCGGGAAGCAAAAGAAGGAAATTATTCCTTGGCGGCAGCCATCTTGCTTTCGATGTACTTGATCGCATCGCCGACGGTCTTCAGATTTTCGGCGTCTTCGTCCGGAATCTCGGAGTTGAATTCCTCTTCGAGAGCCATGATCATTTCCACGATGTCAAGAGAATCGGCGTTCAGGTCTTCGACGAAACGGGCGTCTTCGGTGACCTGGTCTTCGGCGACTGCGAGCTGCTTCACGACGAGCTCTTTGACTTTTTGTGCGATTTCAGCGGACATGTTAAATCCTTTCGTAAATGGTAAGAAGGGTTGGTTTTCGATTTTTTGTAAAGCGTATAGACTATAATATACACCGTTTTTGCGTTTTTGCAAATCCTTTGCGCGCTTTTTTGTGTTTTTATAGCCTTATATTGTGCTTTTTACCGTTTCCGGATGCAAATCCTTACATCAGGAAACCGCCGCAAACGTTGATCACCTGGCCGGTCACGTAGTCGGAATCCGGGCCGCAGAGGAACGCCACGACGTTCGCCACGTCCTGGGGCGTGCCGCCGCGCTTCAGCGGGATCAGGTCCACGAACAGCTTCTTGTATTCTTCCGGCAGGTTCTGGGTCATGTCGGTCATGATGTAGCCCGGCGCGACCGCGTTCACCATGATGTTGCGGCTGCCGAGTTCCTTCGCCACGGACTTCGTGACGCCAATGACGCCGGCCTTGGACGCGGAGTAGTTCACCTGTCCGGCGTTTCCGGCACGGCCGACCACGCTGGAGATGTTCACGATCTTGCCGTAGCGGGCCTTCATCATGGGACGGATGGCCGCCTTGATGAAGTTGTACGTGCCTTTCAGGTTGACGGCGATCACGGCGTCCCAGTCGGACTCGCTCATGCGCATGAGCAGGTTGTCCTTGGTGATGCCGGCGCAGTTCACGAGGATGTCCAGGCGACCGAACTTGTCC
>JAGCTY010000070.1 GCA_017963105.1 Lentisphaeria bacterium
AAAGTCTGATCCTTGTCGCTCAGGTTTTCAAACCCGTCCGTCGTCCCGCACAGAGCATTCGCAGCCAAAGTCGTTTCATAGAATGCGCCTTGCACCAAAACCGCCCCGGAATGAACATAAACGCATGAAACGGTTCCGTTGCCATTGATGGCATTCGTAAGAGTTCCGCCAGATTGCACTTCAACATCCTGAAGATACCCAAGATAATCAGCCAAATATGTAGAGTTGACCTCAACGCTTCCTCCAAAACCAATATTAATCCGGGAAACACATTGAGAACTGGTGATCCGTAAAGAACCGCCGCTTAGAACGTTCACATCGTGCGCTTCATCGTAGTATTTCCCCACGGAGACATAGGCATCGCCGCCGTCGTCGCGATAGCTGGAGGAAACGATGGTCCGGCTGGAATCGCGATGCTCCAGCGTGACCTGAGAGTCGAGTTTTTCCGTGAGCGTATGGTTATTCGTATAATAGTAGTAAATGTACCCGGGATTCTTCTCGTGCTCCTTCTCATCCTTGTCGACGCCGTAAAGCATGATCCCGCCGTCCTCGACGGTCATCATCTGAAGTTGGTCATGTTCGTTCAACATAACGGTATCCCTGTTTCTGATTGTTTGAATGGTTGTTCTTATCAGAAAAAGACTGAATCAATGAAAAGTGATCCGGGCGCATTTACCAGCTGCCGGACGCGCCGCCGCCCCCGAAGGAGCCGCCACCGCCGCCGCTCGAACCGCCGGAGGAATACGACGAGCCGGAGGAGCCGGAGGACCAGGACGAACCGCCGTCGGAGCCGCCGCCGGAGGAATAATGGACCGCGGTCGGGTCGTAGATGAACAGGCGCGGAGCGGACGTCCCGATGATGCGTCCCCAGTAGGCCAGCAGGACGGCGATCAGGCATCCGAAAACGCCGACCGCGCCCCAGAAAGAATCGGCCGGATCGAGCACGCGCGGGTCGTGTTTCGGCTGCAAGTACGTGATGGCCGGATACTCGCACACCTGCGGTTCATACGCGGTCTTCGGCGCGGCCCCCTGCCGGGACTCCGACTCCGCGCCCGCCACGAAGGTCTCGACGCCCTGAACAACCTTGACCGCGGCCTCGGCGTACTGTTCGGCCTGAAGTTCCGGCACGATCTGGCGGAGCAGGTCGCCCGCGCGGGCGTCGTTGACGGATCCCTCCCAGCCGTATCCGATCTCCAGGCGCGACTTGTGGTCGTCGATCGCGAGCACCAGCAGCGCGCCGTTGTCCTTGCCCGCCTTGCCGATCTTCCACTTCGAGGCGGTCTCGATCCCGAATTCTTCGATGGTCGTCATCCCGATGGTCGGAATCGTGAGCACCATCATCTCGCCGCCGGTCCGCGTCTCGAGGCGGTTGATGGCCGCCGCGACTTTCGAGGCGCCGTCCGCGCCGAACACCTCGGCCTTGTCGACGATCCGCCAGTCGCCGGACGGGGCGGCGGGAATATCGCTGCTTACGATGCGCGCGATGTCCTTTTCCGGCGGTTCGCTCAGGGTCGAGTCAACGAATCCGAGCCCGATGAACACGCCGAGCACGGCGGCGGCGATCCGCAGATACTTGTTGCGGAGAATCCCGTCGTCGTCGAAATCGTTCATATCCACCAGTTTCAGCAGCTTGTTGCTGCGCTGACCTTTGTATTTCTTCAACACCTTCCGGCTTTCGGACAGGTCCTTTTTCCGCCGGAGCTTGCCCTCCGCGAGCGAGACCCCCGCGACCGCGCCGCAGATCGCCAGGAAAATGAGCGCGTATTTCATCGAGGAGCCGTCCCCGCCGCGGTTCGTGACGGCCGAATACAGGATGCCCGACGGGGTTCTGTATTTGTTCTTCTCCGCATACGCCCTCATTCCGACGGTTTCCTCGTCGTCGTAATACTCGTCATCAAGATACTCATCATCGTAATACTCGTCATCCGGCTCGGCATCGGGTGCGGCCGCCGCCGCTTTCGCCTCCGCCCCCTTATCGAGCGCCTCGTCGATCGGATTTGCGGAATCCGCGGCCCGGGGTGTCATGCCTGCCGGCTGCTCCTCGGAAGTATCCGCCGACTGCGCACCGGATTGTTCCGTCCCGGCGGTTATCTTCGCCGCCGTCTCGATCGAGTGTTTCAGGCGGCTGAGCAGCGCGACCGCGAGCGCGCCGCGCTGGGTCTTCTTGTATGCGAAGGCTTCCTTCCGGACCGTCGCGGGATCCCAGTCCGCCAGACGCCAGCCGTCGCCGATCAGGCCGAACCGGACCGACGTGCCGCGGACGTCCTGCACCAGCAGCACGCCCTTCCCCGGAGCCCAGTCCGCCGCGATCTCGTCGAAGACGTCGAACGGATCGGCGAACCGTTCATCGAAGAACATCAGCGCCACGCCGCAGTCGGCCAGATTCGAAACCTCTTCCGCGAGCGCTTCGAGCTTCATCCGGTCCTCCGCCAGCAGCACGCCCTCCGGGTCGGACACCGTGACGCGCTCCTCCGGGATCCCGAACGACGTCGGAACCTCGCCTACGGAGTGATAATACCCCGTCGCGAGCGCCCCCGCGAAAAACAGGAAGAGGAAGAATATCCAGAAGCAGCCGAGGCGCGGCAGGCGTACGCGCGGTTTCGACGGGGACTCGAGTTTCGCCTCGTATTCCGGTACGGGATCGTAGACGGATTTTTCGGGGGCGGAGGAAACAGGTTTCTTTTGTTTGGCCATGGTGTTCGTGCGTGGTTCGGGGTATGGTTGGATGATTCTGAAACGCTGAGGCTATCCCGGCGGTTGTTCGAGGGGAAAATGATCGGACATCCGGCGGCATAATCTAAATATAACTCCCGCCCGCGCAGAAAACAAGCCGCGAAAGAAAAAATTATGTTTTTTTATACGCGTTTTTCGCGTGGTGTCAGCGATGGATGTAAAGCCGCGACATCTCCGGCTGCCCCTCGCTCCGGACCATGCACAGGAATTCCCAGCCGTACCGCTCGTAAAACCCGACGTGGTCCGTCACGAGGTAAAGCGGCGAACCCCCCTTCGCGCGCATGTCGTCCACGGCAAGATTCAGGAGACTCCCGGCGACCCCGCGCCCGCGGCAGTCCGGCTCGGTGTAGACCGCGCAGACGTTCGGCGACAGGTCTTTCCGGTCATGGAAATCGTTTTCGATCACGCCCAGCCCGCCGACGATCCGACCGCCGTCCAGGCACAGATACCAGCCGTATTCGGTCTCCCCGTTCAAATACGCATCCATGCACGCCAGATACGCCGCCTCCGGCACGCCCCATTTGTCGTGAAACCATGCGGCCGCCGCCTGTTTCAGTTCGGGGCGCTCCCGCAAAGCGATAAAAGAAAGATGATTCATTTGGATGAATCGGAGGTCAGGACGAGATAGAACGGCAGTTTTTCCGGCTTATCCGAGGCGGTTTTCACGTCACGTTTCAGGATTTCCGTCAGGTGTTCCGGGCCGGGATTCGGGCGGACAAACAATTTCAGCAGCGAACGGAACACCCCGTTTTTCGGTTTCTCCGCGATCTGGTCCGCGTGCTTCAGTGCCCGCTGATATTCGGCATCCGACGGCAGAGCGAAAACATACCCGTCCGGCAGGCTCTTTGCGAAAAAGTCGGTCAGGATGGAGCAGAACAGTTCGGCGTCCTCCGCGGACACCTCGGCCGGGTCGGGTCCGGCTGTAATGGAATCGTCAAGGCGGTTCAGCGGCACGAACTGGTCGTTGGAAACCGGGTAATAGCTGATCCAGAACGGACGCGAACCGTCCACGTCCGCCGGAACAAATGTCATGGGGATCAGGTCCCCGGTCGGCAGAATCGCGGCAAAGGACTGCCCGTCGATCGCGGCTTTCGACGGCGCATCTTTCTGAGGGACATCATCCAAGCTTCCCACCATGAATCTGGACGGCTTTCCCGGCCTTCCCCCATAGAGCCGATCGGCGAGTTTTTGTTTCGTTGTTCTGCGGTCGAAGTCAAAGTAATGGTCGTCATCGGGAGCGAGCATCCGGTCCAGGAATGCCGAAACGCTGTTCTCGCAGGAGATGAGATCACCCTCCGCCACCTCGAAGATCCAATATCGCTCGGGATCCTTTTTGTCAATCATCAGATAGAACACGCTTTCACCGACATCGTCGGCGAAATCGAACAGATCGACCGCATCAAGGGCAACGTCGGGGAAATCGTCCCAGTAATCGGGGAAAGATCCGCCAAAATCCTTTGCCCACTCTTCCGCCACCGGGACATAATCCGGATCATCAAGATAAGACAAATCTGAAATGTCAGCAAGACGCATGTTGCAATAACTGTTGAACTCCGCATTGTTCCATTTTTTGAAGAAACGTTTGAATTCGGCGGGGAACCGCAGATGCAGTTTCGTTTCGACCTCCGCGATCTGTTCGTCCGTGAGAGGTTTCGCCTCGCCGAGCATGAGGACTTCCAGCAGTCTTTCCTTATTCATTTCAGCGGGTCCTTTCCGAATTGTGTTATTTCATATTTTAACGTTTTGTTTTTTACTATACACCTGAAAAACAGGATTTCAATCAAATTCAAAGTTTTTTGCGATTATTTTCGGCTTTATGCTGAGCCTATCGCGTGCGGACGGCGTTGACCATGTAGACGCCGAGCACGATCAGGACCGCGCCGACGATCTGCGGGATCGTAAGTGGTTCCCGGAGCATCAGCGTGCCGGTCAGTACGGACACCAATGTCGCCACGCCGATGAACGACGCCGCACGGTTCACGCCGAGCTTTTCGATGGCGGCGTTCGAAAGCCAGAACGCGAAGACGGAGCACCCGATCCCGAGGTAAAGCACGGCGACCAGGAACGCCCGGTCGCGGAACGGCAGGGCAACGAGCGTCCCGACGTTCCCGTCGTGGAGCGCTTCGAGCAGCGCCAGCGCCGTGAAGAGCGCGGCCCCGGAAATCTGCATGGCGTACGCCAGCTCCGTGCTCGTGTAGACGGACGCCTTCTCGACATAGATGAAATACAGCGAGTACGACAGCACCGCAACGGTCAGGAAGACGTACCCCGGCACGGACAGGCTGGACGTCATGCCGACGGCGGTCACGCACGTCACCATGCCGACGAGCGTGGTCACGATGCCCGCGACCTGAATCCGCGACGGGCGGTTTTTCAGGAGCACGGCGGACAGGATCAGCGAGATCACCGGGATGCTCGCCACGAAGATGCCGCACTCCGTGGATGTGGTCCGGCTGATGCCGAGCGTTTCCCCCAGAAAATACACGCACGGGCAGAGCAGGATCACGCGGAAGAGCGGCATCAGCGGCTTGCCCTTGTAACGCACCTTGATGAGCCCGGCGGCGATGCACACGGTCATGACAACGGCGGCGATCAGGAACCGCCAGCCCAGAATAAAAAAGACGCCCGCCGTGTTTGTCGACTGCTTGGTGAACGCATAGCTCATGCCGTGAAGGATCTCCGCGCCGGCGGCGCACAGGCATCCCGTGAACAGGGCTTTTTTCGTGATTTCTCTGGCTGACATGGACGGTTTTTCTTTCGGCGTTTCCCCTGTCAAAAGAAGAACAGGGCATCCTAATAAAATACACCGTCGCGGTAGTTTTTACAAGTCGGGACGGGACAGAACAGCCCCTTTAGCCTTCCATGATGTGCAGGGCGCGGATCTCGCGGTCGACGATGCCGGACTGCACCGCGAACGCATGCGGCTCCAAATAAACGTCCTCGCATTCGCTCAACCCCTGAGCGCGGAGCTCGGACGTGATCACTGCACAGACCGCCTCGATCCGTTCCAGTTTCACCGAATCGTTTTCGCGTCCGGTCAGCAGGTCCGTCAGTTCCCCCGACAAATCGCCGAGCTTCGGCAGGTCCCGCATCGCGCGGAACACCCATTTGTAATACGGTGCAAACCTCCGGTTCAGCAGGAACACCATCTGCGCGGCGTTCCGTACGAATTCGTCCAAGGCAAGCGCCGCCGCCCCCGGTTCGCCGTGCCGCAGACACCGCATGTAGTTGTATTGCCCGCTCTGCGCCATGAAGACGGCCCGCGCGGCGATCTTCTTCCGTCGCACGTCCTCCGGCATGCCGTTCAGGATCGTATCGCGGATGCCGGAAAAGACGCCGAGGTCGTCGCGGAAGACCGCGCCGTTCGTAGCTTCGGCGAACGCATGGTCCGGGGTGTAGAGCCATTGCCGCCAGTCCTGCGGCGCGCCGGGGAACCCCAGATGCCGCCGGTAGAAATCGCCGATCACGGTCACGCCGTCCTCGGCATCGCCGAGCTCGCTGCTGCCCGTAGCCGCCCCCTCCCCGTCCGGCGGGAACTCCTTCCTCAGCCGGGCATATGCGCGCTCCAGCCGGAACCCGAACGCGCGTTCGGCAGGCTCGGTGATCCAGAGCTGGAACCCGGTAAAATAGTCGTGGTCGCGCGACACCTCGTCGTCATAGCCGAAACACTCCGAGCCGTGCCCGGCGCGTCCGACCGCGATCCGTGACGCGACATCGCCGAACTCGCGTTCCAGCATCGGCGCACCCGCCGATTCGTACCACCGCCGCGCCGCGTCAATTCCCCGCATAGTACTCGTCCGCGCGCCAGTTGAGTTCTTCCTCGACCTCCGGGAATCCGAGCGGACCGAACGCCGAGGCGCATTTGCGGCAGGTGTGGGCATAGTAGCCGTCGTGGACCGCCGCCGGATCGTCGAAGCACGCCACGGCGAGCTCGAGCTCGGACGCAATCCGCGGGTCGGCGCGGTCCTCCGCAGCGTACATCTGCGCCAGGTTCACATGCGTGACCGCCGCGTCCATCAGGTTTCCGCACGCTTTCAGCACGTCCAGCGCCTTGCGGTAATACGCCTCGGCATACTTCACGTCGTGTTTCGCCGCATACGCCGCCGCCATGTTGTTCAGCAGTCCGGCGAACCGCCAGTCGTTCGGATCGAGGTGCGCGCCGTAGCACCGGAACGCCTCCTTGTAGTAGTTCAGCGCTCCGTCGATGTCGCCGAACGCCTGCAGCGCGGTCGCGCCGTTGATGAGGATGGTCCCGGCGGTGACGCTTCCCGCGATCCCGACCTGCCCCAGCAGCGCGAAACCGTCGCGCACCGCCATCAGGCCGCGTTCGCGGTCGCCCGTCATCCGGTAATGCCCCATCAGCTCGCTCAGGATGCCGAGTTCGGCCTCGCGGTCGCCGATGCGCCGCGCCTCCTCGCGCCATTTGCGGAGGTGTTCGCCGAGCTCGACCATCTTCTCCGAGTTGAACAGCCGGTCGCACTCCTGAATGACTTCCTGCATCGGAATGCGCCGAGGCTGATTCCGGTGCGGCATCGAACCGTGATCATGTTCATGTTCGTGGCCGCAGCCGCAATCGCAGCCGTTTCCGTGCGTATATTCCGCGCCGGGTCCGCTGCCGTGCACATGGCCGTGCCTGCATCCGCCGGGTTCTTCCAGCGGGCATGACGGTTCCAGATAATCTTCGGGGTCGATCGTCATTTTGTGTCTCCTTGTCTGTGATCCGGTAAACAATACCACGGATTCGCGCGTTTGTCAACCTCTTCAAGAAGAAAACGGCGGAAAACTACCGCCCGGGCACGCGGATCAGCGAACGCCCCATGTGCTTCCGGCTGAACCGGATGAATTCGTTGATGAATCTCTGGTCGCCGTCCCCCGTGTAGATAAAGTCCACGCGACGCAGGATCTCCCCCTCGCTGAACGCCCCGGACCGGAGCACGCCCGCCTTGACTTCATTTTCAACGGCGAGCTCCGACAGCACCGAGATGCCGCCGCCCGCCTGCACGAGTATCTTCACGGCATCAGGCGAACACACCTCCGTGATCTTCGCCGGGTCGATCTCCGGCAGGCCGTGTTCCCGCACGAACCGTTCCAGCTCCGCGCGTCCCCCGGAACCCGACTCATCCAAAATGAACGTCCCGCCCCCGCGGATGTAGTCGCCCAGCGAGAACGTCCGTCGTTTCAAATAGCCCGGCGCGAAAACCGGCGACAGACGGTCCATGCAGTACGGTTCGGACAGGAAGAACGCGCGGTCATACGGCGCATCGGTCAGCGCCAGCGAGAGTTCGCCCGCCGCAAGCATCCGGTAAAGCACCTCCGGACGCTCGATCTTCAGGTGAAGCGCGCGGTTCGGGTGCTCCCTCTGGTACACCGCGGCCATGCCGATCAGCAGGAAACACCCGGCTGTCGCCGTCCCTCCGACCGAAAACGACCGTTTCCGTTCGTTCGCGCTCCGCAGTTTCCGCAGGATGTCCGCCTCCACGGCGAACAGGTGTTCGCACTCGTCGCGCAGGACCTCGCCCGCGGGCGTGAGGCGCACGCTCCGCCCCGTGCGCTGAAACAGCTGTACCCCGAGACGCCGTTCCAGATTCGCGATCTGCTTCGTGACGTTCGGCTGGGTCATCCCGCTCATCGCGGCGACCTCCGTGAAATTGCACACGGCCGCCGCCGTGCGGAAAAGTTTCAGGCTCCGTTCGATCATATTCTCTCCGTCGGGAAAAATGTTTTACGTTTTCATTTGCATCATTCGCCCTATTCGTCCAATTTGACCTATATACTATACACCGATAACTTTTCTTTATCAATCTATACCGAATGATTATTTCCAGTTTTCGTTTGCGCGCAGTATATTATTACATCACATTCCAACGATCCCCCTACCCTTTTCCAGGAGCAGCACATGAATCCCGACGACCTCATCCACCCGCTCATCCGCAAAGCCTATTCCGTCCTGGACGGACAGCCCATTACTCGCGAACAAGCGCTCGCCATCGCCGAAACCATCCGCGGCGCAGACCTGCTCGACCTGGTCTCCCTCGCGAACAAGGTCCGGCTGAAGTTCGCGCCCGCCGTACGCAGCTGTTCCATCATCAACGCGAAGTCAGGCAAATGCCGCGAGAATTGCCGTTTCTGCGCCCAAAGCGCAGCCTACGACACCGGGATCGACACCTACCCGATCCTCGCACCGGACACCGTGCTGGAAGCCGCGGGGAAAGTCTACGCCGAGGGCGTCCGCGCGTTCGGATATGTGACCAGCGGACGCGGCTGGGACAAGCCGGACCGGGATTTCCAGGCCATCCTCGACACGCTCGACCTCCTGCACGAAAAATACCCGGACATGCGCCTCTGCGTCTCCCTCGGCATCCTCTCCGAGGAATGCGTGAAGCTCCTGGCGGAACACCATGTATGGCGCTACAACATGAACCTCCAGACCAGTCCGGCGCGCTACGCCGACCTCATCGCCACCACGCACACGATCGAACAGAAACTCGATACCATCCGCCTGATGAAGAAATACGGCATCACGAACTGCACGGGCGGCATCCTCGGGCTCGGCGAGACCTGGGCCGACCGCGTGGACATGGCGTTCGCGGTCCGCGAGCTGGATGTGGAGGGCACGCCGCTGAACATCCTGCTGCCGATCCCCGGCACCCCGCTCGAACACAATGCGCCCGTGACGCCCGCGGACGCCGCGAAGACATTCGCGATCTTCCGACTCGTCAACCCGGCGAAGGAGCTCAAATTCTGCGCCGGACGCGAGACCGTCATGAAGGATTTCCAGGGGCTGCTGATGCTCTCCGGGCTGAACAGCCTGATGACGGGCGGCTACCTGACCACGCGCGGACGCGAGATCGCGCAGGACAGAGCATTCGCCGCCTCGCTCGGCGGCTTCGGCGGAGAGGCCTGACCGTGGCGCGGCTTCTTTCCGTTCTTCCCCGCCCGAGTCTCGCATTCATTTTTGACTTTTTTTGACAAACGGCCTTGATTTTACCCGAAAACGGAGTATAGTATAAAACATATTCTGAACTGAAGCGGAGAGATGCCTGAGTGGCCGAAAGGAACGGTTTGCTAAACCGTCGTAGGGGTCAAACTCTACCGGGGGTTCGAATCCCCCTCTCTCCGCCATTTTTGTGCCCGGAAACCGTTTTTTCCCGTCCCATTCCCCTTTCTTCTTCGGTTTCCTCCACCTGCGGCCCCTCATTTTCCCGGCCGGGCCTCCGCCGCCGGGGACGGGGACAGGTCAGCTTCCCGTCCGGCATCATGGCGCGGTTGTGCCGGAGCAGGAAAGCAGGAACAGGGAATACTCCTTCTCGTCCTTTATGATCGACGACACCGGAAGGCTCTCGCACTTCATGGAAAAGCTGTCGCGGAGATAACCCGTTATCGCATAGGGACAAAAACCGTTATGGGATACTTTTTCCAGATGAAACATCCCGAATTCATGGATCAGGTCGCAAATCACGATCTTCCCATCGGGGGACAGTCTTTCCGCGGCTCCTTTCAGGGCGCCTTTCCAATCGTCGATATGATGCAGGGACAGCAGAAACAGAATCAGATCGAAGTCTTTTTGCGGCAATTCGGAAATATCTCCGCAGAAAAAGGATACGCGGCACGCCCCCGCCGCATCCGCCGTTTTTTCCTTCAGCTGGTCCAGGGACATCTGCGAAACGTCCAGGAAGAGCATCTTTTCGGCGGCCTTCAGGAAAATACTGCCCAGAAGCCCTGTCCCGCACCCGACATCCAGAACGGATTTGAAGCATCCGCCGGACGCGACCGAACGGAAAAGCGTCTCCTGCAGCACATCGACTTTCTTCAGATTGTTCCGGCTTCCGTAGGTGCTCACGCCATATAGACTCCCGCATTGATATGAATGTTCTCCCCGGTTATCGACGCGGACCGGTCGGAAAGAAGGAACTCGACCGTATCGATGATCGTATCGATGTCCGTGGTCCTTTTCAGCAGGGAGCGTTCCTTGAGTTCCTGCTGCAGGGAGGGCGGTACGACTCTGCTCATCCCGATATCGAGCAGCCCCAGGGTCACGACGTTGGAACGGATCTGTCTGGATCCCCATTCCTGGGCGACATTCCGCGAAAACGCCTCCAGTCCTCCCTTTGCCGCGGAGTAAACGCTTGTCGCATTGAAACCGATATGCGCCGCGATCGACGAGACGTGGACGATGCTTCCTTTCGTCTTGTGGCGCAGGAAATTCTTCAGCACGATCTTCGTCAGCATGATCGGAGAGATCAGATTCACGTTCATCGTCTCCATGATCCGCTCCTCGTTCAGCTGCGAGATCAGGAACGGGCGGTAGATCCCCGCATTGTCGAAGAACCCGTCGAGGACCAGGTCGATCGGAAGGAACGATTTCAGCTCCTCCTCCAGCGACGGAAACGGCACGCTCAGGTCGCATGGGAAATAATGCAGCCGGCCGGAAAACTCGGCGATCAGCTCCGAAAGTCCGGGAGAGACATGCCTGCTGATCCCGTAGAACACCGCGTCGGGCGAACGGCGAAGGATCGTTTTCAGGTAGGCCAGGCCGATCCCGTCGGAAATACCGGTAATAAGATAGTTGCTCATCTGTGTTTATTCCTGAAAAAGGTCCAATAGTGTGAAAGGATTACGTCGCGTCTCGAATCGGAAGTGTTCTTCGTGATGAAAAACACATTCTCGGACAAACGGTCGATCATTTCGAAGCCGTATGCCTCGATGTATTTCTTCAGGATCATGTGGTAAACCCGGCTTTTCTGCGAAACGGCTTTCAATGCTTCCTCCTCCGTTTCGGTCGTCTTGTAGTTCCCCCGGATGACCATGACGCTGTCGGGATCGAACCGGGCAAATTCCTGAAGGAAGATGACGAAGCAGGTCCGCACGATCTTGCGGACATTGGCGAAATTGCCTTCCGCGCTTGTAGAGCGTTTCGTGCAATTCGGATCGTTGCTCCACTGGGCGGGGAAATAGTCCGAGAGAAAGATGTTTTCTCCGATGTCATAAAGGTTCAGCTGGTACGTTACCGGCGCGTTGCTGTGCTCCCAGCTGCAATCGAAGAGATAGGAGTAGGTTACGGCATTGTTCACGCTTTTTCTGGCAAGAAACCGGAACGGATAGGTATCCGTGCCCGTGCTGTCGTTCGTCCTGTCGCCGCACCAATGGCAAAAGAGTTCGCGGGCGAAGAGTTTGCGCGTGAAACCGCATAAGACGGTTTTCTGAGCCGGGGAATAGACTTTGTTCGGCAGCATGCATCCTCCGGCGCAGTTCCAGCGGGCGAAACAGCCGTTGCACGGATCGCCCAGGTTGTCGCCGTCGTGCATGATGCTCCTGAACTTTTCTTCATCGACGACGACCTGTCCGTCCCGGATTTCGCCGTAACACATGCTGGGAAATCTTTTTTCTTCGGGAGAGGACGTGCAGAAGCAGATGCTGATCTTCTTCTGGGGTGTCAGGCAAAATCGTCCCGCGCAGCCCCGATAGCTTTGTTTGTTCAGGGAAAGCAGCGAACGGTTCGAGATGCGGACGCCGTCGGCTTCCGCCTGTTTCTTCACGTTGAAAAACTCGTCCAGGTAAACCCGGTAGAAATCCCCCAGAGCTTTTTCATCCGGGAAGAGCTCCCTTGAAACCGCCGGTTCGAACAGGGCGGATTTGACCCACGGGAAATCGTTCTTCAGCAGCTCATACATTTCCCCCATCCGCGACACGTTGTCCGGGGTGATCGTACTCTGGATGACGGTCGGAATACGATACTTGTTCAGCATCGAAATGTTGTTCCGGACCGTCTCTACGCCGTCTCCCCGTTGTTTCCTCTGTATTTCCGGGATCAGCTCGAACGAGACTCCGACGCTCACGGGATAACGGCAGAGCGTTTCGCAGATGCTTTCATTGACGAGGCTTCCGTTGGTAACCAGTTCCGCGTTCATCCGAAAGCCCTGCGCATCGGAAGCCGACAACGCGTACCGGATCGCTTCCAGGGTCAGTTCCGGCACGATCAGAGGCTCGCCGCCGCCCAGCACAGTCAGGTGAAGTCTCCTGGTTTTATCCCGTCTCGTCGCCAGGAAATAATCCACGGCGCACTGAATGTCGGAAAAGCTCAGGGTCGTGGAGGATCGTCCGCAGGCGGAATAGCAGTAGGAACAGCTGAAATTGCAGCGGTGTGTCGGCAGAATGGAGATGGAGGTCAGGTCGCGGAAGTCATGATCTTCCGGAGGGAGCCGGAACGCCTCGTCAAGTTTTTCCCGGACCAGCCGCTCCGCCTCGGAACGGGTTCGGACAAATGCAGTGAACCGGTGCAGCGGCGCGTACACCATGAATCCGGACATTCCGGCTTCCGCCAGATCGACTTCAAAAATCTCCGATGTTTTTTTATCCCGGATGCTCATGAACAATGCCTCCTATTCCAGATTCAGACTTTTCAGATGCTCTTCCAGCGGTTTCCCGTTTGCCTTCAGGAAATGCTGCCGGATATGCTCCAGCACCTGGTATTTGACGCACTTGCGCTGGAAGTCGCAGAAGACCCGCCGGGACTCGTCCGGGAAGGACATGGTGAACAGACGGCATCCGCCGCCGCAGTTCCATCGCGCAAAGCAGTCGCGGCACTCGGGGGCGGATTCGATCGTGTTTTCGTGCATCAGGCGATCGAATTTTTCCCTGTCGACCGAAATCCGTCCGTCCTCCGTGATTTCCCCGTAGGTAAAACAGGGGAAGAGTTCTTCCTTCGGGGACGAGACGCGGGCGCAGATGGAAAGACGGCCTTCCGGCGTAAGGACGATCTTCCCGAAACAGGTCCTTTCCCGGTGAAACGCAAGGAGATTCGTAAACGGGCCGCTCACGGACACATGATACTTCTCCCCGAGCTTTTCCGCCTCCAGAAACGAATCGAAAAACACATCGTAGTATTTCTTCAGTTCTTCCGGAGTCCTGAAAAGCTCCGCGGAGAGAACCGTGTCGAAAACAACGGCCTTCAACCCGGGGAACCGGGTATGGATCTCTTCGATCATCCGCGGCATGGCCGGAGCGCTGTCGGCGGTCAGGGTCGCCCTTACCGCAAACCGCACGTCGGATTCGATCAGACGATCAAGATTCTTCGCCACGACGTCGTACTGGCCGCGTTCGGCATTCTGGTACTGTTCGAGGATCTCGAAAGACAGGATCAGTTCGATGTTGTGGGCGATCAGGTAGTCCATGATTTCGGAAGACAGAAGACTGCCGTTCGTAACCATGCTGAGTTTATATTTGTGCCCGGAAACGGCGGCTTTTTTCTCGATGTATTCCGTGAGCATCCTGACCAGGTCGAAGCTGAGAGTCGGTTCCCCGCCCCCGGAAAAATGAATGTTGTAGAACGTCTTCGCCGCATGGTCTTCGGAAAAAAGGAAATCCACTAACGTCCGGGCTTTTTCCCAGGGCAGGACCGCATTGGAGCGTCCGGCGGCGGAATAGCAGTAGACGCAATGGAAATTGCATTTGTAGTTCATGAGGAAATCCACTTCATAGACATCCTCCCATGACTCGGGAATGCGCATGACGGACTGAGGAACCGGATCCCGGAGCAGCGCCCGGGCGCCGGGAGACAGTTCGGGAGAATCCCCGGAGCCGGATTCACATTCCTTCCGCAAAAACTCCTTTTCCTTTTCCGAAACCAGGAAAGCCGCGCCGTTCAGCGAGGAATATGCAAGCCAGACGGAATCCTGCCTGCATCCGAAAGACTCTCCGCATTGGACGAAATGAACATTTTGTCCCATTGTCTATACCTCATGTATGAAAAGTGTCTGAAATGGTTTGACGAAGAGACCGGTGATGATCCCTGGAATACGATTCCTCCATGCGCCGCAGCAATTCCTTTTTCAAAATGTATCTCATACATTTGCAGATGGCTTCCCGCACTTCCGGAGAATACGAGTTCTCCGCATTCGGGCAGCCTCCGCCGCAATTCCAGCGGGCAAAACAATGATGGCACTTCGTCTGGTTTTCCGCCTTCCTGGACAGGAACGCCCCTATTTTTTCGTCGTCGATCTCGATCTCCCGATCCGTGACTTTCCCGTAGATCATCTTTTCGTACCCGTCGTCCCGCGGCGACGAGACATAGGGACATGCCGACAGGTTTCCATCCGGGGTCAGCACTAACAATCCGCCGCAGTACCGGTCGCGCGTGATATTGCACGCTTCGACAAAGGAATTGAACAGATCGATTCCGTTTTCCTCCGCCTTCTTTCTCGCAGGAAGAAAACTTTCGTAAAAATCCAGGATATACTTCTCCGTGGATTCGGCGTCCTGAAATGTCTCCGGAGAAAAAACCATTTCGAAGGAAACCTTGTCGATCCCGGGGTACGAGCGGATGATCTCATTCACCATGTCCGTCATTTCCGGGAGCGCACGCGGGGTGATCGTCGCCTGGATGTCGACCTGCAGCCCGGCCTCCAGAAGCCGTTTCAGATTCTTTGCGACGCGGTCATACTCTCCCCGCTGGCTGTTCTGGATATGCGGCAGGATATCGAACGACGACTTGACGGCGATATGGTGTTCCTGGAGGAAGGAGATGATTTCGTCATCGAAAAGCGTGGTGTTGGATATGACCAGGAAAGAGACGTCCGTCTGCGCCCGGGCCGCCGTTTCCTCCGCATACAACACGCCTGATTTCAGCCGGTCCCAGGAAAGAAGCGGTTCCCCGCCGCCTAAAAACCATATCTTGCGTTTCCTTCCCGCGTTTTTCACGCCGGAAAAAAGGAACCGGATCATCGATTCGATCGTCCCGTCGGAAAGCTCCCGGGAAGAACGTTCCCTCGCGGCATAGCAATAGGTGCAGGAAAGGTTGCATTTCCTGTTCAGGAGGATATACAGGGCGGTATAGTCGGAGTAAGAGGCATGATAGCCCGGCTTCTCCCGGGGAAAAGAACAGGCTGTCAGCGGCTTCAGATAATCGGGTTCCGTTTCCTGAAGCAAATCCCGCTTCATCTTTTCCGCTTCCTGTTCCGTCGCGAGCAGGGTTTTCCCCGCCAGCGGAGAATAGACGAGATAGACGGAACCGTTATCCTCAAGGCCGAATTCGTCGCCGACGGGAAGGAAGAAAACGTACTTGCAGTTCCATGTTTCGTTCATAGAGGCCTCACGAATTGTTCCGGGCGGTGATCAGGGCCCTGATGGATGCCACGAAATCCTTTCCGGTAGACTGGGCATACTGTTTTTCCAGGGAGCGCAGGACTTCGAACAGCAGGATTTTTCTGCGTTCTTCGCAAATGATGTCGAACACCTCCCGGCTGTACATGTAGCGCTGGTTCCCGCATCCGCCGCCGCAGTTCCATCGGGCCCAGCACCGGTCGCATTCTTCCGGAAGGGCATCCCCGTAGATCCGCCTGAGATCGGACTCCGAGATGCACACGTTTCCGTCTTCGACCTGACCGTAGCGGAATTCCCGGAATCCCGGGTTGTCGGGCGATGAAAAATGGGAACATGCCAGGATTGCGCCCGTCGTCTGAAGACAGAACATCGGGCCGCAGAACCGGTGACGCAAATGGTTGATCGCACGGCTTGCCGAAGACGAAATGGTCAATCCGCTTCCATCGAGGAGCCGGCACGCTTTCCGGTACGACTCGAAATAGCGTTCATAGAATCTTCTGACCCGTTCCAGATCATGTTCCATCCAGGCATCCGTCACCGGCTCGCAGCCGATCAGACGCACTTCAGGATACTCCTTCAGACAGGTTTCCGCCATTTCAGGCAGAAGATCGACATTGTCCTCCGTGATGGTCGACCGGATGAACACGTTGCAACGGGCTTTCAGGGCCTTCTTCAGATTCCCGGACACTTCTTCGAACGACTGGCGTTGAAGATTCTGAATCCGTTCCAGGATTTCGAAGGAAAACTGAATGTCGAAATCCTTTTCCCTGCAGTATACGATCTGTTCCTCCGTAAAAAGGGAACCGTTGGTGACCAGAACAAATTTTGTGGATATGCCGTCCTGCCGCTTCATATCTTCGGAATACGCAACCGTGTCTTCGATCAGATTCCAGGACAGGAGAGGCTCGCCCCCGCCTATGAACGTAACGGTAACGTTCTCTTTCGACAATTTTCCGGCGCAGGAATGGATGAACTGAAGAGCCGTCCTGATCCGCGGCATATCGATTTCGGCCGAAGAGCGGCTTCCGGCGGAATAACAGTAGGAACAGCTGAAATTGCACCGTTCGTTGAGCAGGAACTCTATGCTTGTCATTTCCGGCTTGACGGCGGTATGGAACTGATCGATTCGAGCCTGATCCGGAAGGATCTGCCGAATGACGGCATCGTCCGTCTCATTCTTTTCCAGCAGCGCTGACAGGCGATCTTTTTCTTCCGGTAAAACTAAAAAACTTTTGTTGACCAGGGGAGAATAAACAAGATAGCATTTTTCGGAAGACTCTCCAAAATAATCTCCCGCGGGAATAAAATAAACCGGGTGTGCCTTCATTCTCATTTTCCTTTAAACATAAAATCCGATGGGATAATGGACTGTCGCCATATCCCATCGGAAAAACCGCTGCATTACTTGCAGTCGCAAGAGCACATGCCGAAGCACTCGCAGCAGCTGGAGTCCTGAGTGGAAGGCTCCGCGATGTTCATGATTTCAGTCAGCATTTCCGTTCTCCGTTGGTTATTTGTTTGTTGTTATCCGGCGCACGAGCAATACACCGGTCGAAGACGCCTGAATCCAGCCCGGTTTTTACCTTTCCTTTACGGGGTTTCACCTCAATTTCGGGCTTCCCGGCTGGCTTGTTTTTATATTATAACACCCGTGCGGTCATTTTTCAAACGGATTCCTAAAAAAAAAATGCTTTTTTCTTTCGTTTTCGATTTTCCCTCGCTCCGCCCGTGAAACCGACAGCCTCGATGCGAGCGGACTCCAGCCGGCAAACCGACAGGCTCAACGCCGACGGAAGCGATAATAATGACGGTCATGAACGAAGTTCATTTTTCGGAAAAAAACGGGGGGCGGCTTGAAATCATCTTGAAATAACGCGAAAGCGGGATATATTAGACAATTGGAGCCGCCCGGAAACAACAAGGGGGTTCCTCTTTCGATTTCCGGCAGCCCTGCCGCCGCGCGCACCCCGGACCGACCGGATGCAGCTTCCGGACGCAATCCGGAACGTGCATCATGCCGGTCAGGAGCAGACGGCAAAGATCAGGAATGACGCACACCGTTCCCCGCCCGCAACAAGAAAACGCTGACAGGAGATGTCAGGCCATGACACGACAAACCCTCCCGATCATACAGAACAAAACCTCCCGCGCATTCCGCGGAGCTCCGATCTTTCTGCCGTCGTTGACGACGGTCCTGGCCGTCCTGTTTTCCCTTGCAGTCTCCATCTACGTGCTCCGTGCGGACGACGTCGCATCCGGGACGCGGCGGGATCCTGCACGGTTCGAGTTATTCAGCACGAGAATCCCGGACGGCGCGCAGTGGAGCGAGGGGAAGAGTTTCGTGCGGGACGGCGGCTTTTCCGCGGAAGCGGACAACTACATCTACGTCGGGGCGGACCAGAACGCCGCGCTGACGAACCTGTCGATCCCCGTCCGCGAGCATCCCGGCGCGGGGGAATACCGCTACATCACGTTCGTGTGGGTGAAATGGGGCGGGACGCAGATCGGACTCAGATTCCTGACGAAGGACGAGGGCGCGGACGCGAGGGGGCGCACGTTCGAATATACCTATACCGCCGGGCCGGGCGAACCGGACAATCCGAAACGGATAGCGAAAGGTCTCTCCGTGGTGGACCGGGCACAGGGATGGGTGGTCGTGACGCGCGACATGTGGAAGGATTTCGGCGATTTCACGATCACGGGCGTCCAGTTCCTGTGCCCCGAACGGCGCGACGCCGGATTCGATGAAATCTTCCTCGCGAAAAGCGAATCGGATCTTCAGAATGCACCGGGGGTCCTGCCAAGCGAGGCGGCGAAGCCCATCCCGGACATCCTGAACTCCGGCGCCGTCCCGGAAACATCCTCCCTGCCCCCGGATCCGCCAATCGAACCGGCGGAACAGGGCGTCAGGATCGACTGGGGCGCTCAGATACGTGCGGGCGGATTCATGATGATCCCGCTGTATCTGCTGGCCATCGTCGCCGTCGCCATCTCCTTACAGAGACTGAAATACTCCGGGACGGCGGCGATTGCGCCGCAGCCGTTGATCGACACGGTCAACGAGGCGCTGGAAGCCGGGGATTTCGACCGGGCGGAATCCGTTTGCCGCGACGACGCGTCCACGCTTGGCCGCGCGCTCGATTATCTGCTGAAACACCGCTCCGCCGGACGCGAGGCGGTAAGCCAGACCGCGGGCGACATCGCGGCGCGCGACATCCGCACGCATCTTTCGAAGATCTATCCGATTTCGATCATCTCCTCGCTGGCACCCCTGCTCGGACTGCTCGGGACCGTGGTCGGCATGATCGAAGCGTTCGGACTGGTGGCGCTCTACGGCGATGAGGGCGGCGCGTCCATCCTGTCCGACTCCATTTCGAAGGCCCTGATCACGACCGCGGCCGGTCTGATCATCGCGGTTCCGGCGGTCGCGGCCTATTACCTGCTGAAGAACCGGATCATGGGACAGGCGTCCCGTGTGGAAGCCGAGCTGGAACATGTCGTCACGGTGCTGTATCTGGAACCCGGCGGACCGGACGGGCGCGGCAGCAGGGAAACGTCATCCGCCGAGGGGGACGGCCATGCGGTTTGACCTCGGGAACGACGACCGCGCGGAAGTCCAGATGTCGCCCCTGATCGACTGCGTCTTCCTCCTGCTCATCTTCTTCCTGGTGACCACCATGATGAAGAAATGGGAGATGCAGATTCCGCTTTCCGTGCCGTCCATGAGCGCGAGCGTGTCCGCCACGAAGAAGGACGCCGGTTCCGTGATCCTGTCCGTGGACGCTGCCGGAAGGGTCTTCCAGGTGCTGGGGCACAACGCCTATTCCGGGGAGAACAGCTATGCGCCGGTCCCCGACCCGGACGGGTTCCTGACCGAACTGAGGCAGAATGCCGGGACGGATGTCCGGATCGACGTGGCGGCGTTCCGCGACGTCCCGGTCGGCACCGTCATCGCACTCTTCGACCAATGCCAAATCCACGGATTCAGCCGGACGCGCGTCCGGCTGGGGAGCAAGCCGCATGAATCTGCCGATCTTCCATGAACATGACGGCCCGGAAATCTCGATGTCGCCCCTGATCGACTGCGTCTTCCTTCTGCTCATCTTCTTCCTGGTGTCGTCCATGACAAAAGTGAAAAACAGGGATATCCCGGTCGACCTGCCCGCTTCGGAGGCCGCCGTAAAGCTGCGTCCCAGCGACAGACAGTCCGTCGTCGGGATCGACGCCGAAGGGCGTTTCTACTGGAACGGCCAGCCGTGCACGACGAATTTCCTGCTGGAGCAGTTCCGGGATCTCTGCATCGCCGATCCGGACCGGCGCATTCGCATCGACATGGACCGGAACACCCCGTTCGGGCGGTTCGCCGAAGTGATGGACGCCTGCCAGTTCTACAACCTCAGTAACATCGGGATCAGTGCGAATGAGCAGTCGTCCGCCGGACAGGAAACCGCGCTTTGATCTTCCGGGCGGTCCGAACGCCGGAAACGGAAAGGATACGGGTTTCCGCGTCCTTTCCTGGGCGCTGCCGGTCACACTGACCGTCGCCGCCCTGCTCCTGCTCTCCGGGCCGGACAAACCAGGTGCGGCGCGGGGAGTTTCCCCGGCCGGGACGGGGCAGGCAAAAGCCGGAGCCGCGGATTCCCGCGCGCAGCCGGACGACCGCCTGAAGCAGAGACAATCCCGCCGACCGCTCCCGCCGGAGTATTCCGGCAAACTGGTCGCGCAGTCCGAGGTGATGATCCGGAATAATCTGCTCGCCCAGCTTCAGGCGTTCCAGGAGATGTCGCGCAGGATGAAGGCGGAACGGGATTCCCTGCTGGACACCGTGGAACGCCGTCCGCTTCTGCCGACCGCCCCGGAGGACGCCAACGACACGTCCGCCGCCCGCTCTCTTCAGGATGTCCCTCAGCCGGACCTGCGCCCCGACGCCGCGATCGATTATCTGTACGGACTCCTGCGCGACTACGAGGAGGAAATCCAGCGGAACCATCTGGCCGCCGGCGCGGCGCGCCAGGCGCTTTCCGGGGGATTGTCCTTCCCGGAAGTCTACCGCGCCATGAAGCCCGGCTCCACCCGGATGCCGTCGTTCGACGAACTGGTCCGCATGCAGTCCCCGGACGCGCCGTGGGAACGCGACGAAACCGGAACTGCCGCCGCCTCGCTCTCGGTGAAAAACACGGCGGAACTGGCCCGTTACCGCGAGCTTCTCGGACAGACGGTCCGCCAGACAGGACTGGCCGCAGCCCGCCTGGCGAGCCTGTTCGACGGCGGAAGGCCCGCGCCGAAGATGTCCGGACGGCCCGGCGGTTCGGGAGGCCAGGGACGCGGAGGCGGATCCGGCGTCGGCGGTTCGGGCGAAGCACCGGAAGCGGTTCCGCTCACAGCCTGGCGCGAATACGAAGGGAAACGTCTGGACAGGGACATGGTCAAGGCGCAGGCTCTTCCGGGACGCAGGTTCACGCGCAACGCCGCCAACCGGGGATGGCTCTACATCAACACCTGGTACATCATCGGGCCGTGGGAGAACTACGGGCGCGACGATTTCGCGCTGGTCCACCCGCCCGAAATATCCATCGATCTCGACGCCGTCTATACGGACGGACAGAAAGGCGTCGGCATCGAGGAGACGGATTCCGATCCGATCAAGGTGACCGGGCCGAAGGTCACGCTGGACGGCACACTGCGCTGGAAGTTCATGCAGAGCGAATCCATGCACAACACCGTGCCGGTCACGACGGACCATTCCACATACTACGCGTATACCGAAGTCTATTTCGATGAACCCGTCTCCATGCTCGTGGCGATCGGCACGGACGACGGCGGACGGCTCAGGATCAACGGCAGGGACGTATGGCAGGACGCCGGAACCAGCTGGTACAACATCGATGAACACATCGAGCCGTTCGAATTCCGGCAGGGCTGGAACACGATCCTGATCCGGCTGGAAAACACCGGCGGGTCCGCCGCGGGATTCAGCTTCATGATCATCCCGGCGGACCAGATTCCGGCGGCTCCCGCGGGTTAAAACTCCGGTTCAGGGTTTTCTTTCCTGACGGCGCAGTTTCTCTATCTTGTCGAGATAGTCCTTCGCGGACGGGTCATCGGGGAAATAGATCAGCAGATACTTGGCATGCTCCATGGCCGGGGCATAGCGTCCGGCATAGAAATCGTCCTTGATCATCTCCCGGACCGCCTTCGACCACAGATCAAGCATTTCAGACGGGAAACTCGCCCTGTACTGCGGGAATTTGAGGACGGATACGGTGTCCGCCAGCTGGCCGGCGTCGAAAAGATACCTGGCATAGACATACCTCGTCTGAAGACTGTCAGGATCCTCCAGCCAGGCGGTGCGGGCACAGTCGAACGCATTTTTCGCGTCGTTCAGCTTGGAATAGAGTTCCGAAAGCCTGAGGTAGACAGCGGCTTTTTCAGGGTATGTTTCCGCGATGGAACGATAACGCCTGAGCGCGGCATCGTTCTGTCCGCCCTCGGCAAGACGCTCCGCCGCATGGAACACGAACCGCGGGTCATCCGATTTCGCATTTTCAAACAGGTTGAGAGCCTGGTCCTTTTTACCTTCGGCAAGCAGGATTTCAGCACGGACGAACGGGATGGCGGCACGGTGGGCGGAGTCTTTCGGCAGGGATT
Source organism: Lentisphaeria bacterium (assembly GCA_017963105.1). Taxonomy (GTDB): domain Bacteria; phylum Verrucomicrobiota; class Lentisphaeria; order Victivallales; family UBA1829; genus UBA1732. Next base: position 22,480 of record JAGCTY010000070.1, read on the forward strand.
CCAGCCACGAAGAAAGCGATCTCAGAGAATCCACATACCTGTTTTCGATGCAGAAATCATAGTACAGGTAAAGCAGAAGACCGTCGCTTTCCCGTTCCACAAGCACGCGAAACTCCTTTTCCGCCTCATCCCTGCGCCCCAGCTGGTCCAGCGCCAGGATATGCATCACCGCGATGGTGGAGTTCTCCCCGATGTCTTCGAGCGAATTGTATTCCTCAAGATAGGTCATGGCACGCGCGGGCTGTTTCTGCAGCAGATAGAATTCCGCGGCGATCCGGAGCAGGACGGAATCGCCGGGGAAGCTCTTCAACGCCTTCTGAAGATCCTCCTCCTTCAAAAGATTCCGTTTGAACTGATCCAGCAGGACGATGCGCCGCAGAAACGAGACGTCGTCGCCGGGAGTCTCCAGCAGCGTCGCGATCCCGGCGCAGACGCCCAGTTCGTCCGGGCGTTTCAGGAGGTCGTCGTCATCGGCTTTCCGGACCAGATAATCCAATGCGGCGGTCCTGGCACGCTGCGGGAAATCCCAGAAAGGCTGTTCCTTCAGGATCCTGCCCAGGATCATCAGGACTTCCTTGGAGGAGTCGGATTCGATCGCCAGGCGGAGTTTCATCAGCAGGGAAAACGGCGTTTCAATCGAGGAACCGGCGTCCATCATCAATGTATGGAGACGCGTCTCGTCCTCTTCGCTGAACGCGTTCAGCGCATCCAGATACGAGGAAATGATTTTCGACTGGCGGCCATGCAGTTTGCGCACATCGTCGGAAAGACGCGAAATCTTTTCCGGATGCCCGGACAGGACGCACGCTTCGCCGTAGATGATCGGGATGACGGCGTTCATTTTCGTCTTGAGATACGTTTCGCAGACATCGATCGTCTCCTCGAACCTGTAATGGGAGAAAAGATAATTGGCCAGCAGCGGAACTCCGGCATATTCGTTCAGCTCGACGGATTCCCGCAGCAGTTTCTCCATCTGTTCGTCCGATTCCCGGTCATCCTGTTTCGCAAGAAAATACAGGAGGGTATTGATCGTTTCGAACCGGACCTGCTCGTCCTTGATTTCGGGGAGCGATGCAATGATGTTCCGCGTTTTTTCGCGGTTCAGTTCGGACGCCTTCAGCAGGAGTTCCGCATAACGGCCATACTCCGTACCGGAAAAATAAGTCGGATTGCTTTTGATCCTGTCGGCATAGAAGAGCTTCCCGTTCGTAACGTGGTCGGAATGCAGCGCCGCGATCACATACAGCGCGCCGTCCTCCGGCGGCAGCTCGGGATTCTCCATGACTCTCAGGTTGAGATGGGAATAGATCGTGCCGAAATTCCTGGCGCGGAACGAAGAGTTCAGGAAATCCCGGAAATGCTCTTCACTCAGGGGATTCAGGCGCATCAGCCGCTGTCTGAGGAACGCCTCGTTGCCCCAGTCCTGGTAATGATGATAGATTTGCGCCAGGATCTCTATGGCGTCCTCTTTGTTCGGATCATCGCTGATGACCTTGGCGAAAAGGTCTTTTGCCTTTTCATAATCGCCGGATTCGAACACCTCGCGCGCCTGGGTGTAGGCCAGGTATTTGCCGAAATCCTTGAACGCGTAAAACAGGCTGCTGCCGAGGCAGAGCAGTACGGCCAGGAAAAAGCCGCAGAGAATCAGAATGCGTTTCGGCGTCAGGCGTATGCTGCCGACCTTGATGTACCGGGCCGCCTTTTTTTTCCCGTCCTTATCCCCGTGGTTGAACAGCATGTTGAACCGCGGGTCGTCACGGTACCTGCTTTCGAGTTCCTCCCGGGTAGGACGTCTGCCGGACGGAGTTCCTTCCCCCTCCGGACCGCCCGCGCTTTTTCCCCCTTCCGTTTTTTCCCCGGCGGATGAAGAACCGTCCGCGTCCCCGGACGAAAAAGGAACAGAGTACCGGCTCTCTTTCCGATACTCTTCCCCTGTTTCGGACGGATTGGCTCCGCCGTTGCCGTCCTGTCCGTTCTCTTCGATCATGCCTGTTCGGTATGGGCGGAACGCCGTCCGCGGTTTTTGTAGAGCAGGAACAGAGCGCCCGCGGCAAGCGCCACGATCAGCGTCACGGCGGGAGCCGGCAGCGGTTCGCCGATGACATAGATTTCGATCATACCGTTAAACGGATCTTCCGAGAAATCAAGCTTGTAGAAGCTGTCGGCGTTGTATCCGCCGTAATAACCCGGATCGCTCTCGATCTTGAACGGGGAATAAGGATGGAACACGTTGTCCCCGCCGTTGTAGCCGAACTGGATCGTATCATCCTTATTGAATTCGCCGAGGCTGATCGAGGTGACTTTCGCTTCCCCGACCGTCGCGACCTGCGCCTCGCTTACCGCCTGGGCCAGAGACACGAACGTTCCGTTCTTCTTGTAGCCGAACGTCTTCTCCCCGGATGAAACGCTGGCAAGCTTCGCACTCAAATCCACGTCGGTCGAAGTTGCGACGAGAAGGGACAGATTCTTCGACACGTTGGACGAAAACTTGCCGTCATTCAACGTAACGGTGGATTCCTGTGCGGTCGCGACAAAACCGAAGATGCTCAGCACACATGCGAGAGCAGCCGTAAGAAGTGTTTTTTTCATTGATTCTCCTCCTGAGTAGGTTGACCGGGCCGGCCGGAATCATGATTCCGTCTTTCCGGAACAGACATGAATGCCTGCGTGATGAACTGTTTCAAAAAAGCTTCCATCTATAATGTAATACTTTTTTCCTGACTTTCAAGCCGTTGTTTCAGTTTTTTCATAAAAAACATTATTTCTTAAAGGATGCTCCGGTTTGGACGGCCCCATCGCGCCTTCCTCCGTACGCGGTTCCGGTTCGCTCCGGGGGAATCACTCGCAGAAGAACTCAAAACGGAGAAAAACCGGGCCGTCGTCGGTCGGGGATTCCCCGCTCATCAGGAAAAGCTCGAACAGACCGTCCGTTTTCGTCACGCTCATATCGAACATGCCGGCGGACTCCAGGCGGATGGTGGTGAAAAGCGAAGATCCGCGGCTTTCCGTATCGACCGAAACGCCCGGCACGTCCAGCGCGGTCAGGTCGCGGCGGATCAGTTCCAGCATCCGCATTGCGTCGGACGCCGCATCGCCGCGCAGCGGGATCCGCCGCATCGCGCCGTCGTCCGTCCCGCCGAAGAACGGAACGGGGATGCGCTCGTCCTCGGGAATGCCTCCGAATTCGGCGGGGATCAGCGCGGGATCGATATCGATCGCGTACTTCCGTTCCGAGGGCGAATTGGACACGACCCGCGCCCGGACGAAGTCGCCGGCGCCGGGTTCCGCATCGAGTGCACCCGCGGGATGCGCGGAGGGAAGCGACGCGGGAGCGGAAGTCCATGCCGGTTCGGCCGAGGCGGTGGAAAGGCGTCCGGGGTTCGCCCGGTTCACATGCATCTGGTCCGTCAGCAGATATACGAAAAAAATCCCCAGGAGGAACAGCGCGGCGACGCGGAGGAACCACGCGGTGCGGGAATCGGAGAAAGCGGGTTTCAGCGCGAGGTGCGACACGGTTCCGGCGGATTCCGCGCGGACGTAGGCCGCGATCCGGGCGTTCATCCCGGGATCCGGTTCGGACGCGACGGCGCGCGACAGGACCCCGCGGATCGTTTCGTAGTCCGCCAGCCGACGGACGCACTCCGGGCACGTGCCGAGATGGGCGCGCACGGTCTCGTCCGGCTCGAGTTCGCCGTCGAAGGCCGCCGACACCGTTTCCAAGTCCGGGCAGCCGGGGGAAGTCGCCTGGTCGTTCATTGTTATCGCCTCAGAATGGGGGTTGCGTTTGTTGAAGCTATTGTACGCCGCCCCCGGAAGGGAGGATTCCGGCGGCGGCAAGGTAGTCGCGGAGCATTTCGCGGCCGCGGGACAGCCGGGACTTCACGGTTCCGACCTTGCAGTCCAGTTTCTGCGCGATCAGCTCGTACGGCATGTCGTTCACGTGCCGCAGCAGCATGGTCTCGCGGAGGTTGTCCGGCAGGCTGTTCAATGCTTTCATGATGTTCGTTCCGATTTCGTTCTGTTCCAGGACCAGGTCCGGTTCCATCCGGCGGTCCGGCACGTCCTGTTCGTTTTCCGCCCCGGAGTCGCCGTCGGGGCCGTCGCCTGCGGTCAGGCTTACGTTCAGGCCGCTTCCGCGCCGGTGGTTCCAATGGTACTTGTTCCGGGCCAGGTTCAGGGCGATGCGGTGGAGCCAGGTCTCGAGGCTCGATTCGCCGCGGAAGGTCCGCAGGGCGCGGTACGCCCGCAGGAACGTGTCCTGCACGACCTCTTCGGCGTCCTGGCGGGACCCGAGCAGCGCGTAGGCCACCTTGTACAGCTTCGCGGAGTACATCCCGATCAGGCCGTCGAAAGCGGCGTCGTCGCCGCTCAGGAACGCCTTCAGGATGGCCTCTTCGCGAGTCTTCTGTTCCTGTTCCATCGCTGTCCTTACCTTCTACAGACAAACCTTTTCCGGTTTTGTTCCGCGCATTCTGCGTTTTTTTCGTATTTTCCGGCGGAAAAACAGCCGTCCGGGCCTATCTCCGCTTCATCTCCCGCCGGTATTTCCGGATTTTCTCCAGGATATCGTCGCGCATGGTGAACGCGTCCTTCAGGAAATAGTCGCGGATGTCCTCCGGGAACTTCTCGTATTCGCCGATCAGTTCGTTGAGGTCGGCGAGGAACCGCTTCGTGAGCGCGATCCGGAACGTGACGAGTTCGCCGTCCTCCAGCCTGAGCACGTCCATCGAACGCGCCATCAGCTTTCCGAGCAGCGTCAGCGCCCGCATCATGGCGCGCGCGGCGGCCTGATCCTTCTCCACGGCGAAATACTCGGTCAGGTCGATCGCCATCTTGGACGCCGCCGTGTACACGTCGCTGCCGTCCCGGTGCTGTGCGAAATCCTCCTCCGGCACATCGTCGTCGTAATCGTCGTCGTAGCCGTCGTCGGGCGGTGCATCGAAATCGTCGTCCCAGGTCGACCCGCGCCTGCGGATGCGCTTCGAGATGACCTTGTCCTCGTCCGGGAGGTCGATGTACCGCGGGAGCTCGGCCAGATAGTCGTGGACCCGGTCGTCGTCCTTGCGGATCTCACGCTCCCACTCGAACTCGTCGCGGTATTCGCCGTCGTTGAAGGGGTCGGTCATTCGTTCTCCCCGGAGCCGATTCCCTTTTCGGCCTGTTTCCGGCGGGCGGCCGCCATCTTTTCGTGTTCCGCGTCCAGTTTCGCCATGGCGTCGTAGCTCGGCACGTCGCCCCAGAGCTGTTCCAGCTGGTAGCGGTCGCGCGTCTCGTTCGTCATGATGTGGATCAGCAGGAATCCGAAATCCACGATGATCCACTGACTCTGCGGAGTGCCGTCGAGCGTGATCGGGTGGATGCCGTACTCCTCGCGCACGGCCCGCTGGATGCGTTCCGCGATGGCGCCGATATGCGGTTCGGAGAGTCCCGTGCAGATCAGGTAGTAGTCGCCGATCGCGCCGTCCTGTTTGGTCATATCGAGCCGGAGAATGTGTTCGGCCTTATGGTCGTAGGCGACCTTTTCGCACAGTTCGATCACGTCCAGCACTTTGAAATTCATTCTCGGTTTTTTGGTTTCCTGTTCGTCGTTCATGTTGTGGTATCTCCGTTTCTCTGGGAATACAGTTTGTGTTCTTTGATGTAGTTCAGCACGGGTTCCGGCAGCAGGTCCCGGCAGGCGTCCGCACCCTGTTCGGACAGGCGCGTCCGTACTTCGGTCGAGCTCAGATCGAATTCCGGCGCATCGGTCAGGACGCTGTCGCGGAGCTTTTCGAACAGCTCCGGCGGCCAAACGGAACGCAGCTGGTCAAAATCCGCCTCCGCGCCCGGCCTCGGATACGCCAGGAACCGGTTTTCGCGCACGAGCCGTTCCGATTCGTACCACTGATGCAGCTGGTTCAGCGAATCCGACCCGATCACCCACACGAAATGCTCCGCCGGGTACCGCTGTTTCAGGATGCCCAGCGTATCGACCGTGTAAGATAGGCCGGACCGTTCCGCCTCCAGCTCGCTCACGCTCATACCCGGGTGCCCCGCGATGGCCGCGCGGAGCATCGCCGCGCGGTCCGCGAACGGAGCCGGTTCGTTTCCGGGCTTGTGGGGCGGATGCGGGGCGGGCAGGAAGACGACGCGGTTTACGCGGCCGGTCTTCAGCAGATACTCCGCGAGCCCGGTATGCCCGGTATGGACGGGGTCGAATGTGCCGCCGAAGACGGCTGTCAGGTTTTCTTCAGGCATTCGGGTCTTTTTGGGGTTCTTTTTGCGGAAATATCGTCCGCGCGCTTGCATTCGGGCAAACCCGCGCGTATTTTAAATGCACCCTTTAAACATAGCAGAATCTGTTAAAAAGACAAGCCGCAATCCGTTTTTTCATGAAAATCTCTTCTTTTTCCGGAGACATCCCCCGGACCCCGCTCTTCGCCGCCGCCGAAAAAGCCGCCGCCGTGCTCCGCGCCGCCGGACACAAGGCGTATTTCGTGGGCGGAGCCGTCCGCGACCTCCTGCTCGGACGCACCCCCGACGACGTCGACGTGACCACGTCCGCCCGACCGGAACAGATCCAGGCGCTGTTCGAAAAGGCGATCCCCATCGGCGCCGCGTTCGGTATCATCACGGTCGTCGTCGACGATATCCCCATCGAGGTCGCGACGTTCCGGGCGGAACGCGGATACAGCGACGGACGCCGCCCCGACCATGTGGTCTACACGGACGACGAGGTTCTGGACGTGACCCGGCGCGACTTCACGGTCAACGGCCTGCTCTTCGACCCGGCGGAACGCACCGTGGTCGACTGCGTGGGCGGGCTAGACGATCTCCGCGCGGGCATCCTCCGCACCATCGGCGATCCCGTGGTCCGCTTCGGAGAAGACCATCTGCGCATCCTCCGCCTCGTCCGGTTCGCCGCCAAGCTCGGATTCGAGGTCGATCCCGCGTCGAAGCAGGCGGCCGCCGCATCGGCGGAAAAGCTCCGTCTGATCGCAGCCGAACGCATCCGCGCCGAACTCGAAAAGATCCTGACCGGGCCGCGTCCCGCCGAAGGCTTCGAGATGCTCGCCGAACTCGGCATCCTGAGGGTCGTCCTGCCGGAAGTCGACGCCATGCGCGGCGTGGAGCAGCCGAAACAGTTCCACCCGGAAGGCGACGTCTTCGTCCATACCATGCTCCTGCTCCGCCATGCAGCCTGGCGCACCCCCGACCTCATGTGGGCCGCCCTGCTCCACGACATAGGAAAGCCCGCAACGCAGACGTTCAAGGACGGCGTGCCGCATTTCTACGGGCACGAAGCACTCGGCGCGGACATGGCCGCCGGGATTCTCGCACGACTGCGCCTGCCGTCCGCCTCGGTCGACGCCGTCACCGCCGCCATCCGCAACCACATGCGGTTCGCGTCCGTCCACCTCATGAAGAAAGCAAAGTGGATGCGGATCATCGCCGATCCGAATTTCCCGCTCGAACTCGAGCTCCACCGCCTCGACTGCATCGCGTGCCACGGTCTGCTCGACAACTATATCCTCATGCTCGACCGTATGGCCGAATACGCGAAACTCCCCGCGCCCCGGAAACCGTTCCTGAACGGCAACGACATCATCGCGCTCGGCGTGAAGCCAGGCGCCGTCTTCAGCCGCATCCTCAGCGAGGCTGAAGACCTCCGGCTCGAAGGAGAGCTCAAGTCGCGCGAGCAGTCCCTCGAATGGCTCCGCGCCCGGGTCGATCACCTCGACATCTGACGCTGCCCTCCATCCACAAAAAATCCCATTCGGGCCGCTTCAGCCCGGAGGGGATCGTTGTGTTCAGATTATGCGTGTTCGCGCCTCAGCGCACGTACACCCGGAGGACTGTCCCGCGGAACAGCACCCCGCGGTCGGGCTTCGCCGCCTTGAAGATGAGGTCGGGGCCGAAGTAGAATCCGGGCTGCGTCGGCTGGTTGTACGCCACGTTCTCCGTGGCGAGGCTGATGCGGTACACGGGGTCCTCCAGGAACGTATGGAACCGGTACGCGGTCGGGATGGTGGAGACGTACAGACGGAGGCTGCGGTTGTCGTCGGTGCGCATGAGCACCTCCTCGCGCCAGTCGCCGAAGAGGTCGCCCTGAATGCACGGCGTGGACTTCGTGCCGTTGTTGGACGAACATCCCTCGAAGCGCATCAGCGGCGCGCACGTCCCCTGCGCGGCGTTGTACTTGGTGATCGTGTTGCCGTCGAGGAGTTCGCGGCACAGGTCGTCATCCCACCACACCGCCATGTTGATGGAGAGCCCGCGCGGGTTGCCGCCCAGCGCCTCGCCCTTCACGGTCTGCGGCGGGATGGAGGACGCCCACATCTCGACGCCGGGGCTGGTCGGGTCGATGTCGGCGGCCATGCAGCGCCCGACGTCGGTGTTGTGCCGGACCTGGTGCAGGATCTTCCCGGTGGCGGCATCGCGGAACGTCGCGCCGTCGCGCTTGTTCTCATGGCAGCACCACACCTGAAGCCCGGGCATATCCCAGGCGAATTGCGTCAGGTGCATGGCGTCGCCGTGCCCGAGCCCAGTCGTGTACAGCCCCTTGCCGTTGTCGTCGATCGTGCAGGAACCGTAGACGATCTCGTCCCTGCCGTCGCCGTCCACGTCGCCCACGCGCAGATTGTGGTTGCCCTGCCCCGCGTAACCCCGGTTCTCCGGCTCGTTGGAGTCGAATACCCAGCGTTTCGTCAGGTGCTGCCCGTCCCAGTCGTACGCCGCCAGATACGCCCGCGTGTAGTACCCGCGGCACATGATCACGCTCGGATGTTCGCCGTCCAGGTACCCGACCGCCGCCAGGAACCGGTCGCAGCGGTTGCCGTAATTGTCGCCCCAGTCGCGCACGTTGCCGCGCGGCACGTCGTAGGGGACGGTCTCGAGCGCGGCCCCGGTCTTGCCGGAAAACACGGTCAGATATTCCGGTCCGGTCAGGATGCGGCCCTGCGGGGTGCGGTAGTCCGCCTCCGCGTCGCCGATGACCTTGCCCGTGCCGTCGACCGTGCCGTCGGCGGTCTTGCAGACGACCTCCGCGATGCCGTCGCAGTCGAGGTCGTAGACCATGAACTGCGTATAATGCGCCCCGGCACGGATGTTTTTTCCAAGGTCGATGCGCCACATCTTTTCCGCGCGGCCGAGCTTGTAGCAGTCCAGATACACGTTTCCTGTGTAGCCGTCGTGCGCGTTGTCGTGCGCATTCGAGGGATCCCACTTCAGGATGATCTCGAACTCGCCGTCGCCGTCCACGTCGCCAACCGACGCGTCGTTCGGCGAATACGTGTACGCCTCGCCGTTCGGCGCTTTCCCGTCCGCGGGCTTGTCCAGCGGGATGTTCACATACCCGACCGGGGCGTTTTCCGGCAGGGTATAAGACGCGGACGTTTCTTCAATATCCCTACTTGAAGGACCGCTTCCCGCATAAGCGCCTCTACGATAGGTTTTTTGGCTGCTGGATGACGAGCGAACAGGCATGTTGACCGGCTTCACCGCATACACGCCGCCGCCTTTGTTCTTGTCAATGAAATACGTTACATCCGTGATCGGTTCGGAATTGAGCTTCTTCCCGTCCCGGTACACATCGAACGCCACATTCCTCAGGTCCTTCGAGAGATAGCGCCACGTCACGAACACCTCGTCGGCGTTCTGCCGGATCGCGATCACGCCGCGTCCGAGCTTTTCCATTTTGAGCTTGGAGAAATCGTACTTGGTCGGCGGGTTGATGGGCTCCGGCTCGCGCTGGGCGAAAAGGCTCTGCGCGGGGGACATCATGACTGCGGCGGCCGCGGCGGCAAAAAGGAATCGGTTCAACATAAATCTGTCTCCTTCGGGTGGTTCATTTGGGGACGGTTTTCAGTTCGGGGAAATAGGTGCCGCGGAAATACGCGCCGGATCCGAAGAGGTCGGGTCCGAAATAGAATCCGGGCTGCGTCGGCTGGTTGTAGCAGATGTTCTCCAGCGCGAGGCTCATGCGATAAATCGGTTCCTCCAGGAACGTGTGGAACCGGTAGGTGGTCGGGATGGTCGAGACGTACAACCTGAGGTTGCGGTCGTCCGTGGTGCGGATCAGCACTTCCTCGCGCCAGTCGCCGAAGAGGTCGCCCTGGAGGCACGGCGTCGCCTTCGTGCCGTTGTTGGAGTCGCAGTTTTCGAACGTCATCATGGTAACGAACGCGCCGCTGTCGTAGTCGTACTTGGAAACGCGGTTCTTGTCGAGCAGTTCACGGCACAGGTCGCCGTCCCACCACACCGCCATGTTCACGGAGATGCCGCGCGGGTTCGCCGCCACGGTTTCGCCCTTCACGCTCTGCATGCCGATGCCGGACCACGCCCACATTTCGAGGCCGGGATTCACGGAATCCACGTCCGCGGCCATGCAGCGCCCGACGTCGTTGCTGTTCTTGATTTGGAAGATGATCTTGCCGGTGGCGGCATCGCGGAGCGTCACGCCGTCGCGTTTATTCTCGTGGCAGCACCACACCTGAAGCCCCGGCATATCCATCGCGAACTGCGTCATCTGCATGGCGTCGCCGTGCCCGAGTCCGGTCGTATAGAGTCCGGTGCCGTCGTCGTCGATGGTGCACGATCCGTACACGATCTCGTCCTTGCCGTCGCCGTCCACGTCGCCCACGCGCAGATTATGGTTGCCCTGCCCCTCGTAGCCTTTCCAGCGCGGGTCCTTCGCGGTGTCGAAATTCCACCGCATCTTCAGGTCCTTTCCGTCCCAGTCGTAGCACGCCAGCGCGGCGCGGGTGTAATACCCCCGGCACATCACCACGCTCGGGTGTTCGCCGTCGAAGAACCCCATCGCCGCCAGGTAGCGGTCGCTGCGGTTCGCGTAGTTGTCGCCCCAGGCCATACCGTCGCCGCGCGGCGGTTCGTAGTCGATGGTCTTGAGCGCGGCGCCGTCCTTGCAGGAGAACACGGTCAGGTATTCCGGCCCGCTCATGATGCGGCCGCGATTGTGCGTCCCGGCGGGATTCGCCCCGGTCTTGCGGAAATCGACTTCCGGGAGCTGGACCATGTCGCTGCCCTTCTCGCGCCAGTCGGCATCCGGGTCGCCGATGACTTTGCCGGTGCCGTCGACCGTGCCGTCGGCTGTCTTCGCCACCAGCTCGGAGATGCCGTCGCCGTCGAAATCGTACACCACGAACTGCGTGTAATGCGCCCCGGCGCGGATGTTCCGCCCCATGTCAATGCGCCACAGCTTCGTGCCGTCGAGCTTGTAGCAGTCGATATAAACGTTGCCGGTATATCCGTCATGCGCGTTGTCGTGCGCGTTCGAGGGATCCCACTTCAGGATGATCTCGAACTCGCCGTCGCCATCCGCGTCGCCCACGGACGCGTCGTTCGGGGAATACGTGTACGCCTCGCCGGCCGGGGTCACGCCGTCGGCGGGCTTGTCCAGCGCGATGTTGATGTAACCTTCCGGCGCCTTGTCCGGCAGGGTGAACGACGCGCTCTTTTCGTCCTTCTCGCGTCCGTTCACGACCGGCTTCACGGTGTACGTGCCGCCGCCTTTATTCGAGTCGATGTAATATGTAGTCAAGTTCACAGGCGTCGGATTGATGCGCTGACCGTCGCGGTAGACGTTGAACGCGACGTTGGCGGGATCGGACGAGAGGTACCGCCACGTCACGAACACCTCATCCTTGTTTCTGCGGACCGCGATCAGACCGCGCCCGAGCTTTTCCGTTTTAAGCTTCGAAAAATCGTATTTTCCCTGCGATGCGGGCAGGATCACGGCGGTCTCCGGGATGACGGAGGCGGCATCCGCGGTACGGGAGGAATCGCAGGAGACAAGCCCGGCGAGCGGCAGGACGGCAAGCAGAAGCAGACGGTTCAGTTTCATAGAAAAAGGTGTCCTTTTTACGGATAAGATACGCGTTTCGATGCGGACGTGCGAAATATAGCATGGTTCCGGCGGAATGTCAAGGTTTTTTTGCCGTTTCTTTGACTTTCGTGATTGATTTCCGGCATTCCCGCTGTATGTTATTATGCAGTATCATTCCGGAGATCAGCCATGCCCATGCTCGAAGTAAAAGACCTTTCCGTTCAATTCCGCACCGACGGCGGACTTCAGCCGACCGTCACCGACGTCTCGTTCTCGCTCGAACGAGGCGAGATGCTCGCGCTGGTCGGGGAAAGCGGCTGCGGCAAAAGCGTCACCTGCATGTCCCTCGCCCGCCTGCTCCCGGAACCCCCGGTCGTGCTCTCCGGCGAAGTCCTGCTCGACCGCGGTCCCGCGCTCGGCGGCGTGGCGGACGTACTTCAACTGAACGAACGCAGTCTGCGCCAGGTTCGCGGCGGCTGCATCTCGTATATCTTCCAGGAACCGTCCGTGTCCCTGAACCCGGTCTTCCGCGTGGGCGACCAGATCGCCGAGGCGGTCCGGCTGCACAGGAAGGACGTCTCCGACCCGTTCGCCGAGGCAGTGGAGCTCCTGCGCCAGGTGGGCATCCCGGACCCGGCCAACCGCGCGAAACAGTATCCGCACGAGATGTCCGGCGGCATGCAGCAGCGCGTGATGATCGCCATGGCGCTCGGCTGCGCGCCGTCGATCCTGGTGGCAGACGAGCCTACCACGGCGCTGGACGTGACGATCCAGGCGCAGATCCTCGACCTGCTGCTCTCGCTCAAACGAGACCGCGGCATGGCGGTGATCCTGGTCACGCACAACCTCGGGATCGTGGCCGAACTCGCCGACCGCGTCGCCGTCATGTACGCCGGACGCATCATCGAGACCGCGCCCGTCGCCGAGCTCATCGCGCATCCGAAGCACCCGTACACATCCGCGCTCATCCGCGCCGTCCCCGTGCTCGGCGGCGAACACAACCGCCTGAACACCATCCGCGGCACCGTCCCCTCCCCCGACAAGTTCGGCCCCGGGTGCCGTTTCTGCGACCGCTGCGAACACGCCGACACGCTCACGCCGGACCAGCGCCGCCGCTGTCAGGAGGAGCCGCCCCGGCTCCGCGAACTCGTCCCCGGCCACGCCTGCGCCTGCCATTATCCACCCTGCATGACGGCGGGGAAGGAGGCCTGACGTGCCCTCCGTCCCCCCCGCGAAAAAAGACGGCCCCGCCGGCGACATGTCCCCTTTCATCATTTTCATGGCGTTCGTCATCCTCACGACCGTCATCATCATGTCCATCTACAGGATGAACACCGAGGTGGACGAGTTCCTCGCGCCGGAGACTTCCGGCTTCACCATCGCCCTGGACGCCCGCGAGCCGGTCGTCTTCTCCGACGATTTCCTGTTCCCGGGGTTCTACCCCGTCTCCCGTGAAACGGCCCAGTCGTCCCGCCCAAGCATCCAGCAGGAGGTCGTCGAGGCCCGCCGCCTCATGAACGACGGCGAGTACGGACGCGCCGAGGACCTGCTCCGCACGCTCTTCCTCTTCTATCCCGACGACGTCGAGATCGTTTATCTGCTTTCAAGCATCCTCCGCGCCTCCGGACGCGACGACGAGGCGGACTACTACGACGAACGCCTGTTCTTCCTGCTGCCGTCGCCCATGCCCGACACCATCCCGTCCGGCGCGGACACCGCCGCGGAGACGGAGAAACGGACCGTGCCATGAGCAAGATCAGGCAGCTGAGCGACGAAGTCTGCAACAAGATCGCGGCGGGCGAGGTCGTCGAACGCCCCGCGTCCATCGTGAAGGAACTTGTGGAGAACTCGCTCGACGCGGGCGCCCGGAAGATCACCGTCACCATCGAGGACGGCGGACGGCGCGCCATCTCGGTCGCGGACGACGGCGAGGGCATGGACGACGACGACGCCCTGCTCTGCCTCGACCCGCACTCCACCAGCAAGATCGCCTCCGAGGCTGACATCTTCGACATCGCATCCTTCGGGTTCCGCGGCGAGGCCATCCCCAGCATCGCCGCCGTCACCCGCCTGACCATCCGCACGCGCCGCCGCGAAACCCCGGAGGGCGTCGAGGTCTTCATCGCGGGCGGCAAGGCCGTCACGGAGAAGCCCGCCGGGTGCCCGCCCGGCACCGAGGTCATCGCACGCGACCTCTTCTTCAATGTGCCCGCCCGCAAGAATTTCCTCCGCACCGTCGCAACCGAGGAACGACACATCGTCGAAATCCTCTCGAACATCGCCCTGGCGCATCCCGACGTCGCGTTCATTCTGAAAGCCGACGGACGCATCCTGCTCTCCACCCCCTCCGCGCCGTCCATCCTCCCGCGCATCAGCGAGTTCTTCGGACGCGAATACGCGGGCGCGCTGCTCCCCTTTTCCCGCACCGAACGCGGCATCACGGTGAACGGCTTCATCGCACGGCGCGGCTTCACGCGCAATTCCCGCGCCGAACAGCGCATCTTCGTGAACGCCCGCCCGGTCGAATCCGCCCCAGTCTACCGCGCCATCAAGGAAGCCTGCGGCCCCATGCTCGAACGCGGCCGATTCCAGCCCGCGCTGATCTATCTCACCATGCCGCCCGGGTCCGTCGACGTGAACGTCCATCCGACCAAACGCGAAGTCCGGTTCCGCAAC
>JAGCTY010000071.1 GCA_017963105.1 Lentisphaeria bacterium
AACGCTGCCCGTGCCGGAGCGCAAGCCAGGCACTACGAAAGTGGAGCCGTTCGCCTCCCCAGCGAAAATCTTACAAGTTGGACTTTGCCAGTACGCGAAAATCCGCCGAAAAAAGATTCATAGAGGTGCCCACAAAAAAAGAGCGGGAAGCCGTCGCAATGGTCCACTGCATAACCATGCGGAGCTTCCCGCCCGAAATGAGCTGTAAAACGATCAGCCGAGGTGTGCTTTCAGTTTTTCGACCCATGCCCCGATGCGGGACGAGGTCTTCTCCGATTCGTTGTTGTCGTCCAGTGCGAGCCCGCAGAACATGCCGTCCTCGACCGCCACGGACGAACTGTGTCCATAGCCTTCGGCGGAGGTCTGGCCGATCAGGTTCGCGCCACGGCTTTTCGCCGTCCTGGCGAGGATGCCCATCGCGTCGCAGTAGGTGTCGGCGAATCCGCTCTGATCGCCGAGTCCGAAGACCGCGACGAGTTTCCCGTTGAGGTCGGCATTTTCCAGCAGGCCGATCTTCACGGCCCAGTCGTCCTGAAGCTCGCCGAGTCCCCATGTGGAACTCCCGAGGATCAGGAGATCGGCGTTGAAATCGTCCGCCGTCGCGTTCGCCACGTTGATCGCCTGGACGCCGAATGCAGCCGCGATTTCCGCAGCCGCGCTCTCCGTCGCACCAGTTGTACTTCCGAAAATGACTTTTACGTTTGCCATGTTACATGACTCCCTTTATTGAGTGATTGGGTTAATGGTGGATATGTGTTCCAGAAAAGCCTGCGGGTCTCCGCAGACGTTCAACAATCGTTCCGCCGCCGCCTCGACTCTGCTGTACAGCGACATCCGCGCGATGGATTCCCCGGCATCGCCGTAAACCGCCCAGCGTCCGTGTTCCACCGGCGTCCGGGGCAGATTCGCCATGAATCCCGCCACGTCCTTCGCCGGATAACCGAGGAAGATGCCGACCTCGTGCGGCAGACCGTTTCCCAGCCGGAAACGCCGTTGCAGTTCCCGGAGCATGGCGCCGAATCCGGCATCGGTCCGGTAGCTGCAGCGTTCGAGCAGAGCACGGTTCTCCGGTTCGGAAAGTGTGCGCGCCATCGTTTCGGGGTGGTAGAAAAGCACCAGCGAGCTGTCGCGTTCGACAAGCAGCTCCAGATAGTCCAGCTCCAGGATATTCAGGATATCCCGGCGGTGCAGACAGACCGAATCGCCATTGCCGGTTTCCGCCGTAAAACACCGCCTGACGCGGAGCAGTTCGCCGGGCTTCACGCCACGTCGGACCGCCGCGGTCTTCAGCAGAAGAAAACGCAGGAGGCTTTTCCGATGAAAGAAACAGGTTGTCGGTGTCATAACTTTGTTTTGCCTAACTCTTGAAAAACGCCGAATCCATCCGGTCGGCACATGATACGGATGAAAAAAGACAAGTCCCGGAACCATCCTGCAAATCCGGTTGGGAAACCGAATCCGCATCTGCATACCCTAACTAGCGTATTCTGTTCAAATCCTGCTGAAAGCTGAACTCAGACAGAGCGCCGGACCCTTTTTCACATTCTCCCATTTTGGACAGCGGCACACCTGCACCGATACGCCGCGGAATGGTTCCGGGACTTTTGCGTCATGATAATACTATACCACGCTTTTTGGAGATTGCAAGTTAGCTTCAACTAACTTTTTGAATTTTTCTAAAAAAAAGCTCGTCTCTCCTATTTTTTTTCGTGTTTCCGGCTTGAAACCATCCCGCAGGGAAACTATATTAAAGTGGTCGACAAAACAAACTATCATATTTCTCATTCAAAAACAGGAGGTTTTCATGTTATTCCGTGCCATGCTCGTCTTCGCGCTGTCCGCTTTTGCAGTCATCAGCGCATCCGCCGCCGATGCCGCGAAAAAGGTCCCGGTCAAGTCCGCCCGCATCCTCGTCGCGTACTATTCCTGGAGCGAATCCGGCAACACGAAGTATTTCGCCGAGCAGATTCAGAAAGCAACCGGCGGCAAGCTCATGGAGATCAAGCCGAAGAACGCTTATCCGAAGGACTACAACGCCTGTCTGGCGCAGGCCCAGAAAGAGATCCGGGGCGGCATTCACCCTGAGCTTACGAACGCGCCCGTTGACTTCAAGCAGTACGACGTCATCTTCATCGGCTCCCCGAACTGGTTCGGTACGATCGCGCCCCCGGCAGCGAGTTTCCTCGCTTCCGCCGACCTCACGGGCAAGACCGTGATCCCGTTCTTCACCTACGGCAGCGGCGGGATGCAGAACTGCGAACGCGACGCGAAGAAGCTGGCGGAAAAAGCCGCCGCCGTGCTCCCGGCCAAGGCGATCCGGGGCGCATCCGTCCGAGAGGCGGACAAGGAGATCGCCGACTGGATCGGTTCCATGCTTGACATTTCGAAAGAGGCCGAGGCCGGATTCTACGGCTTTACGCTCAAGTCGTGGGACGGCAAGGAAGTCAAGACCTCCGATTTCAAGGGCAAAGTCGTGCTCGTGGTGAACACGGCCACACGCTGCGGCTTCACTCCGCAGTACAGTCGCATCGAAAAGCTCTACAAGGATTACCACGACAAGGGGCTTGAGATCATCGACATCCCGTGCAACCAGTTCGGCTCGCAGGCTCCCGGCAGCGACGAGGAGATTCACACGTTCTGCACCTCCAGCTACAGCACCACGTTCCCGCAGATGACGAAGAGCGACGTGAACGGCGACAAGCAGATTCCGCTGTACAAGTTCCTTAAGGCGCAGAAGGGCACGGAAGGCGACATCCGCTGGAACTTCACGAAGTTCGTGATCGACCGCAAGGGCGACGTCGTGAAACGCTTCGAGCCCGCGGGAAGCATGGACGAGCTCGAATCGCTCATCAAATCCCTGCTGTGAGGCGATAAGACGCCGACAGAGACAGAACCCATTCATTCAAAACGCATTCGGTCTCCGGAACCTGAAAAGGCTTCATATTGCAAAAAAAGAACTGCCCCTTAAAAGTTTCTCTATAATCAACCGGTTTTCACCTCCACGTTTTTGTTCGGACCGTCGTGCCTTGCTGTGAACAGGCGGAACAGTCCGGTTTGACTTTTGGGGGGGGGGACGGTGCTATATTTCTCTTGTCGGAGTAATTTTCCACCCTGAACTTTTCCCGGACAGCAGTGGTCTTTTCTGTTCAAAACGAAGGAGCATTATCCATGGAAAAAAAACAAATCGCCGGAATCGCCCTGATCGGCCTGGTCCTGATGGCAATTCTCGGGTTTGCCACGTTCAAAACAATGCAATCAAGACAGATCCCGCCCCCGGTCGCCGAGGCGGATCAGGCAGGTGAAGAAGATGCTCCGCCGAAGATTCGCCGCCACGGACCGAAGGTCAAGAAGAAAGTCGACCTCGCTTCGACGTTCTCCGATTTCGGCGCCTCCAACCAGGGGTGGGGCGATCAATCGGAAGAGCAGCCTCAGGAGCAGGAGCCGCAGAAGGAGTTCCACAAGCAGACCCCGGAGGAAGCCGTGGAAACTGTCTGGCAGGGGCTCGACACCTATCGCGAAATGTCGCCGGAGGACCAGGCGAGAACACGGATGATGATGACGTTCATGACCGGCCTCATCAACATGATGGGCAATACCGCCGACAACTGGATGGGGAACATGACGCCCGAACAGAGGGATGAGGCGATCGAGAACGCCACGAACATGCTGAATAACGTCGAGGCGATCGAACTGGAGATCGGGCCGGATATGACGGATGAGGAACGCGCCATGATCGAACCGACGCTGGACTCCATCCGGAATCTGGGCGTGATCATGCTGGACAGAGGTTAACGGTTTCCGATAACGCAACCTCGGAGAAATGCCGATAGAAACAATCCGGCTCCTTGAAGCCATGACCAGACAGCCACAGGTCATGAAGTTCAGAACAGTCTTAAAAGATCGGAATCACATCGCCCCGTCCGTGATCCGGGAGGAATGAGTTTTTCCCGCGGCGGGACAGGTCCCCTGATTCTTCTCTCCGTCTTAGTCCGCAAATGAACCGCGGGCGTCATGCGGAAAGCGTTTCCCGTTTTTTTTCGAAAAAATGCCGCCGCATTATTGAAAAATAGCCCGCAAAACCGTATATTAACAGTATGGTTTCGTTCGAGGCGAAAAAAAGATGAGCGAAATCATAGCCAATCAGACGTTCAAAAAGACGAACAACATCGTCCGCGAGCCCGAAAACCGGGCGTCCGGACCGGAAGGAGAAGCGTATGGGGCGGTTATTCGGGACCGACGGCATTCGAGGCAAGGCAAATGAATATCCAATCACGCCGGAGCTCGCCCTGCTTGCGGGCAAGGCCGTCGCGCGGCATTTCTGCCGGAACACGTCCCGGAACGACGCCTTCGGGCAGCGCGGCAACCCGCGCGCCATCATCGGCAAGGACACGCGCCTGTCCGGTTATATGCTCGAAACGGCGCTGATCAGCGGTTTGGTGAGCATGGGCATGGACGCCTACGAGATCGGGCCGATGCCGACGCCCGCTGTCGCCAGCCTCACGAGTTCCATGTGCGCCGACTGCGGCGTCATGATCACCGCTTCCCACAATCCCGCCTCGGACAACGGCATCAAGCTGTTCAATTCCGAGGGGTTCAAGCTCCCGGACGAGGTCGAGGATGACATCGAACGCGCCATTTTCGCGATGATGGAGCATCCCACCGACGGCAAGCCGGAGATCGGAAAGGCGTTCCGCGTGGACGATGCCCGCGGCCGCTACATCCACC
>JAGCTY010000072.1 GCA_017963105.1 Lentisphaeria bacterium
CACATCAATTTCTGTAATGGGCACGTTGACTCTTGACGGTTCCTTGACATTTCAGGTTGCTCCGACACACTGGAATGGCACCATTGACGCCAACGGCAACACCATCATCCTGGACCTCACGGAACGTACTGTGGCGGATGCGACCATGCTTGCCGCGGATCATGTGAGAAATGGTGAAATCCTTGTCACGTTGAGACATGATCAGGCTGTCGGTGCATACAAACTGGCGACAGGAGCATCCCAGATCGGGACCGGCGATCTGAACGGCACCTGGAACCCGAATACCAACACGTGGGATTATCAAGGTTCTGTCATCGGGGATATCGACGGGGTCATCGAGGTCCGCGATGAAAACGGGATCCTGCTGGCGAACTGCACGGTCAACGGCGATACGGAATACTTCGGACGCTACAACTACACGGTTCGCGTCAACAACAGCGGGGACATGTATCTGGATGTGGGCTGGAACACCCGTGACGGCCGCACGTATGCGGCCGACGGACTGAACAACAATACCCTGGAAACCGCAATGGCATTGCCCGCGTCCGGCACGAAATACACGATCGACTCCGCCACGGACGTCGACTGGTTCGCGTTCACGCTGGAAACGCCCGGCAGAAGCTCCAGCTATATCGGCATTGACTTCAAGCAGTGGGCGGGCGACCTGGACCTGGAGCTGTACAGCGCAGGCAACACCGGGACTCCGATCCGGTATTCCCGCAGCGCGACGGACAACGAGTACATTTCGCTGAAGGATCTTGCCACCGGGGATTATTACGTCAAAGTCGTCGGCTATGAGGGCAATGTCAACGAATACAAGCTGGTCTACAACCTGCCGGAACCCCTCGTGCTGAACGACACCTATGAATCCGGCAACGACAAGGCCCATTCGTACCATCTCGGGAAGCTTACGGAGGAGGTCACGATCGACGCCGCGATCTCCAGCGGCAGCGACCAGGACTACTACATGTTCATCCTGCCGAAGAAAGGTGTGGTCTGCGACACGATCACGCTCACGTTCGAAGAAGATGTCGGCGACCTGGACCTGTATCTGTACGGATCGAACGGCACGACGCTTCTGGTCTCTTCGCTGAACACCTCCGGCGGGGAGGAGACCATTTCGCTCGCCGGTCTGAAGCACGGCGTGTACTATGCGGCCGTGAAGCCGAAATCCAATCAGGATGTCGGAAACTACCAGCTCAACTTCAAGGTGAACAGCCTCCTGCTGGAAGCCGATATGGACGAACGCGTCCTCGGAAACAATACCATCGCTACGGCGACCAGCCTCCCGTCGCTCAATGGAGCGGGATCCCGTTCCGGACTCTCCATCCACGACGACACGGACGTCGACTACTACAGTTTCCGCCTCCTGGAGACCGGAACCGTGAACGACACCTTCACGCTCAGCTGCGAAGTTGCCCTGGGCGATCTGGACCTGGACATCCTGGACGCATCCGGGACGATTGTCCGCGGTTCCCATACGGCGGAAAATGAGGATACGGTCAGCCTGAGCGGGTTGAGCGCCGGGCTCTACTACGCCAGGATCGCAGGCCATAACGACGCCGCAAACAATTACTCGCTGAGCTGGAACGTGACCAATTCCTTCCTGATCGCATCCGACTGCTTCGAAGGCCTGGAACCGATTTCCATCCGCGAGGACCAGACGATCAGCGGCCTGTCCATCGCCAGGGTGCGTCGTGAAATCGACGAAACCCGGGCGGACACCTTCAGAATCGAACTGGCTTACGATGCGTGGGACCGTTCCAAAATCATCCTCTCGGATTACCGCAGCGACTGGGAGGACGGCCTCGTATATACGATTTCCGTCAGGGAAGGCAACACCGAGACGGTCGTCCGCGGCGGGACGGCAAGCGAGATCAGCCTCGCCGGCCTGAGCTCGAACACAACATACTACCTCACGCTGGACACGCCGGTCGAAGGCCAGTACAGCGAATACAGCCTGACCGCGCAGGGGCTGCCGACTTCCGACAATGCTCCGAGCAATACCTGGACCTTCTTCATCTACCTTGCCGGCGACAACAACCTGGAAGGCGCGTACCTGACGGAACTCTTGAACATGCAAAAGGCAATCCTTCCCGAAAACGTGGAAGTCTATGTGCTGATGGACCGCATCGACGGCTACAGCGGCGCCGAGCGCGACTGGTCCGATACCCGTGTGGGAAAAATCCGCCACAGCAACGGCACCGCGCTGGCCATCGACTGGATGTACCTGAACGACAGCAATTCGGTCCCCCAAACGGAATGGGATACCGGCAGCGTGGATACGCTGGAAGCGTTCCTCGACTGGGGCATGCAGGCCGGCAGCGCCGAGCACTACGCCCTGATCGTGAAGGACCACGGCACCAGCCTGGGCTACAACTGTTTGGACGAGACCAGCCAGTCCATGATGTCCATCCAGGATGTGGCGACGCTGCTGTCGAAAAACAAATACGGCGCCCTGGACGTCGTGGCGTTCGACCAGTGCCTCATGGGCAGCGACGTCGTGATCACGACCATGGAGGGGACCGTGGACTACGTCGTGGCGTCCGAGGCGATCGGCTGGACTCCGAATCAGCTGGTCATGTACAAAGTGCTGCTGAACAGCCTTGAAACCGAAATGACCGCGCAGGAGGTCGCGCAGAAGATCGTGGCCGCCTGCAACTGCTCGGGGGTGAATGACCTGACCTCAACTTCGTTCCATACCGCGGACCACACCCTGAGCAGCGCGCTCAATGCATTCGGCGAGGCGGCACGCGGTTTCACCCGTCAGGACTGGATCGCGATCTGCAGGAGCTTCGCCCTGTCCTACAACTACGGCGACGACATCTGCGCCTTCAGCGACCTCGGTTTCTTCCTGAGCACGATCAAGGAATACTCCGCGACCGTTTCCGACACCCTCCTGACCGCCGTCGACACCCTCTACTCCGTCGTCGACCAGCTCATCGACAGCTCCATGATCGTCCCGAAGACCTATGGCACCGGCCTCGCGGTCTTCAATCCGGTCCTTTCCTCGCCGGAAATGAACAAATATCACTTTGCCTACACCGATATCCATCCGGACTACTACGCGACCCTGTCGACCTCGCTGGCCCCGGACGTGGCAAACGGGACCATCGGCGACAGCGCCTGGGGAAAATTCCTCAGCACGGTCGGAAAACTCGCGGGCGACTGCACGGAGTTCTACGTAGACGCCAGGTCCAACCTGACCTTCACCGACTTCAGCTATTCGTTCGAAGGCAGCGACGACACCATGCAGGTCACCTACAACCTGGGGGCGTTCTCCGGAAACGGCGTGGAATACAACGGTCTCTACATGGACAAGAAGGCGCTTTTCACCGTCTCGCTCGACAAGGCGGGCGTCGACGGCGACGCGATCCGCATCGTCGCGGACAACCTGAACGCCAACATCACGGTTTCCCTGGTCCAGACCCGGTATACCCTGCTTGGGCCGGTGGAGGAGCTCCGCAGGAGCGTCACCTCGACCGTGAGCGGCGGCAGCAACAGCGCCGTCCTTTCCCTCGCCGGCATCGATGCCGCCCTGGCGGGCGTCGATACGGAATACGACCTGATCATCACCTCCGACAAGGAAACCACCTACGACATGTCGTTCGAGTCGACCTCCTGGACCAGCGGAACCGACTTCTTCGACTACGCCCACTCCGGCAAGCTCGGAGGGCAGGGCAACGGCACGATCGAAAAGGCCACCTTCCTGGCAGCCGGAAACTACGGCGGACTCGTGACTTCCCTCGACGACCCCGACTTCTACAGGCTCAGCGCCGTTTACGCCCCCAGCCTGTACGTGACCGTCGTCGGGACCGGCCTGACCGTCGCCGAGTACGGCACGGACGGAAGTCTGATCGAGAGCGTGGACTGCGTCGACGGCAAGTACACGATCACCGTGGCGAACGGGAACTACCTCCTCGTCCAGGGGAACGCCGATCTTTCCCTCGGCAATGTCGATTCCTACAGACTGTTCGTCAACGACGCCGAAAGCACTTACCTCGCGACGAGCGGCGGGGGCGACGCACAGGCGCCGGACAAGCCGGTCGTCACGGGCGTTCGTCAGAACAATCAGACCCTCGTTTCCGTCGCCACCGAATCCGGGAAGATCTACTACTACTCGACCGACCCGGTTGCCGAAGACTACGACTGGACGTACTACCGCGCCCCGTTCGTTGCGGAATCCGGCCAAGTCTACTACTTCAAGACCGTGGATACGGCTGCCAGCCAGGAAAGCACCGCCTATGCGACCTTCGTTTCGGATGGCATGCCGACCGTCAGCATCACGGACTCGGTCTCGGGAAATGACATTACCCTGACAGCGGTCTTTGCCGACAACACGGCAGTGGCATCCAAGTTGTACAAAGTCGGCGAAGGCGATGCATGGACCGAATACAATGACGCGACCGGCGTCACCGTGTCCGGCAGCAATGCGGTCTATTTCAAGGCCATCGACGATGACGGCAATGAGACCATCGAGGTGTTCCATGTTTACAATGGCGGCTCAACCAGTACCGTTGATGTCGAATTGAATGGCGCCAGGACGATCATCCAGCCCGGAGCGGGGAACACCCAGCCGGTCTTCACTTCCGGGCTCTATGGCGGGGTCATATCAACCACTCCCGAGGGTTCCGAAGAGAGTCCGGTCAGGAGGAACACTGACATCACGATCAACGGCGGGACCTTCAGCGGCTCGATCTTCGGCGGAAACAAAGTCTCTTTGGAGACAAAGTCGAAGCAGTATTTCGTCACTGCCGATACACAACGGATTACCATAACCGACGGTCTGGTCACGAAATACCTGATGGGCGGCGACTATTTCTATAGAGGAATTCTTGAACGCACGGGCGATATCGAAATCAACGTCGCCGGCGGCACGTTCGCCGCCAATTCCTATCTGATGGGCGGAATATACAACCGTGCCGCTGACGATTCCATCTCTGGATCGGCCTGTCTCAACGGCAATATCAGCATCAACATCACCGGCGGATCGTTCAGCAGCAAGAGCTGGATCTACGGCGGATGCGTCTCCACCTCGAAGAAGAAAACCGTCAGTACCCTGGCAAGGATTAACGGTGATGTCACGATCACCGTCGACAGCACCGGCGTGGCCACCCCGATCGTACTGTGTTCCATCATCGTCGGGTCCTATGGCTGGGGAACCATTACCGGCAATGCCAAACTCGTCTTCACCGGAAACGGAGACAATATCCAGTTCCAGGCGACCAGAGGAGAACTCTGGGGAAGCTGCTCCGGCGACTATGTCGATCCTGACACAAAAAAGATCGCGAAAGTAGATTCATCTGTGGAAAAGGACAGGATTCTGTCGTTTGCCGGATTCAACGGACAACTTGCCACCACCAACATCCGCGCGTTCAGCCACATCGAGTTCAAGAGTCACGAAGAAACCAGTTCCCACGTCACCCTCAACAATGCGAATTTCGACCTCTCCGGTTTTGAATACTGGACGTTCGAGAATGGCAGCAGCCTCTCCGGTGATTTCGCCAACGACTTCACGGGCGACACGCTGGTCCTGACCGGATTCTCCGAAGCCGGGACCTATGACCTGATCACCGAGACCGATATCACGAACTCGGAAACGAGAGATGTGTTCAGGAACTTCGGTGCTCTGAACAAAAAGATTCAGCTTGGCGACTCGACTGTCACCGCGGCATTCAACAGCACAACCGATACGTGGAGCTGGAGCTCCGGTTCCCTTGCCCTTGTGACCGAGAACAATAATCAAATCATGAGACTCACCATCGCATAACATCCCATAACAACGAAAGGTATCCAATCATGACCGCAAAAAAGCAACTGACCAGAGAAGAACGCTACGAATCTCCGGAAGTCCTTGACATCCAGCCTGTAACCGTTAAGGGACAAGGACCTGATGACGAGCCGGAATCTACCCCGGAACCCTGAATATCCATAAGCTTCCGCAGGCGGAACAGACATTTTTTTCAAAGCAGAGATGCGAGGTTGCGAATTCATCATGTACGCGCATGATGAATTCGCAAGGTGATCATTATCTGCAAATCTCCGCCTCCTCTCCGCAGAGGCGTCCCGAAAGTCGCCCCTCCGGCGATCCGGGGCTCACATCCGTCAAATCAGAAACGATCCGACCCAGGGGGTACGATTCACCATGCCTGTTTATTCATCCGGGGTGATCGCCATTGCTTCCGGCGTGACGTCCACGGGAATCGTCGTCGTTGAGACTGCCCTGCTGGACATCCTGAGCGGCGGGCTGGCCATCGAGGCCGGCGCGTCCGGTGGCGGCGCCATCGTTGTCTCCGCGGGCGGCACGCTGAATGTCTGCACGGTTTCCCCGGGCGGCACCGTCACGGTGCTGGAGAACGGCTACGCGAGCAATGTAGCCGTGGCCGGAGGGCTCTACATCGTTTCCGGCGGCGGTTACGCGGCAAAAAGCGAAGTGCGGTCCGGCGGTGTGATGCAGGTTTTCGCGGATGTGAGGGTGACTGCCGTGGACGTGCAGAACGGCGGCACGCTGGAGGTGAACGAGGACGGCTATGCACGCGCCCCGATCCTGTCGCAGGGCGGGCTGATCCGTGTCAACTGCGGCCTGCTTGACTCCGTCGGGATCGCCGGTACGGCGGTGATCGATTCCGGCGGCGTCGTGAGCAGTTCCACCGTCCTGGACGGCGGGGAGCTCCGGATTGCCGGAGACGATTCTTTCGCGATGAAGATCGGGATCAGTTCCGGCGGCACGGTCCGTGTTTCCGGGGGCGGGATGCTCTTCATGGCTTCGATGTTCGAAGGGGCATCCGCCGTCGTCTCCGAAGGCGGCCTTGCCGCCTCGGTCAAGCTCGACGGCGGCAGGCTTGATCTCCTGTCCGGCGGCTCGCTGGAAGATGCCGCGGTCAATTCCGGCGCGGGGCTGTTCGTGTTCGGCGGCGGGACGGCCGTCGATGCCGCGGTTCGCTCCGGCGGAAGGCTGGACGTCTTCAGCGGGGGCAGGCTCACCGGGGCGCAGACGTTCGAACCCGGCGCCGCCGTTTCGATGTGCGAAGGCGCCGTCCTTGACTTCGATGTCTCCGAACTGCCCCCGGGGCAGGGGGCCATAGCGAGGGTCAGCGACCTGTCCCGCGTTCAGGGCACGCCGGTCTATACGCTCACGGTGTCTGCTTCTCAACCGTACGGCGCGTATGCGCTTGCGGACGGAGCGGCGGCGTTCTCCGGCACACTTTCCGTGACGGGCACGGACGGCGGATTCTTCGGCCGTCTCGCGATCGGCGAATCAATCCGGATCGGAGACGCCGGATATTCGCTGGACCTGAACGGCTCCGTGCTGACGCTGACCGTTGGAACGCCGGAGGTGATCCCGACGGATCTGGTCGGTTCGCAGGACAGACTGTCGTGGCAGATGACCGGTGCGGAACAGTATTTCGTGGAATGTTCGACGGATGCGTTCGGCCATGCGGTCCGTATCCCGGTGTCCGGCTCCGCCGTGGATTTGCTGGAGCTGCCCGCCGGAACGTACCGGTGGCGCGTGATGGCGGACGGCGGCCGCGAATGGGCCGTGGGCGAAGCGTTCGATTCCGATGGGGGAACCGCCGCGCCGACGGCAGTGCGGAGCAATGAAGACGGGTGCGACGATCTGTTCTTCGCCTCGGCGAACGGGACATGGGACAGTCTGTATTACGCCATGCACGTCGGCTTCCTCGACGACGGCTGGACCGGGACGAACGACCTGGTCTCCGCCGCCGGAAAATGCAGAATTCAAAACCTGTTCTTCGGTTCGGCCGACCCGAACGTGCTGTGCCTGAGCGACGCGGACAACGGCGACGCCGTCTTTGTGGATGACGTCTACACCGACCTGCCGGAGGGGATGACCGATCAGACGGCCAGATTGTATCGGATTCAGGAAATCCGGGCGGGCGCGGGCGACGACATCGTGGACATGACCAGCCAGCGGTTCGCGTACGTCGGCGACGGCCAGACGATCCGCGGCGGCGACGGCAATGATACCATTTGGGCAAACAAAGGGGACAACCTGCTCTTCGGCGACGCGGGGAACGACCGCATCGTCGGCGCGTCCGGGAACGACGTGATCGCGGGCGGCGTCGGTAACGATTCCATGCACGGCGGCGGCGGAAACGATGTGTTCGCCTTCTGCGAAAACTGGGGCGCGGATACCGTGCGGCAGCTTGAAACCGGTTCGGTCACGCTCTGGTTCGCGTCCGGCGGCATCGGGAACTGGGACCCCGTCTCGCTGACCTACACGGACGGCGAAAACAGCGTTACGGTTTCCGGCGTTGCCGCCGACCGGGTCTCGCTCAAGTTCGGAGACGACGGCTCGGACCGGTTCGCCGCGCTGTCCGGAGCGGGTGCATTCGACGCCTTCACCTCACAGCGCATCTTCGAGGAATCCGGCGCGGGCATTCTCGCGAAGCAGTAAAACCCTGCCGAGGACAGCAGGGGGGCACTCAAAATGTCGAAACGCCGTATGCCGAACGGCACGTGCGGCGGCGGGAGCGGACGGCTGCCCCGGTAAGGAACAACCTCCCGTTCGATCGTTTTGTTGATCAAGGATCAGGGGCAGCGGCTCAGATGTGGTTTGCCACTTCGTAGGCGTCCCAGATCGCCTGATGAATGTTGCGGCATTCCCTGCAATCTCCGATGGCGTAGAGTTCCGGGACATCCTGCATGGCCTGGTACAGGGAGGCGTCGCTGCGGAATCCGGCGGCAACGATCACCGCGTCCGCCTTCAGCTCGGAATCCTCGCCGGTTCCCTGATCGTGCAGGATGACGCCGGTATCCGTGACCTGTTTCGCGATGGTATTGGTGCGGACCGCGCATCCTTTGAAACGGACCAGCGCGGCCAGCATATCCTTGTTGGCGGAGCAGAGCGGCGCGTTGAGCAGAAGAATGTCCTTCTTCGCCTCCACGACCGTGACGTTCTTACCAAAGGATTCGCGAAGCCACAGGGCGAGCTCGCAGCCGACGGTGCCGCCGCCGAGCACGACCAGGTTTTCTCCGAGCCCAGCCGCATTGTTTTTCAGCACGGACTTCGCGTCGTACACGGGGATGCCCTTTCCCAGGTCGAACATGCGGGGCGTGGCTCCTGTCGCGAGGATGAGGGCGTCGAACGTCATGCCGCGCAGCATTTCCTCCGTAACGGCGGTCCCGAGACGGATTTCGACCTGCTGTTCCTTCAGGGTGTGGACATACCACTGGATCAGGGCGCGGTCCTCCGCCTTGAAATCGGGTACGCCGGCGGGGACGCATGCGCCGCCGAGGATGGTTTCCTTCTCGAAAAGCACGGGCTTATGGCCGCGGATCGCAAGCACCCTGGCGGCCTCCATGCCGGCGATGCCGCCGCCGACGATGACGACTTTCTTCGGGCGCAGGACGGGATTGTATGCGAAATCGCGCTCTCTGGCGCATTGCGGATTCACGGCGCAGTTGACCAGCGAATAATTCTGGATTCGCCCCATGCAGCCTTCCTGGCAGCTGATGCAGGGGCGGATGTCCGCTTTCCTGCCGCAGCGCAGTTTGTTCACGTAATCGGCATCGGCAAGCAGAGGCCGCCCGAGGGACACGATGTCGATCCAGCCGTCCTTCACCGCCTGCGAGGAGAGATCGGGATTCGAGAGTTTGCCGGCGCAGATCACCGGGACTTTCACGACTTCCTTCACCGCCTTCGCGTACTTCAGGTAGAGGCCGTCTTTCTGGTACATGGGCGGGTGCGACCAGAACCAGCTGTCGTAGGAACCGACGTCCACGTCGAACGCGTCGTAGCCGTACTGTTCCAGCAGTTTCGCGACTTCGAGCCCTTCGGCTTCGTCGCGTCCCATTTCCTCGAATTCCTCGTCGGGGAGCGCGCCTTTGCGCCAGTCCTTGATGAAGCTCTTGGTGGAGAGGCGCATGACCACCGGGAAATCGGGGCCGCAGGTCTTCGCGATCTCCTCGCGGATCTCCCTGGCCAGACGCAGCCTGTTTTCCAGCGACCCGCCGTATTCGTCCGTACGGTGGTTGAACATGGCGATCGCGAACTGGTCGATCAGGTATCCTTCATGGACGGCGTGGATCATGATGCCGTCGAATCCGGCGCGTTTCCCGATGGCCGCCGCCTTGCCGAACATGGCTATGATATGATGGATTTCATCCACCGTGATCGCGCGGCACGTCTTGTCGATCCAGCGGTGGGGGATTTCGGAGGGGGCGACGGGGTTGTCCGCGCCCTGGTCCTCCGGGATCGACACGCGTCCGAAGCCGCCGGAAAGCTGGAGCAGGATTCTGGAACCGTACGCGTGGATCCGTTCCGTCATTTCCCTGCCGGTGCGAATGAACTGATGCGGATTCCGTGTCGGCACAGGCACGCCCGGGCAGGAATGCTCCTCCACCGTGAAATCCGCGAACGTCACGCCGGTGCAGATCAGACCGGTTCCGCCTTTCGCCCGTTCCACATAATAATCGACGCCCCGCCGGTTGAACGCACCATTGATATCGCCCAGTCCCAGAGGACCGACGGGAGCCATCATGAAACGGTTTTTCAGTTCGAGACTGCCGATTCTGACCGGCTGGAATAAAACGTTGTAGTCCATAAAAACGCCATTGATGAAAATATGATTGAAATTTCAGAGAATCCTGTTTCGGGAAGCCTGGCCGCTCTGCCGCCGGCCTGCTAACAATATAGCACGGATTTTTTATTTTTGCAAGCGTGTCGAGGTGTTATTCATCTTGATTTTGTTTCGAAATCAGGGGGGCATGTTACCCTCATGGCGGAAGAAACGCCGCGGAAAGCGCCGGCAACGGACGAATTCATCGCGCCGTCCGTATTTGTCCGGTTTCGGCGGCTGCCTGACGGCGACCGGGATGGATCTTCTTCCCGGTTGGGCTTCGGCTTTGCCCGGACACGAAACGCCGCCGCACCGCCGGGATCGGATGCGCCCGGAGGACGGCGGAGCATGAAACGATGCAAGGCCCGTAAAAAAGGACTCCATGTTCAGCTGAATGGTTTTGTCGCCGGAACAGACAACGAAACAGGGAGTCCCGAATCGGTGCGGGGACAGCGCGGGAACTACTCGAAGAACCGGTCGGCCGTAATATGGTAGCGGTCGAGAATGGTCGGGGTCGCGGCGCGGAGCTTGCCGATGTTCAGTGTAACGGGAACATCGCCCTCGAATTCGAAGGTGATGTATTCGTCCTTGCAGGATTCGACCAGCTCCACGGCTTCGCGGAGGTTATGCACGTTCTTCCCGTTGATCGAGGTCAGGACCATCGAGTCGAAATTCTGGTATCCGACGTTGACCTCATCGCCCAGCACCTGGGTCAGTACGACCACGTTGTCATCGGGGGAATCCTTGACCTCCCTGAATTTCTCCAGCATCTCCATCGGCGGGGTATCATTGCCGAACGTCAGAAGATAGCTGTACGTCAGCCGCGTGAACACCAGACCGCCGATAATGAAGTATTCCGGGCGCCGGTCATACAGGTACGGCTCGATCTTGTCGTTGACCTTCCGGACAGGCATGTCCGCGGTCAGGACCTTGCCGTCGCGAAGCAGTTCCACCTTCACGTTTTCTCCGATCTGTTTCGCGGAGATCACCGTGCTGAAGTACCTCGGCTGACCGTCCGCGAGGCGGATATTCCCGTTGTTCGCGATCTTGTTCCCGTCGATGGAAAGGATCACGTCTCCGGCCTTCAGCACGTTGTTTTCTTCCTCGTTATAGACTTTCCGGACCAGGATCCCGGTCTGATCGGGTTTCATCTTCAGGAATGCGCGGGTGTCCGGGTTGTCCAGGGACATGTACAAAAAGCCCAGACTGCCGAAGCCGTTCACCTTGCCGTCCCTGATGTCGTCGAAGAAATGGCTGATGATCTCGTACGGGATCATGTATCCGAGGCTTTCGCCGCGTCTGCTCCCCTGGAATGCGATCCCGACGACTTTCCCCTTGTAAAAGACGGGGCCGCCGCTGTTGCCGGGGTTGATGGATGCGTCGATCTGCGCCGTGAGCAGTTTTTTGTCGGAGTGCGCATAACCGCGCACCTCGATCCGGGAGATGATGCCCTGCGTGAGCGACAGCCCGTCGCCGCCGATCGGGAAACCCGCGGCGATCACCATCGACTGCGGGGGCGGGGTCTCGGCGAACTCCATCGGCGTGATGTCGGAGAAAAACGCGGGGTCGTCGACGGTCAGCAGCGCCAGGTCGCATTCGTGGTCGACGAACTTGACCTTGGCCACGAACAACGTATCCTCGTTCTGCTTGCGGACCGTGATCAGCGTGCTGTCGGCCACATTGTGGGCGTTGGTGAGGATCTGATTCCCCCCAATCACGACGCCGGAGCCGGAACTGGACTGCGGAGTCCTGTTCTGCCACGGCAGCAGGTAATTCGGGACCGTGGATACGGTCTCGATTCGCACGACGGCGTTCAGCGGGTCATTCTGAGGCGCTTCGAAATCCTGTGCGGCAGCCGCGACGCAGCAGCACGCGGTCACGATTGCAATCATGAATCTTTTCATTATGGGGACCTTTCAAGTCGGTATGTTGCAGTTTGTCAAACAACGTGTCGGACGAATACAGGCGAAACGATGTTCGGGGAATGTTCCGGTATCTTGTTAGACACCGTCCGCATGACATTTGTTCGAAATCCGGCAGATTTCTTTTTCATCGACCGGATGATCCGGCAACACGGCGTGTTCCAGCGCGAGCAGCGCGGCTTTCCGGTCGAGGCCGCCGCCGTATCCGACGAGCGCGCCGTTCGTGCCGACGACGCGGTGGCACGGGATGATCAGGGCAATGGCATTGTGCCCGACCGCGCCGCCGACCGCCTGCGCCGACATGCGCGGGACGCCGCTTTGACGGGCGATGATTTGCGCGATCGTTCCGTAGGTCGTGGTGCGGCCGTACGGGATGGACAGCATGATGTTCCAGACGGCCTGCCTGAATTCCGTCGTGCGCATCACGAGCGGCGGTGTGAATCCGGGATCCCGCCCGCTGAAATAGAGGTCCAGCCAGCGGTCGGCCTGTTCGAAAACGGGGAGCGGCTTCTCCTCGCGTTCGGTTGAAACCGAAGCGGCGAAAAACCTCTGTTCGTCGAACCACAGCCCGACGAGTGCGGCTCCGTCCGAGGCGAGCGTGATCGCGCCGAGCGGCGATTCGTAGTGATGAAGGTAATCCATAGGGCATCCGTGCGGGGCAGGGGGCTAGAATTCGCCCCGGAAGAGTTCGGATTCGATCCCGACGACATCGTGGAAGCGGATCGACGTGCCGTCGGCCAGGGTCAGGATCTTCCGCACGGGCGAGATCCGGACGAGCGCGCCGGATTTCGAGTGGTACGCGCCGCCGGTTTTGAGCTCGTCCGGGACGAAATACTCGATCGTGACGTTCGGTTTCTCATGGAGATGCGCGGCGAGAATGCCGATGCGTCGGTCCAGTTCGGCCTTTTCCACCTCGTCCAGCTCGCGTTCCGGCGTCGTCAGGCGTGCCGTCTCGTCGATGATGTCCTCGTAGCCGACGAGCGCTGCGAACGCCGAGAACTGTGCGGCGCGGTCGCGCATGGACATGTGCGGACGTTCCGCGGAAACATGGGGCGGCAGATGGAGGATGTCTTCGTAGGGATGGGGGTGTTTTTCCATGATCGTGTTCATTCCTTGTGCCCGCCGACCTGTTCGTTCCGTTCCTTTGCGGTCGCGCCGTCCAGCAGGTTCATGCCCTTCAGGATGGCGTTTTTGCCGAGCTTGTGCTTGATGTCCAGGATGGCGTTCTGGAGGCGCTTCTCCCGGTTGCGTTCGGCCTCCTCCGCGGCCTGCCGTTCCGCGAGCGCGGCTTCGTCGATGAAGAGGTCTGGCTGTTCCGGTCCGGACGCCTGTTTTTCCGCCTCGCTTTCGGTCAGCACATGGTTCGCGGCGACGGTGATGCGGCGCACGAGCAGGGCCGGATCGACCACGCGGTCGAAGATCGCGGCGGCGGCCTCGATCATGAGCTGCGACGAGGATGTGTGCCTGCCGAATCTGACGGAGCCGTGCGCCTCCTTCGGCACCTCGCGTCCGTAGTGGTTGATGTGGATTTCGCCCCTGTATTTGCGGCGGAGCTCCGGCGTGGCCAGGTTCGCGACGTCGTATCCCACGGTCAGGATCAGCTGGTCGGTCACGAGGTGTTTCTCGACGAGGCTGAGCGCGAGCATGTCGGTCATTTCCTTCGCCACGAGCTTCGCCTTTTCGAAGTCGTACGGCTGTTTCAGCACCTGGCCGGAACTGAGGCTGTTGTTTTCCGGGCGGTACGCCTTGATCTCGGCGATCGTGACGGGCTCCCGTCCCCACGCGTGGTCGATCAGCAGCTCGGCGTTGATCCCGAAGAGCCGGTAGAGCACGTCCTCGTTCTTCACCGACATCCGCGCCACGTCGCCCATCGTGCGCATCCCGCGCGACTCCAGCCGCCGGGCGTAGCCGCGGCCGACGCGCCAGAAATCGGTGAGCGGGCGGTGTGTCCAGAGGGTTTCGCGGTAGGTCTGCTCGTCCAGCTCGGCGATGCGCACGCCGTCCCGGTCCGCGGGGATGTGCTTGGCGACGATGTCCATGGCGATCTTGCTGAGGTAGAGGTTGGTCCCGATCCCGGCGGTGGCGGTGATGCCGGTTTCCGCCAGGACCTCGCGGACGAGCTTCATGGTGAACTCGCGCGCCGTGAGTTTGTACATCTTCAGGTAGGCGGTCGCGTCGATGAACACTTCGTCGATGGAGTACACGTGGATGTCCTCCGGGGCGACGTGGCGCAGGTAGATGCCGTAGATGTGCGAACTGACCTCCATGTAGCGGCCCATGCGCGGGACGGCCACGATGTAGTCGAGTTCGAGCGAGGGCTTCTTCGCCAGTTCAGGCGCGCAGCTGGATTTTCCTTCGAACCGGTGTCCCGGCGCACGGTCCAGACGCTCGCCGTTGACCTCGCGGACGCGCTGGACGACCTCGAACAGGCGCGCGCGGCCGGGGATCCCGTATGCCTTCAGCGAGGGGGAGACGGCCAGGCAGATCGTCTTTTCCGTGCGGCTCTCGTCCGCCACCACGAGGTTCGTCGTGAGCGGGTTGAGCTTCCGGTCGACGCACTCCACCGAGGCGTAGAACGATTTCAGGTCGATTGCGATGCAGGTGCGGGAGTCCATGAGAAGATCAGGCGCGGTGAATTCGTTTGACACAGGTGGACCGGCGGACAAACTATCACGTCCACCGGTCCCGGGTTTCTATTTCCCCGAAAGGCTGTCGTGTGTCCTTACTTGACGTCTTCCGGCCAGTCCTCCGTGCGCATGACGATCGGCGTGGAGAGGGCGTTCGGCTCGGCGTGGGCGCAGTTCTGGTAGTAGGTCACGCGCTTCTTGCCGGGGGCGTTGTTGAAGAGCACTGCGACGCCGGAGGGCTGGGCGACGTAATCGCCGAGGCCGGCGCGCACGATGTCGACCAGGCACGTCGCGGAGGCGCGCTTGATGTGGTTCACCGGGTCGTAGTAGTCGAGGCCGGGCTGGTAGTCCGGGCAGGTGCCGCGCTGGCGGCCCGCCTTTTCGCAGCCGACGTCGGAGCACCACGGCATGCCGATCTCGGCGTGGGTGATCTCCGGGACGAGCCCGGCGGCCCATGCGGCCTGGAGGCCGCCCTGGCTGTAGCCGATCACGCCGAGGTCCCTGCCGTTCCATGCCGCCACCGTCTTGACGAAGTCGAACGCGCGGACCACGCGGGCGGCCATGTAGCGGAAATAGGCGGTGTCCGGGGTCTTGTTTTCGGCGTTGTCGTAGGCGTAGTGGCCGAGCTGGGCACGGATGCCGTCGTAGTAGGATTTCGGCTGGCTCAGCTCGATCCCGTGCGCGTTGACGTCGAAGTAGACCGTACCCGCCATGCCGTCCGGGACTGCCTGGTCGCGCACGCCGTAAGCCTGGAAATGCACCTTCGCGGGCAGGGATTTCGGTTCCGCGCCGCTCGGGATGACCAGGTAGCCGGTCACGGGACGCGGCCCGGCGCACGGCACTTTGACCTCGTAGGCGTCGAATCCGTCCTGTTTGGCCTTGATCTTCTTAATTTCGGGAACGGCCGCCACGGCGGCGAGATCCTTCATCTGCTTCGCCCAGAATTCATCGAAATCCTCCGGTTCCGGTACGGACTGTTCGAGCTTCCCGATCTCCGCGCCCGCGCCACCTTCGAAACTGCTCTTCAGGTCGTGGCCGGCCTCGTCCTCGAGCGATGCCTCGATGCGGACGAATCCGGGCTTGTCGATGCTGGTGACGAGCGTGACGGCCTGGCCCGCCGGGATTTCCGTGCGGCCCTGTTCGACCTTGCCGTCGTCGCCGGAACGTTTCCATTTCAGGAAGATTTTACCCTCGACGGGGGCCTTCGTGAGTTTGTTCGCGGAGAACGTGAATTTCATTTCCTCGCCGGTCTTGTAGCTGATCGCGGGCGTGGCGTCTTCCGAGTCGTCACCCAGCAGCACCAGCTGGAAATCGCCGGCCTTCACCGGGACGGCCTGCACCGCTGTCTTTTCCTCGACTTTCACCTCGACCGCGGGTTCGGGCGTCGTCACGGTCTCGGTCTCCGTGACGACTTCCTGCACGACTTCCGGTTCCGTGACGATGACCGTGTTGCGCGGGACCACGATCACGCTGCCGCTTCTGTAGCCGTAGGAGCCGTAACCGGGCAGCAGCGGATCGTAGAAGTCGGGACTGACGATCACCGGGCCGCCTGTCGGGGGCGGGGGAGGATTCGGGGGGTTGATCGGACGCATGTCGGGGCGTCCGCCGGGCTGACCGGGAACAACGACCGCGCCGCCGGGACGTCCGCCGGGCTGACCGGGAACAACGACCGCGCCGCCGGGACGTCCGCCGGGCTGACCGGGAACAACGACC
>JAGCTY010000073.1 GCA_017963105.1 Lentisphaeria bacterium
ACGGCGACGGCGCGAACGACATCGCCATGATCAACGACGTGGGTGTGGTCGGCATCTGGGGCGTCACGGACGGCTACCTCAGCTCGTGGTCCATCCTCAGCGCGGTCACCAGCGAATGGCAGCTCGCGGGCGTCGCGGACTTCAACGCCGACGGCACGGACGACATCGCGTGGAGCAACACCGACACCGGCCTCACCGGCTACTGGCAGATCAACAACAAGGAGCTCACCACCTGGGCGAACATCGCCACACTGTAAACAGTGCTGATACAGTGCGCTCAGCTTCGCTTGCGCACACCGCAAACAGCGCTGATCCAGTGCGCTCAGCTTCACTTGCGCACACCGCAAACGGTGCTGATCCAGTGCGCTCAGCTTCGCCTGCGCACACCGCAAACGGTGCTGATCCAATGTGCTCAGCTTCGCTTGCGCACACCGCAAACGGTGCTGATCCAGTGCGCTCAGCTTCGCCTGCGCACACCGCAAACGGTGCTGATCCAGTGCGCTCAGCTTCGCTTGCGCACACCGCAAACGGTGCTGATCCAGTGTGCTCAGCTTCGCCTGCGCACACCGCAAACGGTGCTGATCCAGTGTGCTCAGCTTCGCTTGCGCACGATGGCCTCCGCAATCTCTCACGGTTGCGGGAGCCTTTTTCTTTGCAGAAAGCGGATCGCGCCGGAGTATGTCATGGCTTTTCTCGCGTTTTTTTGCGGATTTTTACGCTGTTTTTTTTGAAAATGGAGGAAAACGGTAGTATATTATTGGATAACGTAATCCTAAACACAATACAGGAGTAAAACATGAGTCTCAATTCTTATGCTCAACGTGTCCTTCAGGACAGCGTCGTCGCCAAGTACCCGTGGGAAAAGGAATTCATCCAGAGCGTGACCGAGGTCTTCGAATCCCTCGGACCGCTGCTCGACCGTGAATCCAAGTACGAAAAGAACTGCATCCTCGAACGCATCGTCGTTCCGGAACGCATCATCCAGTTCCGCGTGCAGTGGGTCGACGACAAGGGCGACATCCAGGTCAATGACGGCTACCGCGTGCAGTTCAACAGCGCGATCGGCCCGTACAAAGGCGGCCTGCGCTTCCACCCGTCCGTGAACCTGAGCATCCTCAAGTTCCTCGGCTTCGAACAGATCTTCAAGAACTCCCTCACCACGCTCCCCATGGGCGGCGGCAAGGGCGGTTCCAACTTCAATCCGAAGGGCAAATCCGACCGTGAAGTCATGGCGTTCTGCCAGGCCTTCATGCGCGAACTCTACCGCCACATCGGCCCGAACGTCGACGTGCCCGCGGGCGACATCGGCGTCGGCGGCCGCGAGATCGGCTACCTCTTCGGACAGTACCGCCGCATCGTGGACAGCTACGACAGCGTCCTGACCGGCAAGGGCCTCAACTGGGGCGGCAGCCTGGTTCGTCCGGAAGCCACCGGCTACGGCAACGTCTACTTCGCCTCCGAAATGCTCGCCACCAAGGGCGAATCCTTCCAGGGCAAGAAGGTCCTCGTCTCCGGCGCTGGCAACGTCGCCCAGTACGCCGTGAAGAAGGCCACGCAGCTCGGCGCGAAGGTCCTCACCATGTCCGACTCCAACGGCACCATCCTCGACAAGGACGGCATCGACGAAGAAAAGCTCGCCTGGATCATGGACCTCAAGAACGTCCGCCGCGGCCGCATCAAGGAATACGCCGACAAGTATCCGACCGCCCAGTATTTCGAAGGCAAGCGCCCCTGGACGCTCACCCCCTGCGACATCGCCCTTCCGTGCGCGACCCAGAACGAAGTCAGCGGCGAAGAGGCCAAGGCCCTCGTTGCGAACGGCTGCAAGTGCGTCGGCGAAGGCGCCAACATGCCGTCCACGCCGGAAGCCATCGCCTGCTTCCAGGCCAATAAGCTCCTCTTCAGCCCGGGCAAGGCCTCCAACGCCGGCGGCGTCGCCACCAGCGGCCTCGAAATGAGCCAGAACGCCATGCGCCTCAGCTGGACCGCCGAGGAAGTCGACCGGAAGCTCCACGGCATCATGGTCAGCATCCACAAGGCCGCCTACGAGGCCGCTAAGGAATACGGCCCGAAGGGCGATTACATCGACTACGTCCTCGGCGCCAACATCGCCGGCTTCCGCAAGGTCGCCGACGCCATGATCGACCAGGGCATCTGATCGAACGCCTGACGGTCAAACGGTCGCAGCCCGGCTCGACTGAAAAGGTCAGCCGGGCCAGTGACCGGATCCATGACCGAACAGGTCCGCCGGTTAATCATCGGTCGTTTCGACTACTACGGATTCCCGCCCGGAGTTCCCCCAACGGAGCTCCGGGCTTTTTGTCGCCTCGGGTTTGTTTGTTTTTTTGCTCATAAAAAAAAGTAACAGGATCGCTTGACATTAAAAGAAGAGATGCTATAGTAGTAATATATCAAACCTTAGCCCCCGGTTCGAACGGGCGGAAACGGAGAGTGATGCAATGAACAAAAAAGCCGGACGTCTCCTGTTTATCTGCGCCGCCATGCTTGCGCTGTGCGGCCTCGTCTGCTCCTGCACGGCGGCCTACGGCGAGATCGTCTATAAAATCCGGTACACGCCCGCGAACGGCGGGACCGCGTCGAAAGACGAGCTGAAACGCGTCTTCGCGGATTATTTCACCGAAACGTCGCCGCTTGCTATCTACGAGACGTCGGACTATTCCGACTGGGACGAGGCGACCACGTTCGCGCCCCGGATCCTCAGGCTCGACGACGCCCTCGAACAAGAAGGCCAGTACCTGATGAAGGAGTCGTTCGAGGGGCGGCATCTCCACCGGGACCCGAAAGTGGAGATGAGTTTCTGCTGCTTCCCGCCGGAAAACACGCTTTTCCTGCGTTACAGCTGGAATTCGCGCCGCGGCGTAGACGGGAAAAAGATCTCCGACGAGGCGATCCTCGCCCTCAACGAACAGGTGTTGAGCGCGATGCGGAGCAGGGGGTGCGGGATTGACAGCTGCGTTTTGTACAACAGGGAGAATACGAAAGAGGAGAGAATCGATGAGCCGGAGTACATCGTCGCGGAATACGCACTGTATGCGAATGCCGGGGCTGCCCCCTCCGAGCCGGAACTGAAGGCGGCACTGGAAAGCGAGTTCTTCTTCCCGATCGCGATCAGGGTCCGAAACGAGGAGATGGGGATCGACGATTTCTGCCTGTACGACATCTTCCGCCGCTGCGTGATCCTGTACGACAAACATAAGCGGGTCATCCGGCTGGTGAACACCTACCGGGAGAACGAGACCAACGCCGCCCTGCTCGTTTCCGCGTTGAACGGGCTGAATTGCGTCCTTCGGAAGAAAGAGGTCGATCCCAAGCGGGTGAATGCGTGGAACCGCCTTGTAATGCAGCAGGGATCGGTCCCCAAAGAGGCTTTCCGGTTCCTGTATTTCAGCCCGCTGGGACCGAAGGCGATATCCGATAAAAATATCATGGATTATCTGGAGCCGTTCGATGAATAAGATGCGGCATCTGATCCTTTTGGCCGTTTTTGCCCTTTTGCCGTCGGTCCTGACCGGATGCGTCACGACGATCCTCATCGGCACGGTGCTGATGATCGACCATGTCTGTTTCCTGACCGAGTCCGATGGCGGCACCTGCGGAGAGATCGTTTACCGAATTGATTTCACCCACCCGGACGAAAGCCGGATGACGGAGAAACGCATCGCGCAGGCGCTGCGGCTTCCGAAGACTCTGGCGCCCGGTTTCTATGACAGCCACCATGAGTGGAGGGGGAAACGTTCCTTCCGGCATATCCGGCTGGACCGGGAAATCGAGGCGGAGGGGCAGTATCTCGTCCGGGAGGGCTTCGACGCGCCGTTCGCGGATCCCGGCGGCAGGATGAAGGTCGAGCTCAGCGTCTTCCCGGCCGACCGCTGCATGTTCATCGCGTACAAGTGGGACGAACCCCGGGAAATACCTCGTCCGGATGAGGCGGATATAAAGACATGCAACGATGCCGTGATCCGCATGCTGGAACAGGACGGCTTCTCCGTGAATAAAGTCGCTCAGCTGACTCCCGACGTGGGGACGATCACCAGGAAGAAAACATTGCTCACGTCCGGCGACTGGTACGAGGATGCCGTGCACGATACCTGTATCTCGTTCGAGGACGCCGGGCACGATGTCCCCTCGGAAATGGAGCTGAAGGCGATGCTGGACCGAGAATTTTTCATCACGACGGCGTTGAACACGGATACGGAGGGCCTGGACTATCGGTTCTTCTGGATGCTGGATCGGTTCCGAAACGTGCTTTTCATCTACCATATCGGGGATAAGAAACTCCGCGTGATCAGCCTGTACAGGGACAATACGGAGAATGCCCGGACCGTCGAACGAATCCTGAAGGAAAACGGGTATTCGGTCCTGGACGTGAGTGAACGGACATACGATGCCAGCCCCTCGGATCACGGCGAGATAATCTTTTCCCGTCCGTGGATCGGGGACCCCTATCATCCCGAGTCCGTTACATATGTCATGTACGATTTCCCGACCTTTGTCTACTCGGATGAATACAAGTCGATCCGCCCGCTCGATCCATGAGCTGCCGAACTGTGACGCAGTGCGCCACGAATTGAGCTTGGACCACAAAACAACCCCCGCCATATCAAACCGATTCACAACAATAACGAGGAGCGATTATCAACATGATCTGGCTTGTCATCCTGTATGTTCCCCTTATGGGCGTCTCGGTTTTCGTCTTTGTCCGGGCGATCTTCAGGCACATCGACGCGAAGGAGTATTTCTGGAACGTCCTGCCCGATTGCGAAAAGGACTGCATCAACTGTCTCCCCAGATATCCGCTTTTCTACTACAAGGGATGTTGGGGCTGGCGCGGAAAGATCGCGGAGGAGCTCGAGAAACGCAACAAGATCCTCATGGAATACAACAGGGAAAAGGCGGAACAGCTGATCCGTGCGGAAAAGGACCTGTACTGGTCCTGGATCGCGGGCGGCCTCTCGACCTGGATCTTCGCCGTCTGCCTGGTGATGAGATAGCGGTCTGAAATGTCAAATCACATCTAACCGGATTGCAACGAGAATGAGGTGAAATATGAATGAAATCGAAAAAGCCAAAACACCCATTTCGAAAAAGGTGTCGATCATCGTTTGCTTCGCGCTTGCCTGGCTGATGATCATTCCGCTTATCCGGACCCCTGAAAAAACCGTGCTTCATGTTGTTTCCCTGTTTGTCTGCAACCTCTTCCTGGCATTGGGAATCAATCTGTGGTTCTTTCTGAAAAAACGAAGCAGGACTTCATTTTTTCTGCTGCTTTTCTACGATTTTCTGGTCCTTGTCGCGATGATCGGCTATGTGATTGCAAAAATCGTAATCATTTCCGCAACGCAGAATCCGGGATAAGCATGAACCGGACAAAAGAGAAAAAACGTTCCATCACTCTTCGAATGAAGCGGATGGCATCATGCCTTGCCGTTTTTTGCCTGACGGTCCTTCTGGCGGTCTTTGCAAGTCCGGTGTCAGGTGATGACGGGAATGCCGAACTTGCGGCGGGAAACGAAGCATACGAAGCACAATCTTACGAGTCCGCCATAAAGCATTTCAGAAAAGCGGCTGAAAAGGGGAACGCGGAAGCGCAATTCAAACTCGGCTATTGCCTCTATCAAGGGCAGGGAACGGAACAGGACTATGCGGAAGCGGTCAAATGGTTCCGCAAGGCCGCGGAACAGGGGCTTGCCGAGGCGCAATCCAATCTCGGTCTTTGCTTTTACCAGGGACTGGGGATAGAGCAGGACTATGCGGAAGCGGTCTATTGGTACCGCAAATCGGCGGAACAGGGACATGCAGAAGCGCAATACAATCTCGGCGTTTGCACTGGAAAGGGGCTGGGGACGAAGCAAAACGATGCGGAAGCGGTCAATTGGATTCGCAAGGCTGCGGAACAGGGGCTTGCCGAGGCGCAATACAGTCTCGGCGTTTGTTATGCAAAGGGCATTGGAGTAAAAAAGAACAGAGCGGAATCCAGAAAATGGTATCGCAAGGCTGCGGAACAGGGGGTTCCCGAAGCGCAGAAGGCTTTGGGCGAGCCTCTGTCCGCCAATATGTTCAGACTGAGACTGATATTTCATCTTGCCGTCGGAGTTTTCCTTCTGGTCCTTTTCGTGAAACCGCTTGGAAAACTCGTTCGGAGGCATCCCCGCGATGTCGATGATGTCGATCCCGACGCTCCCCCGGCACGCGCGGACCTTCGCTGGGGCGCACGGCTTATCGATTTGTTCTTCGAAACTGCTATCGTCAATGTCCTTGGGGGATATGTTTTCTTATTCCTGGGCATGAGTTCTTTCTGGGAGGAATACCTGGCGTCGAGTAAACTCTGGGCGGAAGAAGACAGCATTACAAGTTTCGTTTTCAGTTGTTGCCTGATCGTACTGTTTGCTTTCATTCTGGACAGCGTCATCAATTGGGCTTTCGGCGGAACGTTTGGCAAGTGGCTGTTCGGCATCAAAATCATGCGGAACGACCATAAGCCCCTTTCGTTCAAAGATTCCTTCGTCCGCGACATAAGAGTCTTCTGGGGCGGCATGGCATCAGGGACCCCTCTGTACATAATCACGATGTACATTCAGTATCACAGAGTATCCAACGGGCTCCAGGCCACATACGATGAAAGCCTGAATATGGATGCCGTGGAGTATCATGCCAGTCGTCTGAAAACGTTTTTCGGATTCCTGGTTTTCATCCTTATGATCGGGGCAGGCATCGTCGTGTCCAAGATTGGAGGCCTCCTTTTTTCCTTCCCGGCATGGAAATAGAAAACTACCTGCCGCATTGAGGTAAATCACAATGAAAATGAAATACGAAAGACCGACACATTTGAGCGATCCCGGCGGCGATTTTTCGCCGGAGGAGTTGAACAGGATCCTGTCCAAAACGGATGCGGAACTCGACTGGGCGGATTTCGATCGTCTCTTTTTCGGGAAGATGCCCGCCGGGACTTACGAGGAGGTGCGCTATTACATCCCCCTCGCTTGCGACTATCTCGAAAACCAGCGCGACGCCTGCACTTTCTTCGAGCACTTATCCATTTGGATCGAGGATA
Organism: Lentisphaeria bacterium; assembly: GCA_017963105.1. Classification (GTDB taxonomy): domain Bacteria; phylum Verrucomicrobiota; class Lentisphaeria; order Victivallales; family UBA1829; genus UBA1732. The sequence continues at coordinate 7,073 of JAGCTY010000073.1, forward strand.
ACTACGCACGATTGAAAGAGGACGGCTTGCTTGATCCGATCATTTCCGCGTTCCATGCTCTTTTCCGCAAAGCGACTTCATCGTTTGACCTGGAATACAACGGCGACCATGCCGTCTATCCCTCCGCCTGCGATTCGGTGGAATCCGTGCTCGAGGCGATGTTCCGTCTGTCGCCGGCGTGTCCCGAGTTCCGCCCGGATGCGCTGTTCTCCGAGCTGAAGGAAAACCTGGATTATATCCATGCACAATGGATCGTGTATATCGTGACGGAAATGACGATGCTGTCCCCGGAAAAGATACGTACAGTGCTGTCTGCTTCCGATTATCAGAAAGCGCTAGCCGTACTCGAGGAAAACATCGACCTCATCCTGAACGACGCGACCGCATACGAGTTCTGGCAGGGGAAGATATAGGGGGAGGGGAACGCCTCCTGTTTTTCGTAAAAACATTGCCAGCGCGTCCCGCGGTCAAGTAAAGAATGTTCTCGTGCAAGCGAGCTTTCCGAGGCGGCGCAGCCGCCCCCCCCCCGAAGGGACATCCACCTGCTTTTTACCATTCTTCCGCTGGGCGCGTCCCGCGGTCAAGTAAAGAATGTTCTCGTGCAAGCGAGCTTTCCGAGGCGGCGCAGCCGCCCCCAGCGAAGCGGCAAAAAACAATTGAACATGTTTCCGCGAATTCCCCAATTCAAACGCATCACTCAAAACAACATATTGCACGAAACAATTATAAATTATATTGCAATTTCTGCGGAGGTGAAGAATCTATTGTTTCAAAAAGCTTTCGGCATTGACAAGGCATTGTTTCTTTCATATATATATTACATGGGCTGCTTGTCGAAGAGAATGAAAGGACGCTTCGCGCCCACGCTTCGCTGGGGGCGGCTGCGCCGCCTCGGAAAGCTCGTTGACGCTCGACATTTTTTGATTTCCGCGAGGTGCGAATGGCTCGGGTTGGGGGCGCGAACGACAGGAGTTTTGGGGATAATCGACGGGTATTTCACTTGACCGCGAGGACGCTTCGCGCCCGACAGAGATTTGGGGGCGACCGGATTTTTACTTGACCGCGAGGCGCGCCCGGCAGAGTTGTTGAAGGGGGGGGAGGGGAGGCGAATGCCTCCTCTGTGGCGGTGCTCTCAGCTTCGCTTGAGCACAAAATGCAGGCTGAAGTTTTGCATTAATTCATAGGTTCACCGGGCTTGGAAAAAGAAACAAACGCCCCACATTCCATAAAAAACGCTATTCGCGTCACGCGGTCAAGAAAGATTTGCTCTCCATATCTTTAAAATCTCTGCCGTTCGCGTCACGCGGTAAAGAGAAAAACCGGTCTAATCCCCCAAAAATCTCTGCCGTTCGCGTCACGCGGTAAAAGAATACTGTCGAACTCGCTGGATCGAGTTCACCGAGAAGCGGAGCGACCCTGAACGCAAAACGTTCTTTTTTATTTTTAGGGAAATCCTGTAGCGCTTCGCTGGGGGCGGCTGCGCCGCCTCGGAAAGCTCGCTTGCGCGAGCTTGTTCTTTACTTGACCGCGAGGCGCGCACGGCTTTTTTTTGGGAAAAAACGACGCGCTTTTTACTTGACCGCGCGGCGCGAACGGCAGAGCAGGTGAGGGAGGATAAATCCTCCACTGCGGCAGTGCCAGGCTAACGCTCCGGCACGGAGGGCAAGCCCTCCACGGCAGCAGTGCGGCGCTGCCGCTGCCGCACGAATAGGACTTATCGACCCTATCGGTCTTATTTTCAGCGGACGTTGTCAGCGAGGGAGATCGAAGGCTTCCACGAGGTCTTCGACCTGGGCGTCGGTGATCGGGCGGAGGCCGCCGAACGACTGCGCGGCGATGGTCGCCTGCGCGCTGTAATCCGTGACTTCGAGGCGGTCGAATGCCTCCAGCGGGGTGCGTCCGCAGGTCAGCACGGCGTCGTTCTGCACGAGCACGACCGGATGGCGCGGCGAGAGCGTGCGGGCAACCGTTTCGGCCGCGGCGAGAGCGTCGTCGAACGAGAACGCGGGCGTTTCGCGGAGCTGGATGAAGCTTTCCGGGATCACGCGCGGATTGAACTCGGCGCGGGAGATCAGGTAAGCTCCGATGGCGGGCGGATTCGCGGCGCAGACGGCGTTGACTCCACGCTGGGCATCGAACACCATCTTGAAGAACCACATGCGCGGATCGGGCGTTTTGCCCGCCTCGAATCTTGTACCGTCGATGAGGACAAGTTCCTCGGGCTGAAGGTTCGCGCGGTCGCCGTGTGCTGGCGTGACCAGGAACTTTTCTCCCTCGATCCGGACCGCGTAGGAACCCGATGCGCCGGTGAAAAGCTTCTGCCGGACGCAGCGGCAGATGAGCGAGGCGGTTGTGGCACGGAGTTCGAGCTCGGCGCTGGAGCGCGGCCCCGGCGCAAATGAGGAGAATCCAGAATTCTTATTTTTGGAATACGTCTGAATCTGGGCGTCCGTGAGCGGTTTCGCGCCGCCGAGGAGTGCCGCCTGGTAGATGGTGCGGGCGCAGAAATCGAGCGCTTCGAACCGCAGATAGGCTTCCAGAAGGGTTTTCCCGCCGAGGCAGACGCCGTGGTTTTCCAGCACGACCGTGCGCGGTCCCTGCGCGAAGACGGCGGAGATCTTCTGTCCGAGCGCGGCGCTGCCCGGCACATCGTACGGCGCGAAGCCGACGTCGCCGCAAAGTCGTTTCGTGTGAGGGAAAACGGCGGTGTCCGGGACGAGCCCGGCGATGCTGAACGAAACGAGCGCCGGGGGATGCGCGTGCAGGATGGCCTTCACGTCGCGGCACATCCCGAAGATGCTGCTGTGGAAGGGGTATTCGCAGGAGGGCTTGTGCGGGCCGGAGATGCGGCCGGATGCGTCCACGCACATGATGTCGGCGGGGCGGAGCGAGCCCTTGTCGATGCCGGACGGGCTGATCCACATGTCGCCGTTGGGACCGAGCACGGAGAGGTTGCCGCCGCTGGTTGTGGTCATGCCGTTTTCGTAGATGCGGTTCATGATGGCGACGATCTGTTCGGCGGGATGCAGGTATTCGAACGGTGTCACATTTGATCCTTTTTTGATATAAATCAAATCGAAAAATCCAGAAAAATGAAACCTTTCAACAAAGTAATAATCTTATTCGTTGATAAGGCTAACGATCCATTTAATCCAAGAAAGGATAGTTGCCGAGCGACGCTTAAATGTTTCATTCGAGGAAATATTCAGTTTTGACTCTCGCATAATTGCAACAAGCTCGTCACGGGAAGGTAATCTTCCGGTATTGAAATAGAGAGTCAAAGAATCACGAAATGCCTTGTGGGATAATATTTGTCTACAAAAACCTAGTTGGCGTTCTTTGTATTGTTGCTGTAAAAGAGTATTGCCAATATTGGAGAGTGAAAACAATGAAGAAGATCCTACATTTGTTTTTTCAAGAAGTCCTAAATAAATTGCAGCATCCGTGTAATAATATGTTTGCCTTGGAGTGAATGCATATTCGTTCGTAATATCACTTTTTAGAAGTGTTTGACTTTTAAGTAATTCGCATAGATTGATAACACGCTCAAAAGAATCTGCTTGTGGAAATGGAACAGTTGTTTCTGCTATATCAGGAGCCTCCCGAAGAACTTTTTGTATGTCTTGGGTTGTAATCGTTGTATTCTCCAATGTATATTTTTTGTATTTCGTCAATCTTAGAGAATTATAATTCAATAGATCATCGAAGGTATATTCTCTTAAATAAAAAATACCGTTAGAAAAAACAAAAAAGACGGTTTTGATATTTTTTGTAATTTTGTTGTGCCAAAGTCTGTAGGGATAATAAAGCTGTCGAATAATGAAATCTTCCGAAAGATCGTTCTTTGCTTCAAAAATGGCAAGAAAATCGCAACTTTCATAGGCTGCATCAATTTCAATTTGAGCATTGTTGATACTTAGTTGTGTGGTCCCACTTGAAATATTGTCAATCTGAAAATCAAATATACCGGAACCCATCCGCCCAGAAACAGTAGGAATAAGAAAATTGTTCTCTATTCGATTTGTTTCAAGAAAATCTGATAGAATTCCCGATGCGGCAGCAATATTCAAGGCGAATGTCTCGCTTGTGATAGTAGTGTCATATGTAAGACTTTGAAGATAATCAGGAAGTGGCAAATGTATGATGTTGTCGTCAGTTGTTGTATCAGTTTCAAAAGAATGAAAAGTCTTGAATGGTGCTATAATATAACTTCCTCGAGTAATTGGTAAAATAGAGAGGTTGTGATCTAAAAAGATTTTAGGCAATTTGACTGCATGGTCATATTTTGCCATAAGGCGTGGTTCTCTAAATCTCCTTATTTTCTCAGAAGAAATAATGAAACAGTTGTTTTTCTCTAATTCTGAAAGAATGTGATATTCTTCAAAAATCTTATTCCAGACAATGTCGTTCTGATATAGTTTTGTTTCCATCTACTTGTAATTCCTTATTATTAGTTCATCTACGTCGCCACGTTTCGTGGGGTCGGAATTGATGTTTCGTTTTGCTTGAATTGTTTCTATTCGATAAAATGAATAAAGATCTCTAATGAATTCAGTTGAGGAATTAGAAAGCATAAACTTGATACCTTTGTGATCGAGATAATCACAAAACTTTTTTAACCTGGCCTGGTCTTCACGAGAAAAACCGCCTTTTGAATATCCTGTAAAACTTGATGTGTCGGACACTGGATCATACGGAGGATCTAAGTAAACAAAAGTTCCATAGTCTATTTGGTCGAGAAGAGAAAAGTAATCTACGGAAGAGAAATGAATTTCACATGACTCAAAAAATGCGTGTACTGCTCTGAGAACAGGTGCATTGACAATATTCGGGTTTTTATAATTCCCAAAAGGAGAATTAAACTCTCCAGCATTATTGACGCGATAAAGCCCATTATAGCATGTTTTGTTGAGATAAAGAATTCTTGCTGCTTTCTCTATGCTGGAACGGTTTTCATAAGCTTCTCGATCCCGGTCCCAGTTTCTCACTGCATAGAATGTGTCGGCATCGTTCTTAAAACCCTGTAATGCTTCGATCAGCTCTTCAACGTTATCTTTAATACATTCGTAAACCCCCATCAATTCTTTATTGATGTCGTTGACGAATGCAACCTTGGGCTGAAGATGGAACAGTAAAGCTCCTCCGCCTAGGAATGGTTCACAGTATGACTTGATTCCTTTCGGTGTATACTTGGTAAGCTCATCCAGAAGCTGTCTTTTTCCTCCGACCCATTTTAGTACGGGGGCAACAAGGGGATTTTTTCCGCTCATCATTCGTCCTTATCTCAAAGAAATGGTAAAAGCATGCAAACGGCATCAAGCATACCGTAATTTACATCCATTTACGTCTGTTTTCAACCGAAAAACACAAAAAAGCGCTAAATTCGGCTATATTGAGGTAAAGAAAGATAAAGAAAGATAAAGAAAGGTAAAGGATGGAAAAACAGTTCTCAGACTTCCCATTCCCAAGATGATAAGGAGGAGGTTGATAATCAGCCGTTGAAGAGCGGGTTTTCGGTGATGAATCCGGTCATGAGGCTGTGGGCGATCAGACGGTCTTCCTCGTCGTACACGTTCACGTCGAAGACGCCGGTGCGGCGGGTCTTCGAAACGAGCGTGGCGCGGGCGGTGAACTTCGCGCCGGGGACGCCTTTGCCGGGCTTCAGGAACGCCGTGGTGGTGTTCATGCCGACGGCGCAGAAGCCGAAGGTGTGGATCGCGGCGGCGAACGCGAAGTCGGAGAGGGTGAAGAGCGCGCCGCCCATGATGAAGCCCATGCCGTTGAAATGGCGTTCGGACGCGGTAAGGACGGCCTCGCTGGCGCCCTTTTCGAGGCGTGTGATGACCATGCCGTTTTCCTTGGCGAAATGGTCGTTGTCGTTGAAGAATTTGATCATGCGGTCGTACATATGCATTGTCTCCATGTGAAAAAGCAAATGATTTACGTTAACGCGAAATCGGCGAAAATCAAATCATTTTCCGAAAATACGCCCGAAAAAAGCGGAAAACAGGTTGCAATCTCGCGTTTCCGCATTAAAGTATAAAGAATGTTTTTCGCCCCCACGCGCATCGTTCAGCATAGAAGGAGTTTTCAAGATGAGATTGTCCATCCTGTCGATTTTCGTTGCGGCCGCGCTCGCCGTGCCGTTCGTTTCCGCCCAGACCGCCCAGACCGCCCAGACCGCCCAGACCGCGCAGACCGCCGGCTCCGCCGCACCTCAGACCGCGGCCGTTTCCTCCGATGCGGCAACCGCCGCGAAACCCGCCTCGACAACCGGCACCCGGCGCGACATCGTGTCCTACGTGGAGGAGCTTGCGGGGAACACCGCGGCCCGGCTCCGCGCCGTGCAGGACGAAAATGCCGAGCTGGAAACGCGCATCATCGAGCTGGAACGCAAGATCGCGACGCTTCAGGATTCGAACCAGAAACTCCTGAACGAACTCGCCGCCGTGAAACGCCAGTCCGCCGCGGATGCCGCCGCCCTCGAGTCGCAGATGAAGGCCATCCGCACCCAGATCGAAAAGCTCGCCTCCATGCCGGTCCCGACCGTGACCGTCCCGACGCCCGTTTCCGCCGCGGACGACTACGATATCTATGAGGTGCAGAAAGGCGCGACTCTGTATGTGATCGCGCAGGCGTACGGCGTGACCGTGCAGGACATCAGGAAGGCGAACAACCTGAAGAGCGACGTGCTTCAGATCGGGCAGAAGCTCAAAATCCCGAGAAAGTGAACTCTCCCTCCCCAGGTAAGATTTCTTATGCCGAAACAAACGGAAAAGAAGAAGTCCTCCGCCGTGAAATACGAGTGGCGCAAGACGGAAAAGGCGTTTTATCTGCCGAAGGAAAAGGGCCCGGTTTCAATTAATGTGCCGGAAATGAAGTTCTTTGTCGTCGACGGTGCAGGTTCGCCCGCGGACGAGGAGTTCCAGGCGCGGATCGGCCTCCTGTACACGCTCTCCTACACCATCCGCATGATGCCGAAAAGCGGCTGGACGCCTCCCGATTATCAGGAATACACGGTGTTCCCGCTTGAGGGCGTGTGGCGGATGGACACGGACGCCTGGCAGGGCGGGGCGCTCGACAAGACGAAACTCAAGTACAATCTGATGATCCGCCAGCCGTGGTTCGTGACGGACGAAGTGGCCGGACGCGCAATGGAGTCCGCCCGGAAGAAAGTTCCCGCCGATCTCCTTGGCCTCGCCTCGTTCGAATCATTCACGGACGGGCCGTCCGTCCAGATGCTGCATGTCGGTCCGTACGACACGGAGCCGGAGACGTTCGCGGCCATGAACGCATTCCTGGCGGAGCGCGGGCTGGTCCGGACGGAGCAGGCGCACCGCGAAATCTATCTTTCCGACCCGAGACGGGTCTCCCCGGAAAAGAACCGGACGCTTCTCCGGTTTTTCCATTTGAACACAGCGCCGGGCGCGCAGAACGACTGACGCTGAGAAAGCAATCGAAATGAGCGACAACATTCTAACCGTAGAAAACGTGGTGAAATCGTTCGGGAAGTTCCGCGCGCTGGACGGCGCGTCGCTCTCGATCCCGAAAGGAACCATCTTCGGAATCATCGGCCCGAACGGGGCCGGGAAAAGCACGCTTCTTCGCATCGTGACCTCGCTGGCGCACCCGGATTCGGGGCGCGTGACGGTCAACGGCATCGACGTGGATGTGTACCCGAAAAAGGCGCTGAAGGGGACTGGCGCGATCGTGGATTCGCCGGCGTTCTACCCCGACCTGACCGCGCGCCAGAACCTCGACATCCTGTCGCGCGGCACGGGCAAAACGTACAAGGCGCGCCGCGACGAGCTGGCGGAATACACCGGTATTGTCGGCTGGCTGAACCATCGCGTGAGGGAGTTCTCGCTCGGCATGAAGCAGCGCCTGGCCATCACGCTGGCGCTGCTGCCGGATTCGCATTTCGTGATCCTGGACGAGCCGACGAACGGGCTGGACCCGAACGGCATCGTGGACATCCGCACGTTGATCCGCAACCTCGGCGCCGACCTCGGCAAGACCGTGCTGGTCACCAGCCACATGCTCGGCGAAATCGAAAAAATCTGTTCGAACATCGCCATCCTGAACCACGGAAAGATCGTCGCGCAGGGGCCCATGGAGGAAATCCTGCGGCGTTCGCCCGTCACGCTCATCCGCGCCACGGAACCCGAGCGCGCCGAAGCGCTCCTGAAGGAGACGTTCGGACCGCGCATCCTGTCCATCGGGCGGCAGGAGGACGCGCCCGGCGTGCTGCGCGTGGAAACGGAGTCCGAATGCGCCGCCGAGCTGAACGAAACGCTGGTGAAGAACGGATTCGCGGTCTCCCTGCTCGAAAAAGAACCGGACCGCCTGGAACGCCTCTTCCTGGAGCTGACCGGGAAGGAATCCGGCGTGAGAAACGAGGTGAAATCATGATCCTGTCGATCTACCACGAAATCGTGAAGATGGCGTCCCAGAAGAAGCATTACATCATGCTGATCGGGTTCGCGTTCCTGATGGTCCTGATGGTCTTCGTCTACTGGAAATTCCAGAACAGGTTTTCGGATTTTGCCGAGGGAATGCTGAAGGGGATGCCGTTTATTATGCAGAAGATGGTCCCGGATCCGGTCAAGCTCTGCGACGGCCTGATGTTCGCGCGCTTTTCCTGCCAGATCCTGTTCTGGGTCCTGATGCCCATCTTCGCTTTCATGTTCGCGGGCGAATCCATTGCGTGCGAACAGCAGGACGGCACGTTGCGGGCGTATCTCTCGCGCGGGTTCTCGCGCACGCAGTTCGCGATCTCGAAGTTCATCGCGGTGTTCCTCGTCATCCTGTTCTATTCGATGCTTTTCGCGGCGCTGACGATGCTGATCGGCATCGTGTTCTTCGGTATTTCGAAAGTGCAGATCACCCTGTTCATGGGCGTCCCCGGTGAATTCCCCACGGCGGGACTGGTCAGCGCGAAGAAGGCCATCGCATCCTATTATCTCGCCACGGTTTATTCCGCGTTCGCGATGTCCGCGATCAGCTCGGTATCGTTCATGATCTCGGTCTTCGTGAAACGCATGACCGTGGCGGCGACCGGCGGCCTGGTGTTCTTTTTCGTGAGCCTGATCATGCAGCTCGCGTTTTCCGATCTCATCGAGGATATCAAACCCTTCCTCATTACCCGTGTGATGGACGGTTATTCGCAGATGTTCACCATCGACGCCGTCAACTGGGACACCATCATCAAATCGTTCTCCGTGATGTGCATCTACTGGTCGATCTGCGTGGCGACCCCCGTGGTGGTGCTGAATATGAAGGAATACTGACCTGTTTTCCCTTCAACAGCCGAAGTTCCGTTTTTTCGTGGAAATCCGCGAAACGACGGAACTTTTTTATGGAAAAAAGGTCTAATCAACTATACGGCGGAATGTTTACCCCCTCGTTTTCCGCCGACTCGAACCCAATCAGGAGAAAGGTTTGACCATGCTGAAAACACTGTTCCGCGGCGGACTCGCGCTCGCCGCATCGTTCTGCTCCGTCCTGTTCACGTCCTGCGGGATCACCCCGCTGTATTATCCGCCGATCGACGACAAGTCCCCTGCGGAGATGTTCGACGCCGAAACCTGCGCCGCACTGCTGAAGGGCGGGCCGCTCCAGTCCGACGACAACGACGTGACGATCGCGTTCAGCGAATGCAAGGACGACGTGATCCTGACGGCCTCCTCCACCCTGAAAGACGGCTCCGAGAAGCACGCGGTCCGCGGGTATGTGACCATCATCGACGACGGCGATAAGGAGAAGGCGGACGGGAAGAAGGAGGAAAAAGATGAGACCTGGCTGCCGGTCCTGATCGTGCCGTTCCGCAACGCCGGCAAGCTCTATTTCTACCTCGTGGTCGACCAGATGTACCTCGTGGAAAAGTACAAGCTCAATCCCGAGTACATTTTCATGATGCGGCCGTACTCGTACATCCTGACGGCGGAACGGAAGGACGGCGGCTGGGAAGTCGGGTTCGTGCAGTTCGCCACGACCGGGCTCGAGGTCAAGAAAGTGGCGGAGAAAGCGCAGCTCGACAAGGACGGCACGGTGCTGAATCCGCCCGCCGAAATCCTGGAGATGCTGAAAGACCCGAAGAACTACGAAATCTCCTCGAAAACGGCGTTCCAGCCTGTTAAGAAGTGAGGAAACGCCTTTGCTTGATGTGCCCGGCTCCGCTCGGGCACAGTGAGATGAGACTCCTTTCCTGAAGAAAAAGCGCGTTTCCTCGAACAGCAGTTTCAAAATAGATATTTTTGCGCCCTGTTCCATGCCATCGTGACAGGGCGTTTTCTTTGCTTGCGGACATGAACCGGATTAGACATTTTCGGATCGTCAAACAGACAAAAAAGAAAAAAGGAAGATTTCAGGCGTGATCTCTCCCGTTTTTTTCGAAAAAAAGAGGCGCGGGAAGTTGAAAAAAAGGAAAAATGAGCTATAGTATAGGATGTATTCGTGTGCGCGGGCATATTGCGCCCGTGTGCCGGATTGATAAATTGGGTTGCAACTGATTACATAACAATAACTTGAAACGGAGACCCGGATCATGAAAGATGCACCGAAGCCTGAAAAGAAAAAAGGCTACTATCTTCCCACCATCCTCCTCGGAATCATCGTGGCGGCAATTTTCCTGCTGGCGATTTTCACCTACCAGGTGCCCGCCACGGAGCGCGCCCTGGTCCTGACCATGGGCAAAATCACGAAGGAGGCCGAGCCCGGGCTCCATCTGCGCCTGCCGCTGCCCTTCCAGCAGGTGATCCGCTACGACATCCGCAAGCGCCCGTTCGACGGAAACATCGGGCATCTGGAGGAAACGACGACGCGCGACCAGAAGCAGGTCGTGATCGGGCTGAACGTGATCTACCGGATCAAGGACCTGAAACGCTTCAAGGAAGCCGCGCCGAAGCTCGAGACCGCGCTTGGCTACCTCGGCGGACGTATGCGCACGGCGAAGGCGGCGGTGGTCGGCAAGTACGACTACGACCAGCTCATCAACACCGATCCGAACCTGATGAAGATCGAGCAGATGCGCGCCGAAATTCTGGAAATGATCGCGCCCGACGTGATGGAGAAATACGGACTTGAGGTCAGCGACGTGTTGTTCTCGTCCATCGGCGTCCCGGAGAAGACCGCGGCGGCCATCGCGAGCCGCATGAAGCAGGAACGCGAGACGGAAGCCGCGCGCAAGCGCGACGAAGGCAAGACGAAGGCGGAGGAGATCCGCACGCTCGCCAACACCGAGAAGAGCAAGATGATCACGCAGGCGCAGGCCCAGGCGAAAGCCCTGATGGCCGAGGGCGACGCCGAGGCGGCGTCCTACTACGCCGTGTTCACGAAGGAGCCCGAACTCGCGACGTTCCTCCGCAAGCTCCAGGCGATGAAGAAGATCCTGTCCTCGAAGTCCACGCTGATCCTCAGCACCGAGTCCGCGCCGTTCGACGTCCTGAACGGGACGTCGGATTCGTTCGCCTCGGAGAAATCCGCATCGGAGAAGAAATAAGGAGCGCGACCCGACATGGCGGAAAAATTGAATCAGACGGCATCCGGCGGACCGGGGGAAGGCCAGCTCAAGACGGGCGTGGACTTCCTGTCCCGTGCGCTGAAGATGTTTTTCGGCATCCTGGCGGCGTTCATCATCGTGGCGCTGGGATGGTTCCTGGTATTCGGCGGCTCGTTCATCGTGGACACGACCACGGAGAGCGTGATTGTGCTCCAGTTCGGCAAGTTCAAGCAGGAGTGCAAGGAAGGCTGGCACTGGTTCCTGCCTTCGCCGGTGAACCGCATCGTGCGTATCCCGATCAATAAGCAGGAGATCACGAGCATGGCGTTCATGCCGATGGACGCGGAGTTCCTGTACTACCAGGGCGTGAAGGCGGACGGGACCGGCCCGTCGGACGTGAACGAGAAGCTCGTGCCCGGCGTGGACGGCTACGTGCTGCTCGGCAACAACTCGATCCTGCACTGCGAATGGGTGATGACCTACCGCGTGACCGATCCGCAGAAGTTCTACCTGACCTGCCTGAGCACGGACACGACGGAGAATGTCTCGGGATCGGACGATGCGTCCAAGGGGCAGACGGCCTCGCTCGGCACGGCGCGCGCCATGCTGCAGGACCTGCTCGACGACGTGGTGATTACCGCCAGCGCCGTGCAGAACCTGGAGACGACCTACTATGACCGTGCGAAGTATGAGCAGACGGTGAAGCAGGCGCTCGTGGAGCGCATCGCCGCCATGGATTTCGGCATCACGCTCGAAAATCTCACGCTCAAGATCGCGGCGCCCCCGATCATCACGATCCCGTCGTTCCAGGAGCTGCTGCTGTCCGAGACCGACGCCGAACGCGTGGTCGAGGAGGCGCGGACGTACAGCGTGGAGCAGGAGAACCTGGCGAAGTCCGAATCCGCGAAGATTCTGGCGGACGCCGGCGCGTACAAACTCCGCGTGGTGAAGGAAGTCGCCGCCGACGCGTCGTACTTCGATGAAATCTATGCCCAATACAGCAAAAACAAAAAGGCGACGCTCGTGTCGCTCTTCTCCGATACCCTGGCCGAAGCCATCGCCCCCGTGCAGGACAAGTTCATCGTGGACGTGAAGGGCGGCGGCCAGTCCGTACTCTGGCTGAAGGTCAACCAGGAACCCCTGCAGCAGCGTGCGGACCGTGCGCCCGCCGGCGCAGGCGGCGGCTCCGCAAAGGAGGAGTAATCATGGCTGAAGAACTGAAAATCGAGAATCCCGCAGCGGAAACCCCGGACGTCTGCCCGGACCACGACCACCACGATCACGACCATCACGATCACGACCATCATCATGATCACGGCCACCATCACGACCACGATTGCGATTGCGACTGCGATCACGATCATGACCCCGATGAGCCGACCCGCTGCATTTCCTGCGGCGCGCCCATCGGCGAAGGCGTCGGACACTCCCGTTCCATGGGGCGGGCGTCGTTCGCGTTCGTCGGCGGCTTCCTGATCGTGAACTCGTATCTGCTGTCCTGGCTGTTCCCGGACGAGGCTTTTGCTTCGAACCTGAGCGCGGCGATCGGCGCCGTCACGCTGGCTCTGCCGATCGTCGTGACGGCCATCCGCGACCTGATCGAAGGCCGCGTGTACATGAACGAACTCGTCGCGCTGGCGATCCTCGCGGCGTTCGCGTCCGGCGACTTCCGCACGGCTGGCATCGTGGCGTTCTTCCTGCTCATCACGATCATCATCGAGTCCCATACGGCGAGTGGCGCGCAGCGTTCCATCGAGGAGCTGATCCGGCTGACGCCGCGCACGGCGCACAAGATCGGCGAGGACGGCGAAACGGACGTTTCCGTGAAGGACCTGGCGCTGAACGACATCATCAGCGTACGTCCCGGCGAAAACTTCCCGGTCGACGGCGTGATCGTCCGCGGCGAAAGCGCCGTGAATCAGGCGTCCATCACCGGCGAATCCATGCCGGAGGACAAGAACGCGGGCGACGAGGTGTATGCCGGCACGCTGAACATCTCCGGCAGCCTCGAAGTGCGCGTGACGCGCCTCGGCAAGGACACCACGCTCGGCAAGGTCGAGCAGATGATCCGGTCCGCGGAACGCAATAAGACGCCGTTCGTGCGTATCATCGACCGTTACGCGGGCTATTACACGCCCACGATCCTGATGCTGGCGATCATCACGTGGTGGCTCCCCGGCGGGAGCATGGACCGCGTGATCTCCCTGCTCGTGATCTCCTGCCCGTGCGCCGTGGTGCTGGCGACTCCGACGACCATCGTGGCCGCCGTGGCCGCGGCCGCGCGCCTGGGCGTGCTCATCAAGAACATCAACCACCTGGAACTCGCCGGAAAGATCCGCACGGTCGTGTTCGACAAGACCGGCACGCTGACCGAGGGCGAGCTTTCCGTGGCTCGCCTGAACCCCGTGGCGGAGGGCGTCGAGCCCGCCGAACTCCTGCTGACCGCGATTTCGCTGGAAGCCCACAGCAACCACCCGACCGCGCAGGCGCTCCAGCGCCTCGCCGCCGAGGTCGGCATCCCCGCGAAACCGGTGTCCGGGTTCCAGGAAGTCCCCGGCAAGGGCGTCATCGCCATGCTGGACGGCAAACGCGTCCTGGTCGGGCGCGCGGTCTGGCTGGAAAGCGTCGGTGTGAAGCTGCCCGCGCTCGATTCGAAGGAAACCGAGACGATGAGCGTGGTGTATGTGGCCGTGGACGAGAATGTGATCGGCTGGATCGGCTTCAAGGACAAGATCCGTTCCGAGGCCGCCGCCGCGATCAACGAACTCAAGTCCATCGGCGTGACCCGCTGCGCCATGGTGACCGGCGACCGCGGCAGCGTGGCCGTCTCCATCGCGTCCCAGCTGAGCATCGACGACATCCGCAGCGACTGCCTGCCGGAGACGAAGGTCGCCTACGTGGAAGAGGTCAAGAAGACCTCGACCGTGGCGGTGGTCGGCGACGGCGTGAACGATGCGCCCGCGCTTGCCGCCGGCGACCTGGGCATCGCCATGGGCGCCATCGGCAGCGACATCGCGATCAACAGCGCCAGCATCGCGCTCATGACCAACGACCTGCGCCGTGTGCCGTTCCTGATCGTCCTCTCCCGCAAGACGAGCGCGATCATGTACCAGAACCTGGCGTTCGGCCTGAGCTTCGTGCTCTGCGGCATCATCCTGTCCGTCTTCGGGCGCATGGACCCGATCGCCGCGGCCGCCCTGCATACCATCAGCACGCTGATCGTGATCTTCAACAGCGCTCGCCTGGTCCGCACGGGCGAAGACCTGACTTCCGACGGAGGCGCCGTCGCCGTGAAGAAGACGTCCGGCGGAGAGGGAGAGGAATAAGCCATGGCGGAGGCAGTGAAAACGGCGGAAAAGTCCGTGTCGGAGCGCCCCGTGGTGGTGAGCGCGGTCGGCCTGACGAAGGTCTTCCGCGACTTCTGGAACCGCCCGAAGGCGAAGGCCGTGAACGACATCGACTTCGAGGTCCGCGAGGGCGAGGTGGTCGGGTTGCTCGGGCCCAACGGGTCCGGCAAGTCCACGACCGTGAAAATGCTGCTCGGGCTGCTTTACCCGACCGGAGGCCGCTTGACCGTGTTCGGCAAGTCGCCGCGCGACGTGGAGAACAAGAAACTGATCGGGTACCTGCCCGAAGAGACATACCTTTATAAATACCTGACCGCGTTCGAAACGCTGGATTTCTTCGCCTCGCTGTTCGGCCTGTCGAAGGAGGAGCGCACCCGCCGGTGCGACCAGCTGCTGGATATGGTCGGGCTGGCGCACGCCCGGAACCGCCCCGTCGGCGAGTTTTCGAAGGGCATGGCGCGCCGCATCGGCCTGGCGCAGGCCATGATCAACGACCCGGCGTTCCTGATCCTCGACGAACCGACGTCCGGCCTGGACCCGCTCGGCTGCCGCGAGGTGAAGGACCTGATCAAGCTCCTGAAGAAACGCGGGAAGACCGTGATCGTGACCAGCCACCTGCTCAGCGACGTGGAGGAGGTCTGCGACCGCATCATCGTGCTGTACGGCGGACGCATCCGCGCCAACGGCGGCATGGACGACCTGCTCACCATCCGCGCCAGCGACACCATCACCGTGCCGAGGTTGCCGGATGACGCCATCGAACGCATCCGGCAGATCGTCCGCGAGAGCGTCCCGGACGGCGAAATGTCCGTGGCGCACCCGCATATGTCGCTGGAGGATTTCTTCGTGGACATCGTGAACGAGGCGAAGATGGAAAGCCTGGAGACCTCCGGGTCCCGTTCGGGCGGCGCCATCGCCGAATACCTGACCGGGGACAAGGAGCGCGACGCGAAAGCGGTGCTCGACTCGCTCACGCATGAGGAGGAGACCCCGGCGCGGACGCTTGAGCGGAAGATGGAGGAGGACGCGAAGAAGGCTGCCGAGGAAGCCGCGAAGAAACGCCAGGACGAACTGTTCGCTCAGCTTCAGGCCTCGGCTCCCGTTCCGGAGGAGGAGAAATCCCGTCAGGAACAGCAGAAGATCGAAGAGAAGATGTCGGAGGCGAACCGCAAACTCAAGGATTTGCTGCCGAATCCGCCGGACAAGAAAGACTGACGCACGATGACCGCGTTCCTTGCCATAGTGAAGCTGACGATCCGGTCCGCGGTCCGGTCGCACATCTTCCGCCTGCTCCTGATCCTGCTGCTCCTGAGCGTCTTCCTGCTGCCGTTCACCCTGCTGGGCGACGGCACGCCGAAGGGCGAGGTGCAGATATTCCTGCAATATTCACTCGGGTTCGCCGGGTTCATCCTGTGCCTGTCGTCCGTATGGCTGGCATGTTCCGAGGTCAGTTCGGATGTGGAGACGGCGCAGATCCACATGATCGCGGTGAAGCCGGTCCGCCGGGCGGTCGTCCTGCTCGGCAAATACACCGGCGTGGTGCTGATCCACCTGGCCCTGCTGCTGATCGCCGTCGTCGCCGTCTACGCCTTCCTGTCGTTCCGCCTGGCGTCCGCCGAGATGTCCGACGGGGACCGCCTGATGCTGGACGAACAGGTCCTGACGGCGCGTGCCGTGTACAGCCCCGTGCGGCCGGACTTCAACGCGCTGGCGCAGCAGGAGCTCGACCGCCGCATCGCGCTGGCCCGGGAACACGGACAGGATACGCTCCGGTTCCAGGACGACCAGATGCGCCAGGAGGCGTTCCTGGAGATACGCAAGGAGCTGATCGCGACCTACGGGCTCGTTTCCAAAGACGAATCCATCTACTGGCAGTTCGAGGGGCTGCCGAAGGACCTGACCGACGACGACATCGTTTTCCTGCGCTACACCATCTACGTGAACCGCTACTACACGCAGGACCAGAACTCCGTCCGCGGGCACTGGATCTTCGGCGCGAACTACACGCGGCCCGACGACAACGGCGGCGAGACGGTCGTGACCGACCTGATGGCGCTGCCGGAGGACGATTTCCTGACCGCCGCCCAGAACGAAACGGCGGTCCCGATCCGGAACTCCTATTTCGTCTATGACGGGAAGGCCGAGGTCGGGTTCCTGAACAAGGACACGCATACGAGCGAACTGAACTTCGAGGAGGGCAGGGGGCCGTTCCTGCTGATCCGCGAGACCGGGTTCTTCTCCAACTACTGCCGCGCGATCCTGGTGCTGGCGATCGGAATCCTCTCGGTCACGCTGCTGGCCTCGGCGGTCGCCGCCTGCATGTCCCTGCCGATCGCGATCTTCTTCTCCGCGGCGTACATGCTCACCGGCGGACTGGCGAACTACCTGGTGACGTCGATCCCGGACGTGGTGGATTTCCAGGCGGAATACACCGGGACGTTCGGCTACCAGTTCGGCGACCTGATGCTGAACCTGATCGTGCCGCTTCAGGATTTCTTCGTGACCGGGCATCTGGCGAACGGCGAGCTGATCAGCTTCCCGTTCATCGGCGTGCTGTTCGCGAAAGATTTCGTTCTGAGGATGCTCCCGGTGTTCCTGCTCGGAGCCTGGATTTACACGCGCCGCGAACTGGCGCTGGCGTCGAAACGAGGATAGGAGCCGGAAGATGAAGAACCGTTACGCATTGTTTTTCGCCCTGCTCGCCGGGACCCTGGTCGTGCTTTTCGCGAACGTGTTCGTTCAGAAGCGCATGGCGGTGATTGTGAAGGAGGACAAGCTCGTCGACGAGACGTTCGCCGCCGAGGGCACGCCGCCGATCGTGGCGTTCTCCACGATGGCGCTGGGCGGGTTCCGCGGACTCATCGCGGACATCCTGTGGATTCGCGCGGGCGACCTCCAGCAGAAAGGCAAATACTACGAGCTGGTGCAGCTCTCCGACTGGATTCTGAAGCTCCAGCCGAAATTCTCCGCCGCAGCGTCGCATATGGGCTGGAACATGGCGTACAACGTCTCCGTGGCGTGCAAACGCCCCGAAGACCGCTGGCGCTGGGTCCGGCGCGGAATCCAGCTGATGCAGGACGCCGTGACCATGAACCCGAACGACCCGAACGTGTATCACGAGCTCGCCTGGATTTACCAGCATAAGCTCGGCAATGTGCTGGACGACGCGCAGCGGTACTACAAGGAGACCATGGCGCGCGACCTGATGTTCCTCTACGGGAAGCATTACCCCGACTGGGAAGCCTGGGCTGCGTCGCCCGCCACCGAGGAGGCGCTCCGCGAGATGTTCCCCGCCGGCCATCCGGCCTGGCTCGCGATCCTGGAGTACAACCAGGGCGACCTGGAACGCCTGTTCGGCGAATTCCGCCTGAACGGCGGCTTGCCGAAGGAGCTGAAGGAAAAGCTGACGCCGGAGGACGCGTCCGTGCTGGATTATTATTTCCGCCGCAAATGGCTGAAGAATGACTGGAACGTGGAGCCGGAAACGATCCTGGCCGTGAACAAGGCGTACGGCGAACTCGACTGGCTGCTGCCCGAATCGTTCGGCATCTACTGGGCGCACGTCGGACTGGACCACACCCCGGACCACGAGGACCTCGCGCTCACGCGTCTGATCCTGCAGTCCCTGGTGGCGACGTTCAACTACGGGCGCATGCTGCTGCCGAAGGAAAACGAGGTCAGCGACTTCTTCCTGCTCGTACCGAATACGGGCGTGATCGACGCCACGCGCGACCTCTACAAGAAAGTCCTGCAAAACGACACCTACGCCCATTCGCCGTTCGAGGCGCTCTACGAAAACTTCCTGATCGACTCCATCGTGACCCTTTACACCTACTCGCAGAAGGATGCGGCGGCGAAACTCTACCAGGAACTCCGCACCGAGACGAAAAACGGCAATTCCCGGACCATGACGCTCGACCAGTTCGTGCTGAACGAATGGGAGGACGACCTGGTCAGCGGCGATTTCAAGCAGATCGGAAACGAGCTGGAAGGTCTGCTCTTCACGTCCTGCATGCTCATCGGCTACGGCGACCGCGAAGCCGCCGCGGACCACCTCGCGCTCGCGAAACGCGTCTACGACAGCTATGTGCGCCAGCACGCCGACCTCGACCGCGTGGCGCTCCCGCCGTTCTCCGAAATGAAGGCCCGTACCGCGCGCGCCATCATCGAAAACTATCCTCCCGAGATCGCGAACCGTCTGCGCGCCGAGGTCGAGGAGGATTTGAAGAAACAGGAACAGGCCGCCGAGGCGTCCGGTTCCGGGGCGGACCAGGAGGCCGCCGGACAATGATGATCTATCCCCTGTTTCCCGGCGGGCTCGAACGTGCCCTGACGTTCAGCTACGACGACGCCCTGGACGAAGACCTGCGCCTCGCGGGCATTTTTTCCGGCCACGGGCTGAAATGCACGTTCAACATCTGCGCGGACAACGGTCTGCACGACGGCTCGTTCCCGTCGTTCGACGTGAACGAAGTCTACCTGAAGCACGGGCACGAGATCGCGATCCACGGCGCGGAGCACGCGTTCGAGGACATGATGCCCATCGAGGCCGTGATCGCAGACATCCTCGAAAACCGGAAGCGCCTGGAAGCCATCACGCACGCCCCGGTGAAGGGCATGGCGTACCCCTACGGCACGTTCACCACCGACCTGAAACGCCAGCTCCGCGAACTCGGCATCCTGTATTCCCGCACCGTGAACAGTACTCACGCGTTCCGGCTCCCGGACGATTTTCTGGAGTGGAACCCGACCGCCCACCACAGCGAGAACATCGCCGAGCTCGGCGAACGTTTCCTGAACAACCGCTACCCGCGCGGCACGGTCTGCTACATCTGGGGGCATTCGTTCGAGTTTTCGCGCAACAACAACTGGGACATCATCGAGCGGTTCGCCGACAAGATGGCGGGCAAGCCCGGGGTGTGGTACGCCACGAACATGGAGATTTACGACTACCACCAGGCGTACCGCATGCTCCGGTTCACCGCCGACTGCTGCTATGTGCAGAACCCCTCCGCGCGGACGGTCTGGATCATGCGCGGGAAGAACGCTTTCGAGATTCCGTCCGGCGATGTCGTCCGAATCGGCTGACCGTTCCGCCGCGGACAAACAGGGCGGAAAAAAGCCGGATTGCGCGGCCGTCCGTCCGTTCGATTTCCATGCGCCGCTGCACCTCTCCGCCCGCCTCACGCTCCCCGGCCGCGCCGTGCTGTCCCCGCTTCAGGGCGTCATGACGCGTACCTTCATGCAGGCCGCAGCGCGCCTCGACCTGATTCCGCTCTGGTTCACGCCGTTTTTCAGCACCGGGGGCGTCTCCGTGCCGAAACGCGCCGCGATCCTGCGGAAACTCGCGCCGTACCGGGTGCGCCCCGACCTTCCGCTCGTCTTCCAGCTGATCGGCCACGACGCCCGTTCCCTGGCGGCGACCGCGGCCTGCTTCGGCGAATACGGCGTCCACGGCATCAACCTGAACTTCGCGTGTCCGAGCAAGACCGTGACCGCGAGCGGGAACGGCTCGTTTCTGCTGCGGTTCCCGGAAAAGGTATTTGAGTTCACGCGGGCGGTCGTCGAAGCCGTCCCGGACGGCGTTTCCGTCTCCGTGAAGCTCCGCGCCGGCTGGGATTCGCCCGGTTCCATCCGTGAAATCGTCCGCGCCGTGTGCGACGCCGGGGCGGACTGGATCGTGTTCCACTACCGGACCGCGGCGGAGATGTACCGTCCCGCCGACGCGTCCGAACGTCTTCGGCGGATCGTCTGCGCGGTGGAGGCGGCGGGCTCCGTGCCGGTCTTCGGCAACGGCGACATTACGAGCTATGCGGACGCTGAGGCGCTTGTCCGTTCGACCGGATGCGCGGGCGTGGCCGTGGGACGCGGCTTCCTGTCCGATCCGTGGCTGGTGCGGCGCATCCTGTCCGGCGACCCGAATCCCGCGTCCGACGCGGAGAAAACAGCATTCCTGCGTCTGCTGATGGCGGGCACGGATTCCACGCGGTGCGGCCGCAACTGGTTCCTCGAATGCGTGAAGATGACCTACGGCGCGGATTCCGTCGAATTCCGGGAAGCCCGCGAAAGCGCCTGGGATGCGCTTCGTGCCCGATGGAGTTGAAATCCCGTCGAATGGAAAAGAATGGAAAAAAGATCGAAAAAACACATTTGTTTGTGGCTTTTCGGCTTGTTTTTCTTTTTTGTTGAGATATATTAGTCCGTGAATTGATCGTTCCGTATTTCCCTTAACCTTTCCAGCGGGAGGATTCGAACCATGAATCAACTCTTTGCCTCCGGCCGCCGTACACGCAGGTGTTATTCCCTGATCGAACTCCTGGTCGTCATCGCCGTCATCGTGATCCTGGCGGCCCTGATCCTGCCCGCGCTGCGTTCCGCCCGCGAGACCGCGAAACGCGCGACCTGCATCAACAACCAGAAGAATTTCGGCGAATACATCCACCAGTTCGCGATGTCGAACAGCGGCAACCTCAACGGCCTGCTCGGCAACTACAAGAACTGGCTGGCGAACATCGCGAAATGCGCCGGCAGCTCCTATGAATACAACACCAACGATTACGCCCGGTTCGAGACGAACAAGCTCGATCCGATCGCGCGGGAGATTCTGAAGATCGCGCGCTGCCCGAGCGACATCACGAAGGGCGCGCAGAGCTACGGCCGCAACGATCCGTATGGACTCTGGACCATGAAGGATCACAGCAAGCGCGTCGTCCAGAGCCGCATCGCGGACATCGACGCGCCGTCCGACCTGATCATCCTCGGCGAACGCTGGAGTAATTTCAAGAACGTGGCGACGAACAGCGACCAGCAGTATGAAGTCTGCGCGCCGTTCCATCTGCGCTCCAACCGTACCGACACGGACGCCGCGGGCGAAAACTGGAACACGATTCACAAGGGCAATATCCCGCTGCTGTACCTGGATTCCCATGTGAAGCACGGCAACATCCTGAATACCGTCCGTTCGCATGACATGAAATCCATGCACATGTTCAACGAACGTGCAAACGGCGGCAGCTGGTCCGACGATCCGGCCCTGAAAAAGTGAGTTCCGCCTCGCGGGCCGCAGCCGGTCCGGGCGATATCGTTTGAAAAAACGCCGGTCACATAAAGTAATCATTTTCAGTTTCCGGAGAAAGAAAGGTCTTACGCAATGCCCACGCTTCTCATTCTTGCCATCCCCGCCGTCATCGTCGTTTTCGTCATCATTGTCTACAACAGCCTCGCGGCGAAACGGGCGAACGTGCGGAACGCATTCGCCGGGATCGACGTGCAGTTGAAGAAGCGCTGCGACCTGGTCCCGAACCTCGTTTCGAGCGTGAAGGTCTACATGCAGCACGAATCCGGCACGCTGGAGAAGCTGACCGAACTCCGCACACGCGCGGCGTCCGCGACCGATCCCGCCGAGCGCCTTAACCTTGACAAGGAGCTGTCCGGCGCACTGAAGGCCCTGATGGTGCAGGTCGAGGCGTATCCCGACCTGAAGGCGTCCGCGAACGTGGAGCAGCTCCAGCGGTCCCTGAACGAGATCGAGGAGCAGATTTCCGCCTCGCGCCGCGCCTACAACGCCGCCGTCACGGACTACAACATCGCGATCCGCATCTTCCCGAACAACCTCCTCGCGGGCATGTTCGGCCACACGGAGGCTCCGCTGTACGAGGCCGCGCCGGAAGACCGCGCGAACCCGAATACGGCGGACCTCTTCCATAAATAAGCAATCCGGACCGAGATGACAGACCCCGATCCCGACCGGAGAAACGACGGCGGTTCCAGTTCCGACGCGGGCCTGGACAAGCTGCTGGCGGAACTGCGTGTACAACGCGACAGGACGCGGAACAAAGCGCTGCTCCTGTCCGGCGTCCTCCTCGCCCTGACCCTGCTTCTGAGTTTCGCCGTTGCGTCCGCGGCAGGTCCGCAGCCCGGTGCAACCGGGAATTTCCTCGTCATCTTCATCCCCGGCGCCATCCTCTCCAGCGGCGCGTATCTCCTTATGATGCGCGGCGTGAAGCTCCAGTACAAGAAGCTCGTGATCCCCGCCCTGCTGAAGGAGATTGACCCCGGGCTGGCCTACCATGCGAAGGGGTACATTCCGGAAAAGGATTTCAGCCGCTCGAAAATCTTTTCCAGCGGCAATTCCTACCGCGGCGAGGACCTGGTCTACGGCTCGTACAAGGGCATCCCGCTCCGTTTCAGCGAGCTCAAGGTGAAGGAGGAGCACCACGGCGGCAGGAACTCGAGCTGCCGGATCATTTTCATCGGGGTCTTCATGATCGCCGACTTCAACAAGGATTTCAAGTTCAGCCACTGGGTGCTCCCCGATACCGCCGAAGCGACGTTCGGGCAGCTCATCGGCAATTTCATCCAGAAACACAAACTTTCCGGACGCGGCCACATGACCCGCATGGAGGATGTGGAGTTCGAAAAGAAATTCGTGGTGTACACGGAGGACGACACGGAGGCGCGGTACATCCTGACGCCGAAACTCATGCGGACGATGCTGATGCTGTCGAACCGTTTCAATACAGGCGCGACCCGGATCGCCTTCGCGTTCATGAACTCGAACGTCTATATCGCGATCCCGACCGACCGGGGGCGGAACCTCTT
This sequence comes from Lentisphaeria bacterium, assembly GCA_017963105.1. Lineage (GTDB taxonomy): Bacteria > Verrucomicrobiota > Lentisphaeria > Victivallales > UBA1829 > UBA1732. The sequence continues at coordinate 30,521 of JAGCTY010000073.1, forward strand.
CGAGATGCCGTCGTTCGGCGCGCTGGACGCGGAGACGGTACGGAAGACGAAGGCGGAACTGAAGGAGATACTGGGCGTGTTCGACGCGATGGAGCTGGATTTGCGGATATGGAGCAAAGGCGATCCGGAACCGCCGTCTCCGCCGGTCGGGAACCCCGCGGACGGGAAATGACTTTCTGTAAAAAAAGATTTGAGGTGCGGAGATGGTATCGGGAACCCCGCGGACGGGGGTGATCCGGAACCTGTGCCGCGCCCGACAGAGATCAGCCGCATTATCTTCGTTTTTGAGCTTGCGGAGCATCATTCTTTAGAAAATAAGGAAAGAAAAGCCGAAAAAGTGTTTTTTTTATTGATTCCGGGGTTGATTTTTGCTCACATGCGGTGTATGTTTTAGCCAATTATTTTTAAACACGTCTTTCTCCCAACATGTCATAACTAAAGAAAGGACCAGAAACAAATGGTTAACACCCTCAACTGGATTCTCATGGCGCAGGCCGACATCGCCGATGCCGTGAACTCCGCCGTGGAATCCAACCCTCAGGTTGCCGAAGCCGTCGCCAAAGCGACCGGATCGACCTCCGTCTCCCTCAACGCGCTCGACTGGGCCGTGATCATCGGCTATTTCGTGATCATCGCCGGCGTGGCGATCTGGGCGTCCAGAGGTCAGAACACCGCTTCCGACTTCTTCCTCGGCAGCCGCAACATCGGCTGGTTCGCCATCGGCGGCAGCCTCTTCGCCAGCAACGTCGGTTCCGAGCACATCGTCGGTCTGGCCGGTTCCGGCGCGAACACCGGTCTCTCCCTCGCTCACTGGGAACTCCACGCATGGGTGCTCCTCATGCTCGGCTGGGTCTTCGTGCCGTACTACTATCGGTCGAAGGTCTTCACGATGCCTGAATTCCTCGAGAAACGCTTCAGCCCGACCGCCCGCTGGATCCTCTCCATCATCTCCCTCGCGGCCTACGTGCTGACGAAGGTATCCGTGACCGTGTACGCCGGCGCCCTCGTGTTCAACGTGCTGTTCCCGGATTTCCACCTCGGCAGCCTCGACGCCTTCTGGTGCGGCGCGCTCCTGACCATCATCCTGACCGGTATCTACTCCGTGTTCGGCGGTCTCCGCGCGGTCCTCTACACCGACGCCTGCCAGGCCATCATCCTGCTCCTCGGCTCCATCTTCATCCTCTACTTCGGCCTCAGCAAGCTCGACGGCGGCTGGAGCGGACTCCGTGACTTCACCGCCACGCACGCTTCCCAGTACGCTCTCTGGCACCCGCTGTCCGATAAGGACTTCCCGTGGCTCGCCATCTGCATCGCCTCCCCGATCATCGGTATCTGGTACTGGTGCACCGACCAGTACATCGTGCAGCGCACCCTGGCCGCCAAGAACCTGACGATCGCCCGCCGCGGCACGATCTGGGGCGCCGCCCTGAAAGTCATGCCCGTCATGATCTTCCTTATCCCCGGCCTCATCGGCGCCGCCCTCCATCACCAGGGCGTCATCCAGCTCCCGATCAAGGGCACCGGCATCGACGGCGACAGAGTGTTCCCGACCCTCGTTACCGCTCTGCTTCCTCCTGGTCTCCGCGGCCTCGTGATCGCCGGCCTGCTCGCTGCCCTCATGAGCTCCCTCTCCTCCCTCTTCAACTCCTCCGCGGCCCTCTTCACGGTTGACATCTACCAGAAGCTGAAAAAGGAAGCCTCCGAGAAGGAACTGGTCTACGTCGGCAAGATCGCGACCACCGTGGTCGTCGTCTGCGGCCTCATCTGGATCCCGATCATGAAGCAGGTCGCCCAGGGCGGCGGCGGTCTCTACGACTACCTGCAGAACGTCCAGAGCTTCCTCGCTCCGGCCATCACCGCCACGTTCCTGCTGGGCATCTTCTGGGGACGCATCAATGCCAAGGGCGCCGTCTGGGGTCTCACCGTCGGCTTCATCCTCGGTATGGGCAAGCTCACCATCCAGACTTTCTTCGGTACCGGCAAGCTTGAAAATCCCGCGTTCCTCGCGGCCATCGGCAACTTCAACGCCTACTATGCTTGCGGCGTTCTCTTCCTCGCCAGCGCGATCACGCTCATCGTGGTCTCCCTGCTGACCCCGCCGCAGGATCCGAAGCAGATCGAAGGTCTTACTTTCGCCTCCATCAACAAGAAAGAAGTCCGCGATTCCATCAAGCCGGTCGACATTGTCACCACGCTCATCGTGGTTGCCATGATCCTGACCATTTACCTCTACTTCTCGTTCTGGACCGTCGGTCACGAACCCGAAGCCGTCCAGGCGGCCAAGGATCTCGCCGACCAGGCCGGCCAGTTCCTTCAGTAATCTGTCGGAACCGAAAGTATTTGGTTATTCCCGCCGCCGTCCGAGTTTTCGGGCGGCGGCATTTTCATCGTTTTTTGGGGGGAGGAGGGGACAGGTCCAATCAGGTAATGGGCCGAAAAGGCTAGTTCGCGCGAATAGGCCGAATACGACCTATTCGCCCAATATGACCTATACGATCTATACGACTGACCTATGTAAGGGGGAATCAGCAGAAGTGAAACGATTCCGCGAATGTTCGGGTGTGCCCCGGAAACTGGGGCGGCCCGACTATCCTGCGGACGGGAAAAATAAGGGAAAGAGGAATCGGGGGCACATGCCGCGGCGCGCTGCCCGCAGACTTACTTCGCGAGGGCGGTGACGCCGAGCATGGCTCAGGCTTACTTCGCGAGGGCGAGGATGACGACGCCGAGCAGGATCAGCGCCAGCGCGCACGCCTTCTTTTTGACATGGACATCGCGGAAGTACCACGCGCCCGCGGTGAACGACACGATGCAGCTGCATCGGCGCACGAGCGAGACGATGGAGATATGGATGTCCGGCAGACTGACCGCGTAGAAATACAGGAAGTCGGCGAGGATGAGCAGGACGCCCGTGAGCGGGATCGTCCAGCGCCAGATGAACTTGTGTTTTTTGCCGAAGCATTTCGCGCGGATCAGGCAGCCCGCGCCGAGGATGAAGACCAGGTCGACGGAGAACCAGAACTGGACGGTTCGCGGCGGGATGTGGAGCGTGTTCAGGAGGTATTTGTCGTAGAGGGCGGAGGCGGCGCCGAGGAGCGTGCCGAGCAGGATCAGATGCACTTCGCGGGCGCGCCAGAACGAGATGCCCTCGAGCTTGCCGAAGACGGAAAAGAGGTAGTAGCCGGTGAAGATCAGCAGCATGGCGACGCCCTGCGGGAGAGTCGGGACCTCGTGGAACAGCAGCAGGCCGCCGAGGAAAGTCCAGAGCGGGCTGCTGGCGCGGATGGGCGCGGCGATGGAGATCGGCAGGTCGCGCATGGCATAGTAGACGCAGGTCCAGCTGGAAGAGACGAGCAGGGATTTGAGGACGATCAGGGCGAAATCGCGCCCGGAGCAATGCGCGTCGGCGAGCGATCCGGTCCACAGCACGGTCGCGAGCAGGTAGAACGCCGAACCGCAGAGCGTGGCGTAGAAGAGCACATGCATCACGGAGTTCTTATTGACGGCGTGCTTCTTGCAGAGGTCGTAGAAGCCGAGGGCGAACGCGGAACCGAGGACGGGCAGAAGCCACGCGGGGAGAGCAGACATATCGAATCAATCAGCTTTCTTCGTTCATCACCGGGGCAGGGGGCGGTCAGCCGAGGATGGACGCGATGTCCGGTGCGACCGACTGGATGTGCTCCTTCGCGAGGACCATGACGTCCTCCGGGTCTGCGGAAGTGAGGGCGATCTTCGCAAGCTGTTCCGAGGCGAGCATGGAGGTCTTGCGGATGACGCCGCGAACTTCCGCGATGGCGTTCGGGCTCATGCTCAGTTCCAGCACGCCGAGCCCCAGCAGGATGGGCGTGAAGCGCGGATCGGCGGCGATCTCGCCGCAGACGCAGACCGGGATGCGGTGTTTTTTCGCGGCCGCGACCGTGAGGCGGATCAGCTCCATGACGGCCGGGTGGCTGGGACGGTAGAGGTACGCGACGCGTTCGTTCAGGCGGTCGACCGCGAGCGTGTACTGCACCAGGTCGTTCGAGCCGATGCTGAAGAAGTCGACCTTCGCGGCGAGGGCGTCAGCGATGAGGCAGGCGGACGGGATTTCGATCATGGCGCCGATCCGAACCTTCGGATCGAACGGGATGTTCGCGGCTTTCAGCTCCTCCATGACCTCGTCGCGGATGGCGAGCAGCTCCTCGATCTCGGAGAGGGAGGAGACCATCGGGAACATGATGCGGAGGTCGCCTTCCGTGCCGGCGCGGAGCAGGGCGCGGAGCTGGGTGCGGATGAGCTGCGGTTTCTCGTGGCAGAGGCGGATCGCGCGGAGCCCGAGGAACGGGTTCGGCTCGCGGATGGCGGATGCCGTGGCGAAGTCGAGCTTGTCGCCGCCGAGGTCGACCGTGCGGATGGTGACGGCGCGTCCGCGCATGGCGCGCAGAAGTTTCGCATAAATCTGGTATTGCGTCTCTTCGTCGGGCGCGACCGGAGTGTTCATGAAGAGGTATTCTGTGCGGAAGAGTCCGATGCCCTCGGCTCCGCAGCGGGAGACTTCCTCCAGGTCGTCGGCGCCCTCGATGTTCGCGCAGAGCTTCACGCGGTAACCGTCGGTGGTCTCCGCGGCGCGCGAGCTTTCCTTCTGGAGGATGCTGTAAAGTTCGTCCTTGCGGCTGATTTTCTCGCGGTAGAACGCCAGCGTGTCGCGGCTGGGGTTGCGGATGACCATGCCGAGGAATCCGTCCACGATCACCTCGTCGCCGTTGGCGAACTTGCCCGCGATGTTCCTCATGCCGACGACCGCCGGGATGCGCAGGGAGCGCGCGAGGATGGAGGTGTGGCAGGTGCGGCTGCCGGTCTCGATCGCGAATCCGAGGATGTTCCTGCGGTCGAGCATGGCGGTGTCGGACGGCGTCAGGTCGTGCGCGATGACGACGGTGTTTTCGGGGAGGTTGTCGAGCGAGGGGCCGCCGTCCTTGCCGCCGTTCAGGTTGCGCAGGACGCGGTTCGCGATGTCGCGGATGTCGCCGGCGCGTTCGTTCAGGTAGGTATCGTTCGTGCCGGAGATGGCGTCGAGGTATTTCTGGATGGTGAGCAGGAAGGACGACTGCGCGTTGCAGAGGCCGTTTCTGATGCGGGAGATGACTTCCTTGTGGATGAGCTTGTCCCCCACGATCAGCAGGTGCGCGTCGAAGATCTTCGCGTCGCGTTTTTCGATCGTCTTCTGCATCCGGTCCTGGATGGTCTTGATCTCGGACTTCGTCTTTTCGATGGCGGACTGGAAGCGCGCCACCTCGGCGTCGACTTCGGACGCCGCGATCGGGATCGGGTCGATCTCGCGGAAATCGGTGTGGGCCGCGCCGAAGACCAGCACACGGCCGCGGCAGATGCCGGGGGAGGCGGGGAATCCGTGGAAAAGGACTTCCTTCTTCTCAATGGGCTGTGCGGTTTTCGCCGCGCCCGGGAGTGGATCCGAGGAGGCCGTTGCTGATTCCGTCATTCGTCGAAGCCTCCTTCGATGAGCTTGGAAAGGACGTCCATGGCCTGGTCCGCGTCGCGTCCGCTGATCTCCACGCGCAGATGCGTGCCCTGCGGCGCGGAGAGCATGAGCATGGACATGACGCTTTTGCCGTCGGCGACGTGCCCGGAATCAAGGTTCGTGACGCTGATCTCGGACTCGAAATCCGCTGCGGCCTGCACGAAGACGGACGCAGGCCGTGCATGTATCCCGAGGGGATTGCTGACGACGAAATCTTTCACGAGGTTCTTCGGATCCATATCTTTGGTGCGGCCCTTTCCAAAATAAATCGAGTAAAATAATATACACCCCTTTTGCCGTTCATTCAAATCGCGCGCGAAAAAAAGATTAAAGAACAAATGAAAAACATCGTCCCTTGCAACAAAAAAAGGCCCACGCGATCCCGAAGAATCACGGAGGCCACACCGCAGGCGGTGCTGTAGTAGTGCCGGGCTTACGCTCCGGCACGATGTCAGACTATCCTATCACTGCAATATTCGCCCAGGTGGTGAGCTGTTTGTCGTTGATCTGCCAGTAGCCGGTGAGGCCGGTGGCGGTATTGCTCCAGGCGATGTCGTCGGTGCCGTCGGCGTTGAAGTCGGCGACGCCCGCGAGCTGCCATTCGCTCGTGACTGCGCTCAGGATGGACCAGGAGCTCAGGTAGCCGTCCGTGACGCCCCAGATGCCCACCACGCCCACGTCGTTGATCATGGCGATGTCGTGCGAGCCGTTGCCGTCGAAGTCGCCGGAGCACAGGAAATTCCATTCGTCGGGATTCGCCACGCTGACCATGCGCCAGTCGACCGGGTCCTCCACGATCCACGTGCAGTAGGCGTTGTAGACGAGGTCGCCGTCGCCGACAAACTGATTCTTCCAGAGCATGTCGCACTTGCCGTCGCCGTTGAAATCGCCGGTGGAGACGCATTCCCATTCGGGCGAGTAGCCGTTGATGAGCGTCCATGTCACGCCGCTTTCCCAGTAGCCGAGCAGCCCGACCGTCTCGGACGCGCCGGTCGGATTCGCGATCAGCACGTCGTCGGAGCCGTTGCCGTTGAAATCGCCGGTTCCGAGGATGTCCCAGCCGGAGTTCTTCAGGTTCAGGACCTGCGGCGTGAACGTGCCGTTTCCGTTGGACAATTCGCCGACCACGTAGCCCTCGTCGTTGACGCGCAGGAAGTCGTCGAGGTGGTCGCCGTTGAAGTCGCCCGTGCCAAGGACGTTCCAGCCGGGATCGAGCGTGATCCCGATGCCCCACGGTTCGCCGTTCTGGTAGATCGTGACCTCGCCGTCCTTTTGCGACGCGAGCGTGTCGAAGAGGTCGCCGTTGAAATCGCCGGTGAGGTAGGGCGGGATGACGACCGGTTCCGGCGCCGCGGCCTCGATCGTGACGGTGAGGGTGCCAAGACTGCCCTTTGTCAGCGTGTAGCTGGAGTTTCCGATCTTCGTTGTCCCGTCGACCGTGAGCGTGCCGAGGGAATCGCCATCGGTGTTCAGGACTTCGATCGTGTCGATGTATCCGGAGATGCCGTTTGTCAGTTGGTAGATGCCGTTTGCCTGCGAACCGGAAACCGTGAGCGTGCAGGAGATGGAGCCGGTCGTATAAATGCCGCCGTAGTTCGTGTTCTCGATACAAACTTCATTTTCGCCCAGGGAGGTGATGTCGAAATCCAGAATGCTGCCCTCGTACAGGGCGATCGATAATTCGGGCACGTTCGCATACCTGCCGGTGAGCTTGCCGCCGGAGCTGACCGTGACGGCTGAGACAAGCGAGCCGGCTTGCGCACGGAGAACGCCGCCGGATTCGACCGTGACATCCGCCAGGGACCCGCCGGAACCGAGCTCGACGATGCCGCCGACGGCGAGTTTGGACGTGGATCCGAGGATGGACGCGGATGCGCCATTCGCGATGCTCAGGTCGTTTAAGACGCCGCCTTCCAGAATTCGGACTCTCGCACCGTTCTGTATTGTCGCAGAGATGACGGTTCCGCCGCTTCCGACGGCAAGGAACCCGCCGCTGCTCGCGAGCACGCCGACGGCGCTGCCGCCCTGGATGACGCTCATGCTCGCTCTCTTGGCGATAGGAATAAGCCCGCTCGTTTTTCCGGGTTTTTCCGGAGTAAGCGGATTGAGTCCGCCGGAGGAGGAATACGCCAGGACGGTATTGGCCGCAAAGCCGCCGGAGCCGACCGTGACGATGCCGCCGAGTTCAACATGCGTGGCGCTGGCGGCGCCGGCGGAAACGGGCGTCGGACCGATGAGCTGCGGTCCATGGAGCCCATCGTCTTCGATGACGAGAGCGCCGCCGTCCATTACCGAGGTCTTGACCGCAACGCCGCCGTAAAGATTGATCTGTCCGCCGGAGATCACGGTGCAGCTGGAGGCGCCGCCGCCCGAATGGATGTTGAGGACGCCGCTGCTTCTGATGCCGACGTTGACCGCCAGGCTGTCGGACTGTACGTTGAGCGAACCCGCCTGGATTGCGGCGTCGGACAGGCGGAATCCGCCGGTGAGCCGGACGATTCCCCCGAGGAAGTGGAGCGCGGAGACATCCGCGCCGCCGTGCAGGATCACGACGCCGCCGGAGGATGCGTCGACATAGGATGCCGTGCCGCCGGAGGAAACGCTCATGGAACCGCCGGAGGAAACGTAGGTCTTCGATGCGACGGCTCCCTCGGAAACGATCATTGCTCCGCCGGAAATGTAGGTCGCCTGCACGCTTCCGCCGTTGGAGACATACACTCTGGCGCTTCCCCCGGATATGTGCGTATTCGACGCGGCCGCGCCGTCCAGTACGAACATGGATGCGTTGTCGCCCTCAAGATACGTGGAAAGGGCAGCTCCGGAAAGGGAGAGATGCGCGCTGCTCAGGAGCGTTGTTTTGCTCGCGGACCCGCCGAGGTTGACGAGCATGTGGCCGGCAAGGTCCATTGTCGTGTCGATCGCCAGGCCGCCGTTGGAAACGTTGACGAAATTGGTCATCGTCGCCTTGGATGCCGTCCCGTTCGATGCGATCGTCATCGAACCGTTGCCGGAAACGTTTGTCGCGATGCCTTCGACACGCACGATCCCTGGATACGAGCCCGTGAACGTTACGGTGTCGGCGCTTCCGCCGTTCGAAACGATCATCGTCGCGCTCTTGACCGTTGTCCTGCTGGCGATGCCGCCGCTCTGGACTTTCATATAGCTGGAATTGCCAAGGGTTGTGTCAATGGTCTTGCCCCCCAGCATGACGGTGACGCTGGAGCAGTAATCGAAAATGAAATCCGAAGCGGTTCCGTAGATTTCGGTATTCTTGTTGTAATAACTTCCGCCGGAAGAAACTACGCCGGACGAAATGATTTCGGTGGCCATGATGAGACTCCTCTATTTGAAAATGGGTTCTGTTCAGAGAAAAAACACTATAAAATAGCACTTCTCCCGGAAAAAACAAGGGAAAAGCGCAAACTTGTCTAAAAGTTTTTAGGAAAAAGATAATTCGCCGGATTGCAGGATTGTCTGTCAATCCCATGTCAGAGCCGGTCGTCGTCGGGGATGTAGGTCGCGCCGGAGGTGGGGGATTCGCAGACGCGGACGCGGTCAAGCCTGACGCCGGGGGAGTTGACGGCGGGCGCGAGCTTCTCGTAGAGGATGCGGGCGATGTTTTCGCTGGTCGGGTTGATGCCCTGGAACTCGGGAAGCTCGTTCAGATACTTGTGGTCGAAAGACGCGAGAATGGCGGTCAGCTCGCGCTTGATGACGGTGAAGTCGGCTGCGATGCCGATTTCGTCGAGCCGGGAGGCGCGGATGAAGACCTGCACGGTCCAGTTGTGTCCGTGCAGGGCGGAGCAGAGGCCGTTGTATCCGACGAGCTTGTGGGCAGCGGAGAAATCGCGTGTGATGTCGAGTTCGAACATAAGCTGGAATGGGGAAGGGTTCAGGCGTTTGCGATGCGGGAGACGGCGCGTTTGCAGGCGATCTCGAATGCGGCGGTGAGGCTGCCGACGGAGGCGGCGCCCTTCCAGGCGATCTCGAAGGCTGTGCCGTGGTCGACGCTGGTGCGGATGACCGGGAGACCGAGCGTGGAGTTCACGCCGCGGTCGAACGCGAGCATCTTGAACGGGATGTGGCCCTGGTCGTGGTACATGGAGACGATGCCGTCGAACTGGGAGCGGATGCTTTCGATAAAGAGCGTGTCCGGGGGGAACGGTCCCTCGATGCGGATGCCCTCTTCGGCGAGCGCGCGGACCGCGGGCTTCACGACGTTCTCGTCCTCCATACCCATGTTGCCGTTCTCGCCCGCGTGGGGGTTGAGCGCGGCGACGGCGATCTTCGGATGGGCGATGCCCTCCGCCACGATGGCGTCGCGGAGCAGATGCGTGACTGTCACGATGCGGTCGAACGTGACGGCGGACGGGACCTGGGCGAGCGGGATGTGCGTGGTGACGAAGACGACGCGGAGGTCGCCGGCGGACTGCATCATCACGAAATCGCGGACACCGCAGAGCGATGCCAGGAGCTCGGTGTGCCCGGTGAACGGGATCCCCGCCAGGTTGACCGCCGCCTTGTTGATCGGGCATGTCACGACGGCGTCGACTTTTCCGGCGATGGCGTCGAGCGTGGCCGTGCGGAAGCATTCGAGCGCGGTCAGCCCGCAGCGGGCGTCCAGCTTTCCGGGACGCATCTGCGAGAATTTGAAGTCGGAGCAGGGGACGACCTGCGGCTCGGATCCGGGGGCAAAACGGTTGACGGCTTCTGCGATGATGTCCGGCGCGCCGTAGACGGCGATTTCCGCGGGAGAAGTCTTTCCCGCGGCGACCGCGCGTGCGAGCCGGACGGCGATTTCAGGGCCGATGCCCGCCGGATCGCCCATGGTGAGGGCAATTCGGGGGAGTCTCATGAGTGTCTTCGTTGTCGGGAAGCGAGGTTACTTCGCGGCGAAGAAGGCTTTCTTCTTATCCTCGAGGATGAGGCCGACGCGGTCGGTGTCGATCGGGAAATAGCCCTTTTCCTCGATCTCGCGGAGGAAGTTCAGCCAGTCGGTGTGGTTCCAGCTGCCGTTGTGGGCCTTCACGAAGTTCATCGCGAGCGCGGTCTTGGCGAAGCGCTTGATATTCTCTTCCGGGTCGTTGGACTTGATCGGGGTGATGGAAATGCTCTTCGGGGCCTTCGCGGGCTTCGGGGATTCCTTCGCGGCCTTCGGGGCGGCCTTCACGGGAGCGGCCTTTGCGGCGGTCTTCTTGGCGGGAGCGGTTTCTTTCTTGACGGTTTTTTTCGTAGCCATGATAAATACCTCACAATGTTTGAATTGAAATGGTAATGTGAAGGATGAAGTAACTTTTTGAAAAAATAATATACACCCGGAATGATGAAAAATCAAATCGTTACGGCGAAAGCAAACCGCTTTTTTCTGTTTTTTTATTCGGTTTGTCAAATGTTCAACTTTAGTTAACTCATGTTTATGCACTCATCTTTTTTCGGTATCCGCGGAGGTCCCGAGGCGGTTTTGAGGTGAAGCGGAAGTCTCGTGCAGCGGAACGGGGCGGGCGGCCGCGCCGGGACGAAAAAAACGTAAAAAAGGTTTGTTCTATAAAATACACGGTTGAAAAATCCCCGGCGGGTGGTACATTTTATTTTATGTGATTTTTTCGAACCACCCCGACCCGCGGCGGACGGCGGCCGGGCTTCCTCTCCCGTTCCCGCCCGAAAACGCCCGCCCCCCCGACAAGCCCGATGACAGAACCGAAACAGAAAAAAAAGCGTTCGCCGCTGCGGAGACTGCTGAAAGCAGTTTTCTGGACGGCGGGCATCCTCGTGTTTCTGCTCGCATTCGCATTTTTCGCGGCGCTGTTCACGATCGACCGCTGGATTGTGCCGTTCGGCGCCTGGTGCGCGGACGTGGAGGTCGAGGGTGAGCCGGGCGTGATCGTGTCGATCGCGAATCGCGAAATCCTCCTGACCGGGCTGAAGGTGAAGTTTCCTGACGGCGAGGTCGAGGCGGCCAAGCTCGGGTTCCGGGTGGACGACGTGAAGCTGGCCGGGCGGACGCTGAAGGAAATTTATGTTTCGGGCGTGCGTGCGGAAGGCGTGTGCGCCTCCCTGGATTTTTCCCGTCGGGCGGACGCCGCGGAGGGACAGACTGGCGAAGCGGTCGCCGGGGAGGAAGACGAACGGAGTTCCGGCGAGAAGGTGCGCGCGATTTCCCGTCTGGTGTGGGACCGGGCGTCGAGGCCGGTGGTCCGGCTGGCGGACCTGACGGTCCTGGACGCGGAGATCGGCTGGCAGGCCGGTGCCGTCCGGAGTCTGACCCGAGTTTCCGACCTGAACGCGAAGTTCGAGGACGGTATCCTGACCCGGCCGGAGATGAGCTGCCGGCTGAAATACCGCCTGAACGATCCGCAGCGTTTTCTGGAGTGCGGGGCCCGGATCCGGGCGTCGACCTCGCTCGGCGGAGACGGGCTTGTCGTGTCCGTGCTGTCGGACGGGCCGCTGGTGATCGAGGTGCCGGATTCGCACCTGGAGATTCCGGCCTCGGAGAGGACGGAAATCGTGATGCTGTACGAACCTGGAACCGGCGCGCTGCGGTTCCGCGGGGAATGGGCGAACCCGGATGTCTGGGAATACAGCCCGCTGAGTCTGAGCCTTCACAACACGCTGCTGGAAGCCTTCGGGCGGATCTCGCTCGATGGGGAGAATCTGCACCTGGAACTTGCCTCGATCGCGCACGGAAGCGACCTGGTCTGCCGCGCGACGAATGTTCCCGGGAATGTTCAGTTCGAGGCGAGGGGAATCGCGGAGTTCGACCTGGCGACCGGCGGCGTGACGCTGGACTCCGTCTCGGGATACCTGACGGGGCCGAACGGGGGGCGCATCAACGTCGGGACGACGGGCGTGTTCGAGTTCGTGCGGCACGAGGACGCGACGTACACGCTGAATCCGCACGCCGCGAAGCTTACCGTGGCGACGGACAAGTACTTGGACCTGACGCCGTTCGATCCTGTCCTGCCGTTCGATTCCTCGGGCAGGGAGCTGGGGTTCGATTACACCGTCGAGCTTGATCCGGAGAAGGTCTGTCTGCTCGGCGGGGCGAAAGCCGTGTTCCGCGAACATGACACGGGGCGGCGGATCTTCGACGCGGAGGCGGCGTTCGAGACCGAGGGCATCACCCGGATCGACTCGTTCCGCGTGTCGCGGTGCGCGGTGGCGGTGTACGACGGCGCCGACAAAATATGCGGCGCGCAGCTCGCGGGAAAATACAACGTCCGCACCGTTTCGCTCAAGGGAGACGTGCAGTATTATCCGTACCGCATGATCGAAACGTATGGCGACCGGTCCCTGGCCGACCTGTGCAGTTTCCTGGACGACGCCGATCTGAGCGAGGCGGAGCACGAGGCCACGGCGGAACTTGAGCTTGATCTGATCAATATGGCGGCGACGCTCCATAAGGAGTCGCATCTGTCGCACCTCGCGCTGAAGGGGAGCGGGCAGAACAATCTGGTGCTGGACGCGATCGGGGATGCGGATTTCAGGCTGGAACCGGACGACCGGGGATGGCAGCTGGACGGCACGCTGGAGCTGAAGGCCGGGGACGATTTCCATGCCAGGCTGAGCGTGTCCGGCGGAAGCGAATCGGCGGTTTCGGGCACGGCCGAGATCGACCGGCTCAGCGACGTGCTGGCGCGCCAGCTGGAAGCCAGGTTTTTCCCGGGACGGGACGACCTGCCGGTCCTGCGGTTCGTCAACGCCACGGCCGCGGGGGCCTTCCAGTGCGTGCCTGAGACGGGGCGCGTCACGCTCGACCGGATGGCCGCGGAGATCGACGGCGGAGACGGAAGCCTGTCCGTGCAATGCGGAACCGGCCTGACCTGGGAGGACGGCGCGTTCTCCTGCCTGCCGATGGAATTCACGCTGAAGGTGAACCGTCTTCCGGTATCGTTCTGGGAACCCTTCCTGCGCGACGACGATTTCCGTTTCGCCGGAGGCGTCGTGACCTCGGAATTCGACGTCACGGTCAGCGCGGACGGGACGCTCGTCGGCGGGACGGGGAAACTCGTCGGAACCGACCTGGCCGTGCTGCTCGACGGACAGCCGCGCGAACTGGCGCGGCTGGGGGCGAACGGAAGTTTCCAGCTCAACACAGCAAAAGGTTTTCTGGTCCTGCCGGAGCTGAATGTGGACATTCAGGACCGTCAGGCGCGCCAGACACTGTTCGCCAGCGGTGGCGGCACGGTCGACCTGGCGGACGGGTTCCGGACACGGATGAAGTTCCCCGAGGCGCGGTTCGGGCCGGAAGCGCTGTATCTGATCGGATACGGCGTGGAACGCAGTTTTTATTTCGAAGAGCTGGACACGGCCGGGGAGATCGATTTCCAGGCGGAGCGGGATTTCTCGGAAATGAGCTGGACGGGCGCTTTGAGGATCAACCGTCTGCGGCTTCAGTCGGACGAGCCGGAGGAATACCGTTTCCCGGAACTGGCCGGCCGGCTTGAGGGCGGGCTGACCTGGGTGGACGGCGAGATGTTCGGCGACGTCCTGATCCGGCTGGCGGACGAGACGGGCGAGGAGCATATTTCCGGGCGGTATCTGTACCGGCGCGGGGAGGACGCGCTTCCGAAGTTCATTTCCAGCTCGCTGGACCTGCCGTTCTCCGTGTCGTATTTCCGCTACAACCACAACACCGACCCGGGCGTGGAGAAGAAGGCGATCTCGCTCATAGACAAGACGTTCGAGCTGGACTTGCACGGGATCTACTCGCGGAGCCACGCGCTGATCTTCTCCGGGGCGGGCCTGCTGGAACTCCGGGACGGCGACGATCCGGCGATCCTGGTGCCGCACGCGGAGTTTTCCGGCGACGTCTTCGGGTCCGCCTCCGCGGAAATCCACCTGAAGGACGGCGCATGGCCGTTCGACGTCGAGGCGGATTTGTACAGCATCCCGCTCGACAAGAGCTTCACTGCGTTCCTCGCCACGGACGACAACCCCGAAATCCCGCGCCGGATGCATGGCTTCGTGAAGCGCCTGAAGGCTTTCGTGCACGGCGAAGGCTTCACGACGGAGGCCCTGACGAAGAACCTGCGGGCGGACTGCTCGGCCGAACTGGAGGGCATTTCCCTGCGGACGTATCTGCGCGACCGGTCGCTCTTCCTGAACATCCTTCTGCTGCCGCTGGTCAGCGTGCCGCACCTCATCGACTACGTGCCGGGCGAAATGCTGCGGCGCGGGCTGCGGCTGACGACCGCGGGCGCTTTCATGGATATGCTTTCAGGGGATGCGCCCGTCGAGTTCAGGCACGGCACGATGGAAATGTCCGTGCGACAGGGCGTCATAGACCTGAAATCTCTTGAGCTTGAAGGCGAACTGATCGAGGACTACCATGCGAGCGGGACGATCGACCTGGCCGGAGACGGCGAGGCCGAACTGGAGACGAAAGCCCGGATCGCGCTCCTCCACTGGCCTTTCTATCTGAACGGGAACATCCTCGACCCGAAGGTGTCCTACGGCAAGTCGATCTCGCATTTCTTCACGGACAACACGAAACGCCTGATCACCCTGTTCCCGAACATGATCATTAACGCCTTCACGGACGAGGAGGCCGAGGAAATCGACCGCCGGGAGTCCGAAAAGCAGGAACGGCAGAAAGCGGAACAGGAAAAGAAATGACGCCGGAACGGCGTTGCGGTTCCTTGGGGGGGGACACATGGAGCTCGATATTTCCTGGATAGACCCACGCCGCCGGTCCGTCGAAGGTTCGCCGGTCTTTCATTTCCGTCGTGATTACGGGGCAGAAAAAAGCCGCGGAACGAATCCCGCGGCTGTGTGTCGAGCGAAAAAGAGAGGCGTATTATTTTGTTTCCGCGTCTGCGGCAAGTGCGGCCAGCACGCCGTCGAGGGAAAGCTTCGTCTCGATTTCACGTCCGTCCGCCATGTGCTTGAGCTTGGCGGTCTGCGCTTCGAGTTCGGAATCCCCGATCACGAGCACGTATTCGGCTTTCATGCGGTCCGCGGCGCGCATCTGGGACTTCATGCTCTTCGCATCGTAGTCGATGGCGGCGGAGATTCCCGCATGGCGGAGTTTCGCGGCGAACGAGGTGTTGAACGCGAGCGCGGCGTCCCCGAGCGAGGCCAGATAGAGTTTCGGCACAGGCGCGGGCGGGGGAGTCACGCCGAGCGCGTCGCGCACGATGAGGAGGCGTTCCATGCCCGCGGCGAACCCGACCCCGGGGATCGGATTGCGGAGACCGGGGAGCATCAGCTCGTAGCGGCCGCCGCCCGCGATGGCGTTCTGGGCGCCGAGTCCGGAGTGCGTGAGCTCGAAGACCGTGTGCACGTAGTAGTCGAGGCCGCGCACGAGACGCGGATCGACCGTGAAGGGGATGCCCTGTTCCGTGAGGAGGTCGCAGACCTTCCTGAAATAGTCGCGGGACTCCGCGCTGAAGAACTGCGCGGGATCGGGCGCGGATTCGATGAACGGGCGGCAGCACGCCTGTTTGCAGTCCAGGATGCGCCAGACGTTGCGGTCGATGCGGGCGCGGCAGTCGTCGCACATCTCGGCGAGATGCGGGCGGAAATGCTCCGCGAGGGCCTGTTCGGCCGCGGGGCGGTCGGACGGCACGCCGCGCGTGTTGATGAGGAGGTTGAAGCCCGTGATGCCGATTT
Source organism: Lentisphaeria bacterium (assembly GCA_017963105.1). Classification (GTDB taxonomy): domain Bacteria; phylum Verrucomicrobiota; class Lentisphaeria; order Victivallales; family UBA1829; genus UBA1732. The sequence continues at coordinate 46,650 of JAGCTY010000073.1, forward strand.
CTTCGAGGAAATGGCAGAGCATGGCGATTGCCTCCGCGTCGAGGCCCGGCGAGGCGGGACGCCCGACGTTTTCGACGCCGACCTGGTGGAACTGGCGCTTGCGGCCCGCCGCGGGACGTTCGCCGCGGAACATCGGACCCATGTAGAAGACGCGGTGTTCGACGCCGTTGGCGGCATCGGTGGCGGCGAGGGCACGCATGACGCCCGCGGTGCCTTCGGGACGGAGCGTGAGGCTTCGTCCGCCGCGGTCTTCGAACGTGTACATTTCCTTCTGGACGACCTCGGTCTCCCCGCCGAGTCCGCGCTGGAAAACCTCGGTGAACTCGAAGATCGGGGTGCGGAGTTCGCCGAACCCGTAAAGACCGAAGACTTTACGGGCGGCGGATTCGAGCTGGAGCCAGGCAGTTGCCTCGTCCGGGAAGATGTCGCTCACTCCGGGAGGCGGAGCAATTTTCGGCATGGGACGGATTCTCCGTGATCAGTCGATCTTGAGGCTGGCGACGCGATCCTTGAGTTCCTTGCCGGCGCGGAATTTGACGACCTTGCGCTCCGGGATCGGGACGGTGATCTGCGGCACTTTGGGGTTGCGGCCCTTGCGGCCCTTGCGGACGCGGATTTCGAAGACGCCGAAGTTGCGGAGTTCGATGTCGCGGCCGGCGGCGAGTTCATCGGCGATGTAGTCGAGAGTCTTCTGGACAATGCTGGCGACTTCGGTCTGGATGAGACCGGTTTCAGCGGAGATTTTGACAACGAGGTCACGTTTCGTCATGGGTGATTTTCCTTTTCTGCCCTGGGGGCGTTGTTTGGTTTCTTGGTTTCTGGTTGAATCAAGTCAAAAAAATGGATATGCCCGAAGCGGAGCGCCGGGCCTGGAATGCGCGGTTTTGAGTTCGGAAACGGCCGCAGACGTTATTTCTGGCGGAAAACGATCCTTCCCTTTGTCAGGTCGTACGGGGACATCTCAAGCGTCACCGTGTCGCCCGGAAGAATGCGGATGAAGTGGAGCCGCATCTTGCCGCTGATGTGGGCAAGGACAATATGTTTGTTTTCAAGTTCGACCCGGAACATGGTGTTTGGGAGCAGTTCGCGGACGACGCCTTCAACTTTGACAACGTCTTTAGACACGAGTTAAGACCTCCGTATGAGTTTCAGTTATAAGAATCATATGTTCATAATGCGCGGAAGGCAGGCCGTCCGCCGTGCGGACCGTCCACTGGTCCGGCTCCACATAGACGCGGGCGGTGCCGAGGTTCAGCATCGGTTCGATGCAGAGGACCATGCCGGGAACGAGGACCGGGCCTTCGCTCGTGCTGACGAAGTTCGGGACCTCCGGCGGTTCGTGGAGCCGCGTGCCGCAGCCGTGCCCGACGAGGTCGCGGACGATGCCGAGCTTGTAGCGGTTCGCGACTTCCGCGACGGCGCGGGAGATGTCGCCGACGTGTCCGCCGGGATGCGCCGCCGCGATGCCCGCTTCGAGCGCTTCCTGCGTGCCGGCGAGGAGGCGTTCGATGTCCTTCGTGGTCGGCTTGTTGCCGACGAGGACGGTCTTCGCGGTGTCGCCGATGCCGCCGTTCAGGGTGACGCCGACGTCCACGCTGACGATGTCGCCATCCTTCAGGACGCATTTGTCGCTGGCGATCCCGTGCACGACCACATCGTTGACCGAGATGCAGATGTTGCGCGGGAATCCGTTGTAGTTCAGGAACGTCGGCGTCCCGCCGGTGGCGCGGATCACGGCTCCGGCGAGCTCGTCGAGCTCAAGCGTCGTCATGCCCGGATGGGCGAGCGCGGCGATTTCCTCGCGGGCGAGCGCGGTAACGTGCGCGGCCTCGCGGATGCGGGCGATTTCATCGGGCGTATGGATTACGAAATTACGGCGTTTCATCAGGCGCATACGGGAACACCGGAATCATTTCAGGAGCGCGAGAAGCGCCGCGAATCCTTTGTCGACGGGGAGCGAGGAGTCGATGCGGGCGAGGCAGCCTTTCCCCTCGTAGAACTGGATGAGGGGGGCGGTCTGCTCGTGGTAAACTTTCAGGCGGTTCTTCGCGGTCTCGAGGGAATCGTCGGCGCGCTGGATCAGCTCGCCGCCGCAGCGGTCGCAGACGCCTTCCTGTTTCGGGGGCGCGAAGAGCTTGTTGAACGCGACGCCGCACTTTTTGCAGGTGAGGCGGGCGGTGAGGCGCTGGAGCAGGAGGTCTTCGGGAGCCTCGAAGAGGATCACGGCGTCGAGCTTCATGCCGATCTTGTTCATGGCGTCTTCGAGGAGTTCGGCCTGCGCCACCGTGCGCGGGAATCCGTCAAGGATGAACCCGTTGGCGCATTCCGGCGTGGCGAGGCGGGCGGCGACCATGTCGGCGACGACCTGGTCGGGGACGAGCTTTCCGGCCTTCATGCAGGCTTCCGCCTGCTTGCCGAGTTCGGTGCCGGCGGCGACTTCGCCGCGGAGGATTTCGCCCGTGGAGATGTGCGCGAGTTTTTCCTGCGCCATCAGCGGGTCGGAGAGTGTGCCTTTTCCCGCGCCGGGCGGGCCGAGAAGCACCAGATTCTTTTTGGTAATCATAGGAATAACAAACCTCTGAATCGAATGATTTTTAAGTAAAAACAATCTTTTAATATACTGCGGTTCAACATGTTTTTCAAGCGGTTGAAGAGTAAAAAGCGAAAAAACACGCAATCTTTTTTGCCAGGCGGCGTTCCGGACGCGAAAAAGTCCGGAAAAAACGCGTTCCGAACTTGATTTTTCAGGATTATGTGTTATTTTTATTAGATTTACTTTTTTCTGAATCACTGGAACGACCCAGGAGGTTAACCCCACCATGAGTGAAACGAAGAACGAGTTCTCGGACTACCTGTTTGCGAACAACATCGCCTGCGGCGTGACGGAATCCGACGGCGCAAAGGTCATGGGCATGCTGCTGGATATGCTCAAACGCCATTACCCCAACCTCAAGATCGATGAGGCCCGCGCCGAAATCGAGAAGCGCGAAAAAGTTTTCCCCTGTGTCATCGCTCCCGGCCTCGCCGTGCCGCACGCCCGCCTCGCCGGTCTCGAGACCCCGATGATCGCCATCGCGTGCAGCCCGACCGGGATCACCTACGGCGGCGGCAAGGATATGTCCACGCAGGTAATATCCCTGCAAATGAATGTATTTATCAACGTGATGGTGCTGATTCTCTCCCCGGTTGAAGACCCGAACCTGCATCTCCAGGTCATGTCCATGCTGGCGAAATCGTTCTCCGATCCCGCGAGCATCCGCCAGGTCGCCGGACTGAGGACTCCGGCGGAAGTCTGCTCGTTCTTCGCCACCGGACAGGTCAAGATGCCGGAATACCTGCTCGCGAAGGACGTGATGCGCACCGACTTCACCCCGCTGCACGAGACGGACACCATCCGCGAGGCGATCGACATCTTCGCCACCACCCAGAGCGCGTCCCTGCCGGTGATCGACTCCGTGGGCGACCTGCGCGGCGTGCTGTCGCTGAAGGACGTTCTCTCCTACACGCTGCCGGAACACCTCCTCTGGATGGAGAACCTTTCCCCGATCTACCGCTTCCAGCCGTTCGTCGACCTTCTGAAGAGCGCCAGCGACACGCGCGTTTCCGATATCATGCAGGAGCTCGGCGAACCGGTCTCCGAAGACGTTCCGGCGATCCAGCTGGCGAAACTCTTCCTGGAACAGGAGACCGCGCAGCTCATCATCACGGATGCGAACGGCCGCCTGGCCGGGTTGGTTTCCCTCCGTGAATTCTGCGCGAAGTTCTTCTGGGAATGACCGCGGCGCAACGAATACGAGATAACTAAAGAAAGGTTACAGATACCATGTCGGAAGAATCCTCCTCCATTTCCGTCAAATACTTTGTTTCGCGTTTCCTGATCCTGCTGGCCGTGAGCCTGACCGTGGGCCTCGGCGGCTTCTTCTCCCACGCGCTCGAATCGCACCAGGCCGTGGCCTGCGCCGTGTTCATCGGCCTCATCATGGGCACGCTGTTCTTCTGGAAGTTCCGTCTGGCGCTGGCGTTTCTCGGCCTGGCGGTCCTGATCTTCACCGGCT
>JAGCTY010000074.1 GCA_017963105.1 Lentisphaeria bacterium
AAATCGGACGGCTCGACGCCCGGCACGCTGTCCTTCGCCGAGATCAACGCGATGCTGTCGGATTTCCAGCTGGATTCCGCCGAACACGCTGCCGCTCTGCTCTATGCCATCGGTGTGGTCCTGGAATCGAAATATTCAGCCGCCTCCACTGGCACTTCATGGAACCGTGTGTTCTTCAAACGGGCCGGTTTCGAAGGCGAAACCATGGGGGGGCCCTACTTCGGCGAGTATTACTGGGGAGACATGGACGATGAGATGCAATACACGATCACCGATGCCGGATTCGAGGTTCTGATCGAGAATCTGGAAGCCGGGCTGCCGGTCGGCGCCACTTACCCCGGGCACGCTTTCGTGATCGACGGATACGACCGGGAGAGCGATACTTTCCACATCAATCTCGGCTGGGGCGGCAACCAGGCCACCAGGTGGTACACCCGCGATGAAATGCAGGAAGAACTGAATTGCGAATACTTCGTCTATGACCTGAATCCCGAATACGTGGAGACGTTCACGGTCACCGATGCCCGTGTGTACGGCACTGGGACGATGATCCGGGCATTCGAACAGGCTGCCGGCATGATCGGCGACAATACGGTCGCGTTCGATCCATCCGTCGCCGGAAAGACCGTGGAATTGCTGAATCACATCACGTTTTTCGATGAAGTAATCTCGGTCAAAGATTTCAACATGAACGTGCTGGTGACGGAGTCGCAAGGTGGAGAAAACAGTTACGGATTCTATGCCGACCACATCGACGTGTTTGAGTCCAGCGACCCCGTCACGGTCCTGACGTTCCATGCTTCCGGGGGATCGCTGATCGTTTCCACGGAGGAGGAGTTCAACTACGCATTCCAAATGGAGGAAGCATTGTCCTGCACGGTCGACGCCGACGGTATGCTGATCTACGGCGGGAAAACCTCCGAGGGGACTGATGCCGCCGCCGTGCTGCAGGCTCTGCAGACCTGCCGAAGCGAACATACGGAAGTTTCCGGCGACCTGCTGGATCCCAACGGATGGAGTTATAACGGTTCCGCCGGGGAAGACGTGTTCAGGCTTTCCAACTCCTCCCTCTCAGTCGGAAACGTTTCGCTGGGCGGCGGCGACGATGTGCTATCCCTCACAAGCCATTCCAGACTGTACGGGAACATTGATGCAGGCAACGGCAATGATTCGATCACCGTCGACAGCACCAGTTCCATCATCGGAGATATGTCCGGGACGTGCAAACTGAGTTTCGTCCTCGCCGAACGGGATGACCACGCGATGTTCACGATCCAGTCTTCCGCGTCCGGGCTCTGCGCCGACGCAACGGTTTCCGTGGATATGATGGATGCCGAGCTCGGGACCTATACGCTCATTTCCGCCGCTCCCGGCGCGACCGGCATCACGGACCTGCGGGACCTGGCCGTCACCGTCACCGGCAGCGGAGAAGCGGATTTCACGTTGTCCGTGAACGGGACCTCGACCAGCGATTTCGCCGATCTGATCTTCGAGGACGATTCCCTGAAACTGCAGGTGAAAAAGGAACCCATCAAAACGAAGTGGACGTACCTGGTCTACATGGCGTCCGACAACGACCTGTGCGATTCCGCCATCTTTGACATCGTCTCCATGCAGCAGGCGAACGTTGATTCGCGGATCGACATCTATGTCCTGGCGGACAGGGTGCCGGCAGGGGCCAAAGGCTCCGGCGACCTGGAGACGATCAACGGGACATACCGGTGGGATTCCGACTGGGAAGACACCCGCGTCGGCAAGATCACCTACAGCCCTAGCCTGACCGTGACGGTCGACTGGACGTCCTGGGGCGAACTCGACACCGGGTCCATCAAAACCCTGGAACGGTTCGTGGACTGGGCGCAGGCGGAGTCGCCCGCCGAGAATTACGGCCTGATCGTGTGGGACCATGGCTCGGAGAATACCGACCTCTGCTGGGACGATACGGATGGGGGCGCCTGCTTCACGGTTTCGGAAGTGGCCGGCCTCCTGAAGGAAAAAGGCAACATCCCGCTCGTGATCTTCAATAACTGTTTGCTCGGTTCGGAACTCGTGGCGACGCAAATGGCAGGGAGCACGGACGTCATCGTGGTCTCGGAGCCATCCTCCTATGCGTATTCGACTTTCGACTACAACATGTTCTTCCGTACGATCACGCCGGACATGAGCCCGCAGGAGATGGCGGCGATCATGGTCAGGAACGTGGGAACGCAGAACGTGCCCGCCGGAGAATCGACCATGCTTTCTTCCGTCGACGTCACGGATTCGCGGCTCGGCGATGCGCTGGAAGCGCTTGCCTTGGCGGTCGCCGCGGTAAACAACGAGGCAGACTTTTCAGTCCTCATCCGTGCGATGCTCAAAGCCCCGCAGAACGGCAGCAGCTATGACGGCAGCTATGTCCAGCAGTCCGACCTGGGCTTCCTGATCCGCGATGCCATGGCGGATCCCGACTACGGGAAAACGTCCGAAGGATTTCAAAAGGCTCTTGCCGACGTGAAGACGGCGCTGGAAGCGGTCGTGCTGGAATACCGGAGCGTGCCCGCCAAGCGTGGAAGCGGCATCGCGGTGTGCAATCCGGTCTATACGGCAAGGGTCTTCCTGACCAGCGGTTCTTCTCCGGAATCAGTCGCTGCGCGCATCCAGTCCTATCTCTCTTCCTGTTACTACTATTCCAATCCGATGTGGGGCGCACTGCTGAACTATCTGGGCGCGACGTATCTGGCGGAGGTCGAGGCCGCACGTATCCCGATGGCCGTATTCAGCGATTCCGAGGTCGACGGGCTCGTGGACGGCAGGACCGTTACCGTGTCCGACATCGGCTCCTTCTCCGGCCGGGGAGAAATGTTCGATTGCATCAGACTGCGCGACGAGCGGTTCTTCGGATTCGTCATCACTGCACCTGACAAGTCCACGGGAAGTTTCACCATTACCAACGACGTCGGCGCGGCGATCACGGCTTCCCTGCTCGCCGCCGACGGTACGGTTATCGCATCGGATACCGGCAGCGTTTCTTTCCAGGACCTCGCCGTCGGCACCTACTACCTCCGGCTTCAGAGCGAAACGAACTGCCATGTCACGATTACCTCCGATGCGGGTTGGTGGACCGGCGTCGACCGGTTCGAGGGCAACGATACCTGCGAGACGGCGGCCGCGCTGAACGCGGGGTATCATAGCGGCCTCATCACCTGCAAGGACGACCCGGACTATTACCTGATCGGGAACTACGATGCACGGGCAGTGCTGTACACGGTCGAGGTGTACGGAGAAGAGGGCTGGACCGTCGGCGAATACTTCGACGAAGACGGGTTCTTCTATGAAGCGGATTACGCCGATGGCAAATACACCCTGATGATGGCCTTCATGGGCTGCCTCCTCGTGGAAGGGACCGCCGACTTGGCAAACGGGGTCGATGCGTATTCGGTGAACGTGATCCCGTATGAGAGCGAATGGCCCGATGCCGTTACGCTGGACGATCTGGTCGGAACGAAGGACGGGGTGTCCTGGGAACCGTCGATCCTCATGAACGACTACACCGTGGAATATTCCATGGACGGTTTCGAGCACACGATGCGTTCCTACACAAAGGGCACGGCGATCGACCTGCTGAATCTCCCCGCCGGGACGTACCAGTGGCGGGTGACGGCTGATTCGGGAAAGAATCCTGAATGGTTCATCGGAGAGGAGATCGTTTCCGACAACACGACTGCCGCTCCGCACGTTTTCCGTTCCAACTCCGACGCCAACGACGACGTCTTCTTCGCCACGCCGGTCGGCACGTGGAGCAACTTGTATTATGCGAAGCATGTCGGCTCCGTCGGCGACTGGTCGGGAACAAACGAGTTGGTCTCCGCCGCCGGAAAGGGCAGGATCCAGGACCTGTTCTTCGGTTCGGCTGATCCGGGCACGCTGTTGCTGACCGATTCGGAAAATGGCGATGCGCTCTTCCTGGACGACATTTACACCGGCCTGCCGGAAGAGATCGAAGAGAATACGGCCAGGCTGTTCCGTCTTCGCGAGATCATCGCCGGCGCGGGCGACGACATCGTCGACATGACCAGCCAGCGGTTCGAGTACACAGGCGGCTACCTCTCCATCTCGGGCGGCGACGGAAACGACGTGATCTGGGCGAACAGGGGAGCCAGGAACACGCTCTATGGCGACGCCGGAAACGACCGTATCGTGGGGGCGTCCGGCGACGACGTGATCGTCGGCGGCATCGGCAACGATTCCATGCACGGCGGCGGGGGCGACGACATCTTCACATTCTGCGATAACTGGGGGATCGACACGGTCGAACAGCTCGAAACCGGCTCGGTCACGCTGTGGTTCATCTCCGGCAGCATGGAGAACTGGGACTCCGAGACGCTGACCTATTCAGACGGCGCCGGGAACAGCGTCACGGTCTCCGGCGTTTCCGCGGACAACGTCACGCTTAAATTCGAATCCGCCGGATCGAGGCTTTTCGCTTTGCTCGTCAACGCGGGCGCTTTCTCGGAATCCTTGACGAAAAAGATTTTCGACGACACGGACAAGGGCATCCTCGCCGAGGTGTAAGCGGGACCACAAGCCCGTCCTGAAATACACGGCTGACTCATCCATAAACGACGTTCCGACCCGTTCCCGATCTTTCCCACAGGGACGGGTCTTCCTTTTTCGCGGCTGTTTCTTTTGATCGCATTATGTTTTCGAAAAAACTCGAAAAAATGATGAACATCGCTAAGATTTCCCGGTCTTCGCACGTCCAAGTCAAACACGCTAAGATCGAAGTCAACGCAAGAGTCGACAGGCAGGCCGGATTCCGGCTCGGGGGAACGCTCCTCAGCTACCAGAACTACGCCACGGACCCGGTGAAGCCGTCGGATGCGGCTCCGGTCCTGTTCGGCGGGAAGTATGCCTCCGGCGTCACCGTGAACGGCGAGGCGTGGAGCAACCTGAACCGGCCGTTCGGTCTGAACACGACTCCGAAGGAACATTCCGCGAAGAGCATCACGTTCAAGGGCGCATCCTGCGAATTCAGTTACCGCAAGTACGGCGACGCCATCGCGATCTTCATCACGAACTACGACAAGAACGCGTTTCAGGACAAACCGTCCCCGTTCGAGATCGTGCTGTACATCGCGGATCCCGCCGACTGAGGCGACGGATCCAGCCCGCGACAAAACGAAAAACTGTTTGGCCTCCGGCTTTTCACAAAGTCGGAGGTTCTTTCAAATTAATCGGCTTTCTGTGCGCCGGAGCGTAAGCCCGGCACTGCCGCAGTGCAGGCGATGCCTGCTTTTTTTGGAGAAAAACGGGAGGAAACGGCGGAATTGAGTTGAAAAACGGGGGAAAGCATGGTATTGTATGGGATGTTGTTTTTAGATTAACGTATATCCGATAACCCAAGGAGAGTACAATATGAATTCCAGGAACTGGAAACCCGAAACACAGGCCGTCCATTGCGGCTGGACCCCGAAGAACGGCGAACCCTGTCAGCTTCCGATCTTCCACAGCACGGCCTATAAATACAGCGACGCGCAGAGCGTGGCGGACCTTTTCGACCTCAAAGCGGACGGATACTTCTATTCGCGCCTGGCCAACCCGACCGTGGCGGCGTTCGAGACGAAGATCGCCGAGATGGAAGGCGGCGTGGCTGCCGTGGGCGTGACCGCGGGCCAGACCGCGAACATGCTCGCGATCATGAACGTCTGCCCCTGCGGCGGGCATGTCCTCGCCAGCGCGGCCCTCTACGGCGGCACCGTGACGCTCTTCACCATGACGCTGAAGCGCATGGGCGTGGAGGTCACCATGGTCCCGCACGACGCCACCGCGGACGAGATCGTGGCGGCGGCGCGCCCGAACACCCGCGCGCTCTTCGCCGAGACGCTGACGAACCCGAGCGTGTGCGTGCTGAATTTCGAGGCGTACTCCGAAGCGGCGAAGCGTCTCGGCGTGCCCCTGATCGTGGACAACACGTTCGCCACGCCGTACCTTTGCCGCCCGTTCGATTTCGGCGCGGACATCGTGACGCACTCCGCCACGAAATACCTCGACGGCCACCAGACGAGCATCGGCGGCGTGATCGTGGAGAAGGGCGACTTCAACTGGTCGAACGGCAACTTCCCCGAATTCACCGAGCCGGACGTGAGCTACCACGGCCTGGTCTACACCCGTGACTTCCCCGCCGCGCCGTTCTCCACCAAGCTCCGCGTGCAGTGGGTCCGCGACACCGGCGCGATCCTGCCGCCCATGAACGCCTTCCTCATCAGCCTCGGCATGCAGACGCTGGCGCTCCGCATGGACCGCCACAGCTCCAACGCGCTCGAAATGGCGAAGTTCCTGAAGGCGCATCCGAAGGTCGCGTGGGTGAACTACCCCGGCCTCGAGGACAGCCCCGAACACGAACGCTGCAAGAAGTATCTGCGCGCCGCCAGCGGCGTGCTCTGCTTCGGCGCGGTCGGCGGCAAGGAGGCCAGCGTGCGCGCGATCGACTCCCTCAAGCTCGCGTCCATCGTGGTCCACGTGGCGGACGTCCGCACCATGGTGCTGCATCCCGCCAGCATGACCCACCGCCAGCTCTCCGACGAACAGCTCGCGGCGGCGGGCGTGCCCCCGGACCTCATCCGCCTGTCCGTCGGCATCGAGAACATCGACGACATCAAGGCTGATTTCGAACAGGCCCTGGCGAAAATCTGAATTTGAACTGAGCTGAACGGAAAAAGACGCATGAGAGTGCTGCTTCAGCGGGTCCGCAGGGCGTCCGTGACCGTGGCCGGCGAAACCGTCGGCGAGATCGGGCACGGCATCCTGCTGTTCATCGGCATCACGGCGGGCGACGCGCGCGCCGATGCCGACTGGCTCGCGAAAAAGGCCGCCGGGCTCCGCATCTTCGAGGACGAGGCGGGCAAGATGAACAGGTCCCTGCTGGATATCGGCGGAGACGCGCTCGTCGTGTCGCAGTTCACGCTCTACGCCGACTGCCGCAAGGGACGCCGCCCGGGATTCGACGCGGCGGGCGATCCGGCGGCGGCAAACGATCTTTACGAATACTTCGTGGAACGCCTGAAGGCCGAGGGCGTCGGGCATGTGGCGACCGGACGGTTCGGCGCGGACATGCTCGTTTCGCTCGAAAACGACGGGCCGGCGACGTTCCTGCTCTCCCATCCGTGGGAATACGCCGTGACCACGAACCCGAACGCGGAGGCGGACGAATGAGCCTCTGCAACCTTGCCCTGCTCGGGTCCACCGGGTCCATCGGCAAAAGCGCCCTCGCGGTCGCCCGCGCCCTGCCGGAACGCATCCGAGTCTCCCTGCTCGCCGCAGGGCGGAACTGGGAGCTGCTGGCGGAACAGGCGCGCGAGTTCCATCCTAGCTGCGTGTGCCTTGAGGACGCCGCCCACCTCGACGACCTCCGCGCGGCGGTCCCTGCCGGGTGCAAGGTCATTTCCGGGCGCGAAGCGCTCTGCGAAGCCGTCCGCGCGCCGGAGATCACGACCGTGCTGTGCGCCATCGTGGGCACGGGCGGGCTGTTCCCGACCCTGTCGGCCATCCGGGCGCGCAAGACGATCGCGCTCGCCAGCAAGGAAGTCATGGTCATGGCGGGCCGCCTGGTCACGGAAGCTGTGCGGCAGTGCGGCGCACGCATCCTGCCCGTCGACAGCGAACACAGCGCGCTCTTCCAGTGTCTGGAGGGACGTCGCCCGTCCGAGGTGGCGCGGCTGATCCTGACCGCCAGCGGCGGGCCGTTCCGCAACACCCCGCTTTCCGAGATGGACAAGATGACGTGGGAACAGGCTCTGGCGCATCCGACGTGGTCGATGGGCCCGAAAGTGACCGTGGATTCCGCGTCGCTCATGAACAAGGCGCTGGAGATGATCGAGGCGCGCTGGCTCTTCGACGTGGAATCGTCCCGGATCGAGGTGCTGGTCCATCCGCAGAGCATCGTGCATTCGCTCGTGCGGTTCCGCGACGGCGCGCTGATGGCGCAGATGAGCATCCCGGACATGCGGTTCCCCATCCAGTACGCGCTGACCTGGCCGGAGCACACGGCTTCGAACCTGCCCCGGCTCGACCTGGCGGAGATCGGGACCCTCACGTTCGAACGGCCCGACGAATCGCGGTTCCCGTCGCTCGGATTCGCCCGCGCCGCGCTCGAAGCGGGAGGCGCGCTGCCCGCGGTCCTGAACGCGGCCAACGAGATCGCGTTCGAACGGTTCCGCGCGGGGGCCATCCGGTTTACGGACATCTGGCGGATCGTGGAGCGGACGATGGACGCGCTGGGACGGTGCGGCGACGAGACGATGGACGCGATCCTGGAGGCGGACGCCCGGGCACGCGACTACGCCCGGAAACTTGTCCTGCCCGCCTCGAAATGAATTCGAATTGCATTTGAACTTGAATCGAACTTGAATCGAACTTGAAAAGGAGTTTTTGAGTATATGGAAACACTGATCCTGATCGCATCCGTCGTGCTGATGGTGATCTTCTTCGGCCTGTGCATTATCGTGCATGAATTCGGACATTTCATCGTCGCCCGGTTCTGCGGCCTCCACATCGAGGCGTTTTCGGTCGGCTTCAAGAAAATCTGGGGCAAGAAGATCAACGGCGTGGAGTACCGCATCGGCTGCATCCCGTGCGGCGGCTACGTGGACCTGCCGCAGATCGATTCCACCAGCGACGAGATCACCGACAGCGCGGGCAATCCGCTGCCGCACGCCGAACCGTGGAAACGCATCGTGACCGCGTTCGCCGGGCCGCTGTTCAACATCATCTTCGGGCTGGTCCTGGGCGTGGCGATCTGGATCGTCGGCTTGCCGCAGCCCGACAGCGACCGCTACACGGAGTTCACCGTGCGCGAGGTCCCGGAGGACTGCCCCGAATACCGTGCCGGACTGCGCGCGGGCGATTGCATCGTGAAACTGAACGGGAACGAGTTCGACCTGAGCTGGAACGAGTTCATGCAGAAGATCATGCTGAACGACGACAACGTGAAGCAGGTCACGCTGGAGGTCGTCCGCGACGGCAAAACGTCCGAAATCTCCTACACGCCCGCCGAAAACGACAAGCTCATGCCCGGCGAAAAAGTCGCCCTGCCGTTCTTCCAGCCGGAACTGCGCGTCTATGTCTATCCGATGCCCGGGTCCGCCGCGAAAAAGGCCGGGATCCAGCCGGAGGACCGCGTGATCACGGTCGACGGCGAACCGGTGTACGGCGCGGACGACCTGATGAGCCGCATCAACTTCTCGGGCGGGAACACGCTCGCGTTCGTCGTGGAGCGCGGCGGGAAACAGCTTGAGATCCCCGTGACTCCGACGGAAATCCCCGGCGCAAAGGAACGTCTGCTGGTCGGCATCAATTTCTTCTACGGAAGCGGCCCCACGATCGACAATTACTGCATCGTTGCGGACACCATCCCCGGCCTGCCGGCTGCGAGCGTCCTGCGTCCCGGCGACGTGATCATGTCGTTCAACGGCACGTCCCTGAAGGACACTTCCAGGTCGTTCCCGGAGCTCCTCGAGGAAAACGGCGAAAAGGAGATCACGCTGGGCGTGGAGCGCGGCGGCGAACAGATCGAAGTGAAACTCACGCCCCGCACCTTCGTGCCGTATGAGATCGGCGTGAGCTTCTACCGCATCGAACACCCGACCCCGTGGAAGCAGTTCGTCAACGTGCTGAAAATGACGCAGCGCACGCTGAAGAGCCTCGGCCACACGATCCAGAGCAAGGTCGGGCAGGAGACCGGCTACACCACCATCGGAATGCAGAACCTCTCCGGCCCGCTCGGCATCGGCCGCTACATGATCATGACGTTCCAGGGGTCCTTCATGCGCGGGTTGTACCTGGTCGTGGTCATCAGCTTCTCGCTCGGCCTCTTCAACCTGCTGCCGATCCCCGTGCTGGACGGCGGCCACATCATGATCGCGCTGATCGAAATCGTCATCCGGCGCCGGATCCCGGTGAAGCTGGTTCAGCCGGTCACGTATTTCTTCATGTTCGTCCTGATCTCGTTCATGGCGGTCGTGTCGTTCTTCGACGTGAAGAAGATGCTGCCTCCGCGCTGGTCGAACGCACTGGAGTTCAAGGTCCACCGCGCGGCGAGCGAAACGGAGGAGCCGGGAGCCGAAGCGGAAGCGTCTCCGGTCATCCGGGCCAGTCTCGCGCAGCCGGAGGACGCGTCCGCCGACGCCGGAGCCGCGGAAAAGCCGGACAACGAGGAAACGCAGGCGCAGCCGGAGGCGGCGGATGAAGCGGCGGGTGAGTAATCAGATGCACGTCGGACGCGTCGCCGTCGGAGGCGGCGCCCCGGTGTCCGTGCAGTCCATGACGAACACGCGTACCTCCGACGCTGACGCCACGCTCGCGCAAATCCGCGAACTGGCGGCGCTCGGCTGCGACATCATCCGATGCGCCGTGCCGGACACCGCGTCCGCCAGGGCCATGCGCCGCATCGTGGAGGAATCCCCGATCCCGGTGATCGCCGACATTCATTTCGACTGGCGTCTGGCGCTGGAGTCCATCCGCGCGGGCGTCCACGGTGTGCGCATCAACCCGGGCAACATCGGCGGTGCGGACCGGGTCCGTGCCGTAGCGGAGGCCGCGGGCGAGGCCGGGATCCCGATCCGGGTCGGCGCGAACACGGGCAGCCTGCCGAAAGGACTGTTCGAATCGAAGCTCGCCGCCCGCGGAGACCACGACGAGGCGATGGCGGAGTCGCTCTGCGAGGCGGTTGAAGCTCAAATCTGCACACTGGAATCCTGCGGGTTCCACGACATCAAAGTTTCGTTGAAGGCCAGCTCCGTGCCGGTCATGGTGGCCGCCTACCGCAAGTTCGCCGCGAGGTCGCCGTTCCCGCTCCACCTCGGCGTGACCGAGGCCGGGACCACGTCGCGCGGCATCCTGAAGAGCGCCGCCGGGATCGGCGCGCTGCTGCTGGACGGCATCGGCGACACGATCCGCGTGAGCCTGACCGCGCCGCCCCGCGAGGAGGTGAAGGCCGGGATCGCCCTGCTGGAGGTCTGCGGCCTGCGGGACGCATATCCCGAGATCGTGTCGTGTCCCACCTGCGCCCGCACCGAGTACGACCTGATCGGCATGGCGCAGCGCGTGGAGGAGCTGGTTGCCTCGCTGAAGGCGTCGGGCCGCCGCATCGGATTGAAGAAGATCGCGGTGATGGGATGTGTGGTGAACGGGCCCGGCGAGGCGAAGGACGCGGAGTTCGGGCTGGCCGGATCGAAAAACGGCCATGTGGCGCTGTTCCGCAGGGGCGTACCGTTCGCGAACCTCCCGCAGGACGAGGCGTTCGAGGTGCTGAAACAGGAAATCCTGGCGTCCGTACCGGAAACGTCCGCGAAATGAACAGGCAGGCTTTCGAACTTTTTATTTTTTTGGGAATATTTCACGAAAATCCGGTTGTATTCCGCCGGTTTGCATGATATAGTACGTATTGGATAATAATCAACCGTTACCGGGAGAACGCCATGAAACGCTTCAAACACCCCTTTACGTTAGTCGAACTTCTCTGCGTGATCATCGTGATCGCCCTGCTCGCCGCGATCTCAATCAAGGTCACGCAGATCGCCTACCGCCGCGCGGACGAGACGAAGACGAAATCCGTCATGGAGATCATCCGCGTCGCGAATGAGCAGTACAAGGCCAAAAACGGGTATTATTTCCCGAACGGCGGGTCCACCTACAGTGAAGGCGGAGCCGAGTTCCACTCCATCGACCTGAACGCGGATTTCCTCGGCGACGCGTACGAGACCTGCCGGAGCATCGCCGAAGAAAGCGGCAACGCCGACAAGATCCGCGACGCGTGGGGGAACGCCATCCGCTACCGCAACCCCGGCATCTACAACACCGGCACGTACGACCTGTACTCCATCGGGCGCGACAAGGGCGTGGGCGACGCCGAGGACACCACGAAAAAGAAACCCGGCTTCGGCGACGACATCGCGAATTTCAAGTATCCGGACCTGAAATAACCGAACCAACCCCTTCATAAAGGAATCCATACCATGAAAACTTCCTCCAAAAGATTTACATTGATCGAACTGCTCGTCGTGATCGCCATCATCGCCATCCTCGCCGGGCTTGTCTTCCCCGCCCTCGGCGTCGTCCGCAACAACGCCAAAAAGTCCAAGGCGAACAGCGAATGCCAGTCCATGAAGACCGCCATCATCATGTATGAATCGGAATTCTCCTGCTGGCCCGCGAACGTGAGCGGATCGACCGACGCCCTCGTCAGCAGCAGCGAGTACATCCAGATGTGCAAGCGCCTCACGGGCGAGAACTCCAAGAAGACGGTGTTCTACGAAGTCGGCGTGGGCTACGACGAAAACAAGGGCATCCTGGATCCGTGGGGCCGTCCTTACCAGGTGATCCTCGACGTCGATTTCGACGGCAAGATCAAGGCCGTCGACGCTGTGGAAGCCGTCAACAAGGTCAACAACCGTACCGGACAGGACCTCCGCACGAAGGTCGCCGTGTATGCGTACGGCGTGGTCGAGAAGGACAAGGACGCCAAGGACCTGGACAAGCTGGCCTCGACCAAGAAGCTCGTCATCAGCTGGTGACGGACGCCGCGTTTTGAGCATGGCCTGAGCTTGCTTGTGCGGGCAGCCGCCTCCGCGGACGCCCGGCCGGGAATCCATGGCCTGAAAAAAGAGATCGGAAACCGTATGGATATTGTTTACGGGATACTGCTGGACAACGGCTCCGGGTACAACGCCCGGTGCGATTCCTCGCTCGGCCTGCATGTCGGCGACTTCTGCGTGATCCGCAAGGATTTCTACCTGGATTACGGACAGATCGTGAAGCAGTTCGACGCGCCGCCGCCGGAATCCGTCCCCGCCGCGCCCGTCGAGGAGGAGCGCGAATCGGGCGGGACCGTGTTTTCCGCGCGGAAGAATGAAATCTACGCGATCCAGCGGAAGGCGACCGTGGTGGACCAGGGCAAGGCGCACGAGAACCAGATGCGCGCGAAATCGGCCCTGCGGATCACCGGGCAGTACGTGGACCGCCTCGGGCTGCCCATGAAACTGATCAACGCGCATTATTCGTACGACGGCAAACTCATCACGGTGCAGTTCAGCGCCGAGGGGCGCGTGGATTTCCGCGAACTCGTGAAGTTGCTGTCGCAGGAATTCAACACGCACATCGAGCTGCGCCAGATCGGCGTGCGCGACGAGACCGCCATCCTCGGCGGCATCGCGAACTGCGGACGCCCGCTCTGCTGCTGCCAGTTCCTGAAGGATTTCGCGTCCATCAACGTGAAGATGGCCAAGGAGCAGGACCTTTCGCTCACGCCGTCCACGATCTCCGGCATCTGCGGCAGGCTGAAATGCTGCCTCAAATACGAGCATGAAGGCTACCTGGAGCTCGAAAAGACCATGCCGAGGCGCGGCGAACTCTGCGAATGCAAGGACGGACGCGGCCGTGTGGTCGACCGCAACCTCCTGACGCAGAAAGTCACGATCCAGCTGGAAAACTCCACGCATACCGTGGTCTGTCCCGCCTCCGAAGTCACGGTCGTGTACCTCGATAAATACAAGGTGCGCGGCACGGGGCAGGGGGAGAACGCCCCGCGGAAACAATCCGGTTCCGGCGATGCGGACCAGCCCGACGATACGAACGGAAATGCCGTGCCCCAGCCGAAGAAGCCCGCACGGCAGGGCGCTCCTGACGGACAGAACCCGAACCGTCCGCACGGACAGCAGCGGAAACAGCAGGGCGAACGTCCCCAGCGGCCCGCGGGCGATCAGCGTCCGCAGAATCGTCCTCAGCAGACCAATCCGCGTCCTCAGCAGACCAATCCGCGTCCTCAGCAGAACAATCCGCGTCCTCAGCAGAACAACCCGAACCGACCGCCGCGACCGCCGCGTCCGGAGGGCGGCAGGCAGGAGGGCGGCAGGCAGGACGACGGCAAGCAGGACGGCGGCAAGTCCGAGAACAACCGTCCGAACCGTCCTCCGCAGGGCTGACGGAACATGGCGACCTGAAATGCCGGTTCCGGCGTTTCGGCGGAGGCCGGATTTGCTTCCGCAGAGCAATCGGCAATTCAACCGAATCATTCCGAATCTCATGAAAGCGGAGTGAATCGGGAGGCACAGGTGCGTCGATGAAAGAAAACGGATAGAAAATGCCTCCGTCATAATAATTTCGACTTGTATTTTCTTCTTTGCGGTATACATTAGTAAATATTTTGTTGTCGAAATCTGGTTGCATTCCCATCTTATGTTCAGAATCGGTCGAAGTCAAGCATCTGTGAAAAAATGGCTGATACGAATTCTGCGCGCCCTGGGCATCCGGTCTCTGAAGACGCTCTTCTGGGTGGCATTTGCGGTGCTGGCGCTCGGTGTGCCGTGGTGTGCCGGAGCATTTTTCCATGCTTTCGACATCCCCGTTTTCGTCTCCTGGTGCGGCGTCGTCCTGCTGCTGGCTTCGTTGATCGCCAGCCTGTTTTTCCGCCCGGCGCTGCTGGGGACGGCCTTGATCGAAGTCCTGCTTACCGCGGTGTTCTGCCTCATCAGCCCGGAAGAGCGTTTCCGCCATACGATCTGGCAGAAACCATGGTGGTATACGCTGGAAGTGAACAGGCTCGACAACGGCAGCTTTGAACTTCTCAATGTGCGGGATTTCGTCTACCGGTCCGAGACGGATTTCGATGTCCGGTACCGCACCCTGACCGTCGACCCGGAGCAGATCTCCTCCATTGACGCGGTGTTCTCGCATTGGGACAACATGGAGGAGATCGCGCACTCCATGCTGGGGTTGAACTTCGCGGACGGCACAACGGTCGTGATCTCGCTGGAGACACGGCTGCCCGAGGGCGCAAAACAGAACGGCATTGACGGGCTCTATCGTCGCTACGGACTGGCCATGCTCGCCGGGACCCCGGAAGACCTCTACGGACTGCGCGTCGATCACCGCGGAGAAACGCTCTATGTCTACCGTCTGGACATGGACCGCCGGAACTTGCGCGAAACGGTCCTTTCGCTTTTCGAACGGGCGGCGGAACTCCAGCTGAAACCGCAATTCTACAACAGCCTCTACCGCAACTGCACGACGGGATTGCTGCCGATGCTGCCCGCCGTGGACCAGCATCTGGACAGCGACGACATCCGCGTAATGCTGAACGGAATGGCGGCCAAGATGCTTTTCGAAAAAGACCTGATCGTCCACCGTGAAGACGAAAGCTTCGGCTCGCTCCGGGCGCGTTCGCTCGTGCCGGGGCTTTGCCTGGGCAAAGACGCGCCGCCCGCCCGTTACGGAGGCGAATCGGAGGCCCGCTGGCTCCATGAACACTGAATCTGTCTGATACGAATCAAATAAACAAAACCTGAGGAGATGAATTCATGAAACAAAGCTTCGGACAGAGTCGTTTCGCTTTCTGGTCCAGTATGGGTCTGATCGTGCAACTGGGAATCATGGCAGCGGCATGGCTGCTGTTGACCTCATGTTCTTTCGTCCAGAGCCGCGAAGTGACGATCTCGCCCGCGTCGGCATCGGAAATGGAAAAATACTACCAGGATGAATCCTTCTCCCGCGAAGGGCTTTCCTTCGAGTCCGAGAACTTCCTGCGGGGCAATATGGAGCAGATCGACTATGAAAGCGACCCTGTGTCGGCCCTGCACAAGCTCAACGAGTATTATGCGATCTCAGACGATCCGAAATTCCTGCGCATCGCCGCCGACCTCTGCCACTGGGCCGCTCTGGATTCGGGCGACATGGATTTCGCCATCTGCGGCCATCTTTCGGCGCTTTACTACACGAAAGCGGCGTTTGCCGCCATGCCGGAGACCGATATCCCGTTCAGTAACTTCGCCTCCTTCCGCATGATGCAGATCTACAACGACTCCTGCCGCGGGATATTCAGTTATCTGAAAGAGCACAAGCTGCTGGCGAACAATTCCTTCAGCCTGCTTGACCTGGAGGACCGGCGTTATTTCTTCGAGAAGCCGTTCTATCATCTTTCCGTCCCCGACGACACGGTCGAGGATTTCACCCTCTGCTCCGATTATTCCGTCAAGGCATTGATGCAGAAAAACCGGCAGCCGGGCGTCGGAATCCCGCTGGTCGGGTTCCTCGCGCCGCAGGAGACGCACAAGACATTAAAATGCCCGAGGGGACTGACGATCCCGGTGACGCTGATCGTGGAACTCAAGGAAAACGACTCGAACGAAATGGAAGTGCGGCTGGACTACCTGGACACTTCCCTGGAGGAAACGGCCCCCAAGGAGCTCGAGTTCCTGGCGGAGGACAATGTCCCGCTCGCGCTGGATTTCTCCACCCCGCTCGCCTGCTTCCTGAACAGCCTGCCCGACCGCAACCTGATCTCCGTCATGCTGGAGTCCGACCAGCAGGAGGACCACTCCGGGCTGTTCCTGATCGAACCGTACCAGCCGGACAAGATCCCGGTGCTCTTCATCCACGGGCTGATGTCCAGTCCCGACACCTGGGTGCAGATGATCAATGCGCTGAAAAACGACCCGGTCATCCGGAAACGCTACCAGTTCTGGTTCTACTCTTTCTCCAGCGGCATGCCGATCCTGGCGACCGCAGGCAATCTGCGCCAGATCCTGCTGGCTGCGCGGGAGGAACTCGGCACCACGCCGGAAGCACGCGAGAATTTCGACAAAATGGTCCTGATCGGGCACAGCATGGGCGGCCTGGTCTCCCGCACGCTCCTGCAGGGCGATCCTCACTACATGGTCGAAACGGTGACGCAGCGGACATGGGACGAGATCACGGCTTCGCTCTCGGAAGACGAATTGGAAGTGGTCGAGACTTTCGCCGTCCTCCCGCCGCTGCCGTTCGTCAACCGTGTGGTTTTCATGGCCGTGCCGCACCGGGGGTCCGAGATGGCGAAGTGGTCGGTCGCGCGCTTCGGCTCGCGGCTCGTCAATCTCCCGAAAACCCTGCGGGAAAAACTCCCGATCTTCGCCCGTGTATTCGAAAAGATCAACAGGGAAAAGTATAAGGAGCTCGAACAGTTGCACCGTGAAAGAGGAGATAAAGAAGGTCAAAATACCGTTTCCGGACTTTATGACCTTGACCCGGATTCCATCTTCATCCAGGCCCTCGCGGACTCCCCCATGAAACAGGGACTCGTCTTTCATTCGATCATCGGCGACACTGACCGCGCCGACCATCCGGGCGGAACAGACGGCGTGGTACCGTATTCCAGCAGTCATCTCGACAACGCCGCGAGCGAAGTGATCGTCCACTCCGGACACAGCATCCACCGCAGTCCCGCCGCCATGCAGGAACTGCTCCGCATCCTGCGGCTGCATCTGCGCGAAGAGCGGGCAGACGGGATCTGAATTCCCTGAGATGCCCGAAGGCGTTCCGGGGTCGGGGAGATTGATTCCCCGGTCCCCTCATTTTCTGTGTGCCGTCTCCATGTCCGTGCGGATATGCCGGGCAGGACGGCGGACGGCAGGATCGGACGTGTCGCCCCTCATGCGCGCGCGAAAACGCGGAAAACCGCCTGAAACCGCCTGATTTTTTCTTGAAAACAGGCGCATTTTCATGTATATTAACAGGATAGATTTTTTTCGGGCATACCGATGATTCATTCCGCCGTTTCGAAATCAAGGAAAGGAGCCGCACGAAGATGCTTGCCAAACGTATTATCCCCTGTCTGGACGTGAACAACGGACGCGTCGTGAAGGGAGTGCATTTCGTGGGGCTCGTGGACGCGGGCGATCCCGTGGCGGCCGCCGTGGAATACAACCGGCAGGGCGCCGACGAGCTCGTTTTCCTGGACATCACGGCCAGCAGCGACGCCCGCGCCAGCGTGGTCGACGTGATCGCGAAGACCGCCGACCAGGTGTTCATCCCGCTGACCGTGGGCGGCGGCATCCGCACCGCCGAGGACATCCGCCTGATGCTGAAATCCGGCGCGGACAAGGTCTCCCTGAACACCGCCGCAGTTCTGAACCCCGATCTCATCAAAGCGGGTTCCGACCGGTTCGGCGCGCAGTGCATCGTGCTGGCGATCGACGCCCGGCGCGTCCCCGGCGAGAACCGCTGGGAAGTCTACACGCACGGCGGACGCCGTCCGACCGGGATCGACGCGCTGGAATGGGCCGTGCGCGGCGTGGGGCTGGGAGCGGGCGAGATCCTGCTCACGAGCATGGATACTGACGGCACGAAGGCCGGGTACGACTGCGAGCTTACCGCCGCGGTCGCCGACTCCGTGCCGGTGCCCGTTATCGCGTCCGGCGGTGCGGGCGACCTGGACGACCTTGCCGAGGTCATCGAAAAAGGCCGTGCGGATGCCGTACTCGCCGCCAGCATCTTCCATTTCGGGACATACACCGTGGGCGACGCGAAACGCTTCCTCGCCGGGCGTGGCATCCCGGTCCGAACCTGAACAAATTCAACACAACTTTTGGAGAATAAAACCATGTCGAACGACCTTGCCTCCCGCAGTCTGGCCTACCACGCGAATCCGCAGCCGGGCAAACTGAAGATCCTGCCTTCGAAACCCTGCACCACGCAGGACGACCTTTCCCTGGCGTACACGCCCGGCGTCGCCGTTCCCTGCGTCGAAATCCATGACCACCCGGAGAAGATATGGGACTACACCGGCCGCGCCAACACCGTGGCTGTGGTCAGCGACGGTACGGCCGTGCTCGGGCTCGGCAACATCGGCCCGGAGGCCGGACTTCCCGTCATGGAGGGCAAATCCGTCCTGTTCAAGCGCTTCGCCGACATCGACGCCGTGGCGCTCTGCATCGGCGGCGTATTCAAGGAGGACGGCCGCACCGATCCCGACAAGGTGATCGAGACCGTCGCCCGCCTCGAACCCTCGTTCGGCGGCATCAACCTCGAAGACATCGGCGCGCCGGCGTGCTTCGCCATCGAGCCCGCGCTGAAGAAAGCCATGAAGATCCCGGTCTTCCACGACGACCAGCACGGCACCGCCATCATCTCCCTCGCCGGCATCCTGAACGCCCTGCGCGTGGTCGGCAAGAAGATCGGCGACTGCCGGTTCGTGATGAACGGCGCCGGAGCCGCCGGGATCGCCTGCGCGGAATACTATGTGTCCGCGGGCGCCGACCGCTCCAAGTTCATCCTCTGCGACTCCAAAGGAGTAATCCACGACGGCCGCACCGACCTCAATCCGCAGAAACAGCGTTTCGCCGCCCATACGGACGCCCGCACGCTCGCCGATGCGATCAGGGGCGCGGACGTCTTCGTCGGCGTCTCCGTGCCGAAGGCGCTGACCGGAGACATGGTCCGCACGATGGCGCCCGGCGCGGTCGTGTTCGCCATGGCGAACCCCACGCCCGAAATCTTCCCGGACGAAGCCCTGGCCGCGGGCGCGGCTGTCGCCGGCACGGGGCGTTCCGACTACAGCAACCAGGTCAACAACGTGCTCGGGTTCCCGGGCATCTTCCGCGGCGCGCTCGATACCCGCGCGTCGGATATCAACGAGGCGATGAAGCTGGCGGCATCCCGTGCCCTGGCGGACATCGTGGCTGAGCCGATGCCGGAGGACATCCGCCAGCTGCTCTCCGCCGCGTATCCCGAAGAGGCGGCGAAAGGCATTTTCGAGGGTGAGATCCCGCTGAAGGCGTCGTTCGTGATCCCGAAGCCGTTCGATCCGCGCGTCGTGCCCCGCGTGGCGCGCAAGGTCGCCGAGGCCGCCATGGCTTCCGGCGTGGCGCAGATCAGAATCGACGACCTCGACGCCTACGAACGCGCCGTGGCCGCCCGCATCGCCCGTAACAGCAAACAGTGAAAACCGAGGTGTATTATGGCACAGGTCATTCATTCCATTCCCGAACTTCAGCAGTGGTCCCGCGACGCGCATAAGGCCGGCAAGATCGTCGGTCTCGTGCCGACCATGGGATTCCTGCACGACGGACATCTCTCGCTCATCGACGCGGCCCGCGCGAACGGCGCGGACGCTGTCGTCATCTCCATTTTCGTGAACCCGATCCAGTTCGGCCCGAACGAGGATTTCGCGAAATATCCGCGCGACTTCGAGCGTGACCGCGCACTCTGCGAAGCCCGGAACGTCGACGTGATCTTCGCGCCCGGCGTGGAGGACATGTACCCCGAACCGCTGACCTGCCACGTCTACGAAAACACCATTTCGAAGAACCTCTGCGGCAAGTCGCGCCCGATCCACTTCGAGGGCGTGACCACGGTCGTCTCGAAGCTCTTCAATGCCGCGCTGCCCGACCTGGCGGTGTTCGGCCAGAAGGACGCCCAGCAGGCGGCGATCATCCGCCGCATGGTCCGCGACCTGAATTTCCCGATCAGGATCATCACCGCGCCCATCGTGCGCGAGGCGGACGGCCTCGCCATGAGTTCGCGCAACAAATACCTCTCCGAGGACGAACACCGCCGCGCGCTGGCGATTTCCAGCAGCCTGTTCCGCGCGCAGAAGACGTTCGCCGCGCAGCCCGGCATTTCGGCGGCGAAGCTGATCGCCGACATCCGCGCGGAGATCACGGCGGCGGGCGGTCTGGTGGAATACGTCGAGCTGACCGATTCGGACACGATGCTGCCGGCGGCCTCGCTCGAACCCGGCAAATCCTTCACGATCGCGGTGGCCGCGAAGTTCGGCAGCACCCGGCTGATCGACAACATCCAGCTCTGAGAGGCTGACTAACCCGCATCGGAAAAGGGCACAGACATCTATGGCAGACGGCGTAAAACACGAGCATTGGGGCAGTTCATTCGGATTCGTCATGGCGGCGGTCGGTTCCGCCATCGGACTCGGCAACGTGTGGCGGTTCCCCTTCATCACGGGGGAGAACGGAGGCGGCGCGTTCGTCCTGATCTATCTCCTCTGCATCGCGCTGGTCGGCCTGCCGGTGATGCTGGCGGAACTTGCCATCGGGCGCGCTTCGCAGGGCGATCCGATCAAGGCGTTCCAGCACTTCGCGATCCGGTCGCCGCGCCTGCCGAAGGTCGCATGCGGATTCGGGCTGGGGCTGGCCGCCGCGCTGGCGTCCTCCGGCAACTACGGCATGTCGGTCCTGCTGATCATTCTGAGCATCCTGATCTACCACTACGGGTGGTCCACGGTCGGATTCTCCTGTACGCTGGTGGCGGGCCTGATCCTGTCCTACTATGCGATCATCGGCGGCTGGATCTTCCTGTACGCGTGGAAATCGTTCGCGCATGAGCTCGTTTTCGCCTCGCCGGAAGAGGCCGGGGCGTACCTCGGCAAGGTGTCGTCCAGCGGCTGGCTGTCGTCCGGCATGACGCTCGCCTTCATGCTCGCGTCGGCGGCGATCTGCTGGTTCGGCGTGAAGAAGGGCATCGAAACGGTTTCGAAGATCATGATGCCGCTGCTCTTCGTGCTCGTGGTCGTGCTGGTGATCCGCAGCGTGACGCTGCCCGGCGCGTCGAAAGGCGTGGAGTTCTTCCTGAAGCCGGACTTCAGCAAAATCAACGGTTCGAGCGTGCTGGACGCCCTCGGACATGCGTTCTACTCGCTGAGCCTGGGCATGGCGATCCTCATCACCTACGGCAGCTACCTGAGCAAGAAACGCAACATCCTGAAATCCTCGCTCTGGATCGTCTTCTTCGACACGCTCATCGCCATGCTCGCCGGACTCGCCATCTTCCCGGCGCTCTTCGCGCAGGGAGGCAACCCGGGGCAGGGGCCCGCGCTCGTGTTCAACACCCTTCCGATCACGTTCGAATCCATCCCGGGCGGCCTCGGCTGGCTCTGGAACGGCCTGTTCTTCCTGCTCCTGGCGATCGCCGCGCTGACCAGCGGCCTGAGCCTGCAGGAGGCGGTCGTGTCCAGCTTCATGCAGAACCTGAAATTGTCGCGCCGCGCCTCCGTGCTGCTTTCCACCGTGCTGATCACCGGGCTCGGATGCGTGATCTCGTTCAGCGTGAACGACTGGACGCATCTTCCCTCGCTTCACCGTCTGCTCACTGGCCTCTTCGGCGGCGTGAAGGGCAGCCTGTTCAACCTGATCGACTATGTGGCGAGCAACTGGATCCTGCTCCTGAACGGCCTGGCGGCGGCGTTCTACGCCGGCTGGGTCTGGGGCACCAACGGCGCGGCCCGCGAACTCTACCGCACCGGAGCCGACCTGAAAGACCTTTCCAAACTCCAGAAATTCAACCGCACGCGCCTCCCGGTCATCTCCTGGTCCGTGTTCATCCGCTTCATCTCCCCCGTGCTGATCTTCGTGACGTTCCTGTCCGCGGCCGGTTTCTTCCAGAAGGCCCCGAATCCTCCGCAGCCCGCCGCCGAAGAACAGCCCGCCGTGCAGGAAACCGCACAGCCGCAGCCCGCGGCGCAGCCGTCCGAGAGAATCGAAGTCGAGGCCACACCTGCCATCGAGCCCGCGCCGTTCCACCGTCTGAAGGGCGCCGCGTGGCGTCCGGAACAGTGGTGGAATCCGACCGATGGAGCTGGATTCGCGTTCTCCGCGAACATCCGTTTTTCTTCGGAACCGGAGGGCGTCGTCCCAGTGCTCTCCGTTTGGGACGAGTTCGACCTCATCACGACTCCGGAGCAGCCTGTGGTCTTCACGGTCGACGGTGTGTCGTATGTCGTGCTGCCAGCGCTCGATGAGACGTTTTTCCCCGTGAACCAGTGGGTGAAGCTCGGCATTTCGTGGGATCCCGCGGCGAAACGTCTGCTGGTCAGTCGCAACGGCAAGCTGTATCCGGTGAATAAGCTTTCATCCCTGCGGGGGCCGGCCGCGTCTCGCCTGAGGGACAACGGATTCAAGGCGGAGGCCTCCGAAACGGTCTTCGACATCTTCTGCGACCGTCTGTATCCGCATTCTCTTGACCGCGAACAGGCGGCACGAATCTCCGCGCAGGGCATGTGAGGCAAAGCCTCAACCTCGGCAGTGCCCGGCTCCGCTCGGACACGAAGGAAAACCGCGTCTCAACCGTGTCCGTGCCGGGGGGATCATGGAATCGTGCCTTATTTCGATTTTTTTAAC
This sequence comes from Lentisphaeria bacterium, assembly GCA_017963105.1. Lineage (GTDB taxonomy): Bacteria > Verrucomicrobiota > Lentisphaeria > Victivallales > UBA1829 > UBA1732. Next base: position 22,917 of record JAGCTY010000074.1, read on the forward strand.
GTTACGGACTTGAAAACAGGCGGAACCGGTGGTATAGTTTCGTACTGCAATATAACAAATCCAAACTCAAGGAGCTGAACTCATGAAACTGAAACGTCTTTTTGTTCTTGCCGCATCCGCCGTCCTGTCCGCCGCCGCATTCTTCGGCTGCAGCAGCGACAATTCCAGTGCCTCCGCCGACGCGCCCGCGGCGGCCGAAGCCGCAAAGGTGAAACCGCTGGTGGTATACTGGACCTGGTCCGAGACGCACAATACCAAGGTCGTCGCCGAAATGCTCAAGGCGAAGACCGGCGCGGACATCGCCCTGATCGAAATGGTCACGCCGTATCCGACCGACTTCGGCAGCGTCATGCAGCTCGGCCAGCGCGACCTCCAGCAGCCGAAAGCCCCGGCCATCAAGGAAATGAACCTCGACCTCTCCAAGTACGACCCGATCTACGTCGGCACCCCGATCTGGTTCTCCACGTTCGCGCCGCCGGTCCGCACGTTCCTCCAGTCCTACGACCTGAAGGGCAAGACCGTCGCGCTCTTCTGCACGCACGGCCAGGGCAATCCGGCCACGTTCAAGTATCTCGCCGACGCGAAGGCCGCGGTCCCGGCAATCAACTACTTCCCCGAAGTTTTCGCGTACAAGGGCACGGAAGCCGCGAACGCCGGTTCCGCCCTCGACGCCTGGATCCAGAAAGTTTCCGCGAAGTAAGCTGAATCTTTTCCCGAATCCGAATCTCTGCAGGCGGACCGGAGCGTTTTCCGGCCCGCCTCTTTTCTTCCTTCAACCTGCACCATCTGAAAGGAATCCGAACCATGCACGTGCTCCTGCTCAACGGCAGCCCGAACGCCGACGGCTGCACCTTCACCGCGCTCAGCGAAATCGCCGCCACGCTCAAGACGGAAAACATTACGTCCGAGATCTTCCAGCTCGGGAAAAAGCCCGTGCGCGGCTGCATCGCCTGCGGCGCGTGCCGGGAACGCGGCGAATGCGCGTTCCAGGATGACGCTCTGCCCGCGCTCGTCGAAGCCGTGAAGCGCTCCGACGGCATCGTGATCGGATCGCCCGTGTATTACGCCGGGCCGAACGGCGCACTGTGCGCGCTGCTGGACCGGCTGTTCTTCTCCGCCGGGGAGCTCCTGAAATTCAAGCCCGGCGCGGCCGTGGTCAGCTGCCGGCGCGGCGGCGCGAGCGCATCGTTCGACCGCCTGAACAAGTATTTCACGATCAACCAGATGCCGGTCGTGTCCTCGCAATACTGGAACTCCGTGCACGGGTTCACGGCGGACGACGTCCGCAAGGACGCCGAAGGCCTCCAGACCATGCGCACGCTGGCGCACAACCTGGCGCGGATGCTCCGCATGGAGGACGTCACGCCGAAGCGCACGGACGAGGAGGAACACCTCTGGACGAGCTTCCACGACGGGAAATGATCCTTCCCCCGGATATTATGGACCGGACGGGCATTCCTGCATGAATTCTTCGGGCGATCTGACATACGGCGCGAAGTGCGCCCTCCGCGGAATCCGCGTTTTCTTCTCGCGCCCGCGCCTGTGGCCGTATGCCCTGCCGCCCCTGCTGCTCGTGCTGGTCATGTACGCCGGCATCCTGTTCGCGCTCTTTTTCTGGGCCGTTCCGTGGCTTCGCGGATGGGCCGCGGGGCTCTCCTTTCCCGAATGGCTGTCATGGCTTCATGCGGCGCTGGACTGGTGCCTGTCGCTGTTCTTCTGGATCATCGTCCCCGTCGTCCTGGTCTGTTTTATCGGGACCTTCTACGAGATGTTCGGCAACATGCTGTTCGACATCCTGGTCGACGCGTTCGAGAAGGAAGCCTATCCGGAGCATCCCGGCGCGGATCAGACGTACGGCCGGGTCCTCCGCCTTACCGCGGGGTATATCCTGCTGACGGTTGCCTCCTACCTGGTCTATTTCCTGCTGTTCTGGATTCCATACGTCGGATTCCTGTTCCGCAGCGCGATCTGCGGACGCTCGTATCTTCACGACTGCGCCATGCGCCAGGGATACCATGTGTCCGTGCTGCGAAAACAGGTCGCGAAGAACCGCCTGTCCGTGCTGGGGTTCGGCATCGTGGCCCGGTTCGCGGAGGCGATCCCATTCCTGATCCCGGGACTGGTGATCGGCGGCTCGATCCTGTACCACACCAGAATCCTGAACAAATCCGAACTGCCGGACCGGAACAATCCCTCCGTCTGAATAAAAAATGCGCCGGATGAGATTCAATCCATCCGACGCGGGGAAAAACAGGAGCGGAGGACCATCCTACTCCGAAACCGTGACGAAAGTGTTTTTTTCACGGGGCGGGAGTTCGCCGTTTTTCAATCCGATCTGTCTTTCCCTGTCGGAATGGCAGACCGGGCAGTTTTCCTCAGGCTCCCCCAGGGTGAGGTGCCCGCAGACGGGACAGAGATAGAACCCGATCCCGGGGGCCTCTTCCGCATCGGGGTTGATCATCATTGAGACGGCCTGATCGGATTCCAGGACTTTGTTGGTGATCTCAAGCGCGATCAGTATTTCGCGCAGGGTGTTCTGCGGATCGCCGTTGGCCAGGATATCGCGGTATTCGTCCAGCGGAGGGAGGACAATCGTCCGCGGGTCCATTTCGATGGGAAAGGCAATCGTGGAGACTCTTTCCCATTTGAACTTTTTCAGCAGGATGTTGATGATGGTCTCGTGACGGTCGACGAGGACCTGCTGGGAATTGGCGAGGGCGAGGTATATCTCCTTGTTTTCGGAATCCTGCTCGGCGGCGGACCGACAGCGGTCGACGCACGCGGTGAGCTCAGACTGCGTTTTCTGCATAAGGCGCAGCGTTTCCGGATTGACCCGTTTCTGTTTCTGGTCTTTTTTTCCGCAGGCACAGAGGAAAAGAACCGAACAGCAGATGCCGAGCAGGATTGCCGCGAAAGACAAATATTTTTTCATAAGGCAGAACTCCGGAAAGAAAGATGAATCGGCGGAACAAGGTGGATATGGCCTCGTTTTGAACCGGTAATATAAAAGATACATCGTTTTCCCGAAAAAGTCAACTGAAAACAACCGTTTTTCCTGACATTTCTCCCTTTTTTACCGTTGCCGGAAAGATTTGTCCGCGCTTTTCGTTTGAAAATGCGGCGGGACATGCTATATTAGCCTCATTGTTTTTGCAAGCAAAATCGTCTTGCCCTCAGCATGACATAACCTGACAAACCCGGAAAGGCGGTTCCCAAATGCCCGGAAACATTTTCCCCTCCGTGAAAAACATCGTCCTGTTCCTTTGCGCCGTCTGCGTGTCCGCATGGCTCCTGTGCTGCGTTTCCTCCGGCGGGAAAAAGGAGTCGGAAGGCCTCGCGTTCGTGTCCGGCATGGGGCTGGGCTGGAACCTCGGCAATACGTTCGACGCCTGGCCGAACGTCGGCGGGCGGCGCGGCGGCCTGGAGCTGGAGACCTCCTGGGGCAATCCGCGCACCACGCGCAAACTGATCATGTACATCAGGGAGCAGGGATTCGACACGATCCGCATCCCGGTGACCTGGGGGCCGCACATGGGCGACGGGCCGGAATACACGGTCGATCCGGCGTGGATGTCGCGCGTGGAGGAGGTCGTGGACTGGGCGCTGGCGGAAAAGATGTATGTGATCATCAATCTGCACCACGAGAAATCCTGGCTGGAAAAGGCGTCGAAGGATTATGAGGGGACCATGACGCAGTTCCGCGCCGCCTGGCGGCAGATCGCCGCGCGCTTCCGCGATCGCACCGACCACCTGATCTTCGAGTCGATGAACGAGATCGATTTCACAGACCTGCCGATCGGGGAGAACGGCGCGCTGGTGAACCGCGTGAACGACGAATTCGTGAAGCTGATCCGCGCGTCCGGCGGTGGGAACAGAAAACGCTGGCTCCTGCTGCCCGGGATCGGCGCCGACCTCGACAAGGCATGCGACTATCTGACCCTCCCGGACGATCCGCGCTGCATCGTGTCCGTGCATTACTACCTGCCGCCGCAGTTCGCCATCGCTACGCCCGGCACGAGCTGGGGATACCAGTACAGCTGGGGGACCGACGAAGACCACAGGGCGATGGACGCCAACTTCGCGAAGCTGAAGGAACTTTACCTGGACAAGGGCATCCCGGTCATCATCGGCGAGTACGGCTGCCTGCTGCGGGGCAAGGACCGCGCCAGCCGCATCGACTATTTCCGCTCCATCGTGCGCCACGCGAAGAACAACGGCATCTGCCCGGTCTTCTGGGACAACGGCGAGGAACTCGACCGCCGGGCGTACGTCTGGCGACAGGAGGGCGTCCTGCCCGCCCTGACCGGGAAATGAGCGGCGCGCACATGAAGATCGTCCCCGCCGATTTCGAACGCCACGCCCCGCATATCCTGGCGCTTCTGAACGATGCCGTCGTGCATACGACTTGGGTGTACGACTGCGATCCGCACCCGGAATCGTACATGCGGGCGTATTTCGACGAGCACGCGGCGGGAAACTACCCCGTGCTGGCGGCGGAGTCCGACGACGGCGCATTCCTGGGGTTCGCCTCCTGCGGGCCGTACCGGCATTACCAGGGGTATCTGCACGCGGCGGAACTGTCTGTCTATGTCGAGCCGTCGGCGCGCCGGGCGGGCGTCGGGACGGCGCTGCTGGCGCGTCTGGAGGAGGAATGCCGCAAAATCGGCATCCACACGCTCATCGGCGTGATCGACTCGGAAAACCTGCCGAGCATCGAACTGCACCGGAAATGCGGCTACGAGTATGCAGGGACCGTGCGGGAAGCCGGCCGGAAATTCGGCCGCTGGCTCACCATCGTGTATTATCAGAAGATACTCTAATCCGAGCCGGAATTCGAATCCACCTCAGAGGTCCGTCATACGCGCGGGGAGGATAATTACTCCACTGCAGTAGTGCCGGGCTGCGCTCCGGCACGGGGATGATTTGAACCTATCTCTAAAAATCTGCCAAACGGGCCGCCTTCACAAACGCGCGGCAGAGCGCAACGCTTTCCGTACGGTCCGCGGGCGTTTTGACGCCGGTATTCACATCCACGGCATAGGGGCGAACGCGTTCGATAGCGCGTGCGACGTTGGCGGGCGTGAGGCCGCCGGCAAGGATGACCGGGACCGGGGATTCCTCCACGAACCGCGCGGCGCGGAGCCAGTTTCCGGTGAGCCCGGTGCCGCCGACCTGTCCGGTCTTCCGGTTGAGCGTGTCGATCAGGAACGCGTCGATGAACGGCACGTAGTCGGCGTACTCGAAAAAGGCGTCCTGCGGTTCGGGATGGACCGCGCGCACGAGCTTGGCGCATGGCGGGAGGGCGCTGCGGATCGCGGCGATTTCCTCCGGCGTGGACTCCCCGTGGAGCTGAATGTTGCAGACCGCCGCCGCGTCGGCGAGGTCGAGAATTTCATTTGGCGCAGACAAATGCGTGACCAGCCACGGCTGGACGAACGGCGGCAGGGACCGGGCGAGACGCCGTGCGGTACACGCAAGGATGAAATCGGGCGAAGGATGGACCTGTCCGACGAGGAATCCGACGGCGTCCGGCGAGGCGGAGAGCGCCGCCGCCAAATCCGATTCGTTCCTGATGCCGCAGATTTTGATCCTCATGACACTGACAAATCTCAGCTGAAAAGCAGTTCGACCCCGCGAAGTGTGAAGTCGTCCCCGCCGTCCTTCATGCCGGCGAGTTCCGGCGCACGGAGGAAAAACGCGCGGTCGCCGCCGCAGGCGCAGACCGTGGGGCGACGTCCCAGCATCTTTTCGACGCGGGCGAGGAATCCCGCCACGGCGTCGATGGCGGCGGCGTCGGTGCCCAGGCGGATGGCGTCGGCGGTGTTCGCGCCGGGGGAGGGGGGCAGTTCGTCCGCGAGTTCGATGAACGGGAGTTTCGACGTGTAGAGATTGAGGGCGCGGCGTGTGAGCGTGCGTCCGGGGAAGATCGCACCGCCGAGGAAGCGCTTCTGCGCGTCGACGACCTCCGCGGTGATGCAGGTGCCGAAATCAAGCGAAACCGCCGGGAGAATGGCTTTTTTTGTCAAGCAAACGGCATTCGCGACGCGGTCCTGTCCGAGCGTCGATGCATCGACAAGGGAGAAGTCCACGAAGTGCGATGCGGCCTCCGGGGTAGCGAACCTGACGCCTCGAGCCCGCAGCGCATCCATCTTTTCCGCTACGACGCATGCCGCGGCGATCTCCGCGCCGTCCGGGAGCGATGCCGGATCGAAGACTGCCGTCGGGACAGTGCGAAGCATACAGTCCCCGCCTGGAGCGACCTCGAGAATCTGCGTGTGTGTGTTTCCGATGTTCAGAAAGCAGCGCATGGATGCGCACCTCCCGAAAAAGAAAAAAGGTCCCGCCTGGCAGGCGAACGCCTGCACGGCAGCAGTGCGCGGCTCCGCTCGCGCACGAGGAAGATAGCTGTATGTGTGTTTCCGATGTTCAAAAAGCAGCGCATGGCCTTTTTTTCCGTATCCTGTGCCGGAAGCGAAGCCCGGCACTGCCGAAGTGGAGGACTTGTCCTCCCCGGAAAAGAAAAAAGGTCCCGCCTGGGCGGGACCGTGTTCGAGGCGGATCAGCCGCCGCCGAGGGTCTGGATGATGGTGATCAGCGGGCTGAACAGAGCGATAACGATACCGCCGACGATGACGGCCAGGAAGACGATCATCAACGGTTCGATCATGGATGTCAGGGCGCTGACGGCGTTGTCGACTTCCTCGTCGTAGGTGTCTGCGATCTTTTCGAGCATGTCGGGGAGCTTGCCTGTTTCCTCGCCGACCTCGATCATACTGATGACCATGTCGGGGAAGATCTTGGTGGACTGAAGCGGCGGGGCCATCGGTTCGCCTTCCTTCACTGCGTCGTGGACCTGCTGGACGGCCTTGGAGACCAGTTCGTTGCCGGCGGTGTCGCGGACGATCTGGAGGGCGTTCAGGACGGGGACGCCGGAGCCCATGAGGGTGCCGAGGGTACGGGAGAATTTGGAGATGGCGTTGCGGGAGATGAGCAGTCCGATGATGGGCGCGTTGTAGATGCCCTTGTCGAAATAGAACCTGCCCTTCTCCGTCTTGAGAATGAATTTCGTGGCGATCACGAGGACCACGATAATGATGATGGCGATGATGATGTTGTTCTGGAGCCAGCGGCTGACGCCCATGACGAAACGGGTGATGGCCGGCAGCTGTGCGCCGTCGAGCATTTCCGTGAACATCTGCTCGAATTTCGGGACGATGAAGATCATGAGGAAGATGGTGATGCCGATGGCGATGGAGAGCACGATGGCCGGGTAGACCATGGCGGACTTGACCTTGCCGGCGATCTTGGCGGCCTTTTCGCGGAAGCCAGCCAGACGGGTGAGGATCAGTTCGAGCTTACCGGCGGCCTCGCCGGCGCGGATCATGTTCAGATAGAGTTTATCGAACGATTTCGGATGCTGCGCGAGCGCTTCGGAGAAGGTGGAGCCGCCTTCGACGGAGTAGGCGACCTTTCCGAGAATGGTCTTCACGGACGGGTTTTTGGCCTGGCGTTCGAGCGTCTTGAGCGAGCGGATCAGCGGGAGGCCGGCGTCGAGCAGGATGGCGAGCTGACGGGTGAAGACGGTCAGGTCCTTGCCCTTCATGACCACGGGGCCGAGGTTGAGGTTCAGGCCTTTCGAGGCGGACGGGCCCTTGGCCTTTTCCTTTTTGGCCTTGGCCGCCTTGGCGAGCGGCTTGATGGAGGTGGGGAACATCCCCTGTTCTTTCAGGAACGATGCGACGGCTTCTTCGCTTGCGGCTTCGTGCTGTCCCTTCTGTTCCTTACCGGATGCATCCATCGCGGTGTATTGGAAGATCGGCATTTTGAGAACTCCAAATTATGTGAATGATGAATCGGAAACGAGAATCAGATGTTGGTTCCGGCGAGTGTCTGGACGATGCCTTCGGGGTCCTGGGCCTTCGTGATGACTTCACCGTAGGAGACCATGCCCTTCTTGTAAAGCTCGACGAGGTGGGAGTCGAGGGTGTTCATGCCGTACTTCGCGCCGGTCTGGATGTCCGACGTGATACGGAAGGTCTTGCCGTCGCGGATCAGCGCCTGGATGGAGGGCGTGGTGATCATGATCTCGAATGCTGCGACGCGTCCGGGCTTGTCGATACGCGGCAGGAGCACCTGGGAGATGACGCCGACGAGACCGGCGGCGAGCTGGGTGCGGATCTGCGGCTGCTGGTTGGTCGGGAAGGCGTCGACGATACGGTCGACGGTGGGGGCCGCGCCGGTGGTGTGCAGGGTGCCGAAGACCAGGTGTCCGGTTTCGGCGGCGGTGACGGCGGCTTCGATGGTGACCAGGTCGCGCAATTCGCCGACGAGGATGATGTCGGGGTCCTGACGGAGGGCGCGGCGGAGGGCTTCTGAGAAGCTCGGGACGTCCGCGCCGACTTCACGCTGGATCACCACGCTCTTCTTGTGGTGGTGGTAGAATTCGATGGGGTCCTCGACCGTGATGATGTGCACGGCGCGCTCCTCGTTGATGACGTTGATCATCGAGGCGAGCGTGGTGGACTTGCCGGAACCGGTCGGGCCGGTCACGAGGATCATGCCGCGGGGACGGTAGAGCAGGTCCTTGATGCTCGGCGGGAGGCCGATCTTGTCGAGCGGCATCATCTCGTTCGGGATCTGGCGCAGGACCGCGCCGACGCAGCCTTTCTGCTTGAAGGCGCTGACACGGAAACGCGCGCGGTCGCCGAACGCGAAACCGAAGTCGGAACCGCCGTCCTCGGCGAGCTGCTGGAGGTGGCGCGGGGAGGCGATCGATTTGACCAGCGCTTCCGTATCCTCCGGCGTAAGCACCGGGAGGTCGAGCTGGGTCATTTCACCGTGGAGGCGGATCACGGGCGCGACGCCGACTTCGAGGTGCAGGTCGCTGCATCCTTCGGTAACGACGAGATCCAGTAATTCATCCATTTCAACCATGTTGAGGGCCCTTTATGCTTATTAGGTGTATTTGAGAACTTCTTCCATCGTGGTTTCGCCGTTCAGGATGGCGCGGATGCCGTCCTCGCGCATGGTGGTCATGCCGAGTTCGCGCGCCTTGTCGCGGATGACGACGGCGGGCGCGGAGTCCAGGATCAGCGAGGAGATCTTGCTGCTCATGCACAGCAGTTCGGTAATGGCTTTTCGCCCCTTGTACCCGGTGTTGTTGCAGGTCGGACAGCCTTTTCCGTAGTAGAACTTGTTGTCGCCGATATCCTTCCTCTGAAGGCCGAGGAGCTTCAGGTCGTCCTCGGTGGGGACGAACGCCGTGCGGCAATGCGGGCAGATGCGGCGGAGACGTCGCTGGCCGAGGATGGCGATCAGCGAGGCGGTGATGAGGAAGGGCTGGACGCCCATATCGATCAGACGGGTCACGGCGCCGGCGGCGTCGTTGGTGTGCAGCGTGGTGAAGACCAGGTGTCCCGTGAGGGATGCCTGAACTGCCATTTCCGCGGTCTCGATATCGCGTGTTTCACCGAGCATGATGATGTCGGGGTCCTGACGGAGGAAGGCACGGAGCGCACGTGCGAACGTCATGCCGATCGCGTCGTTGATCGGGAGCTGGACAATGCCTTCGAGGTCGTATTCCACAGGGTCTTCCGCGGTGAGGATCTTGTCTTCGACCTTGTTGATCTCCTTCAGGGCGGAGTAAAGCGTGGTCGTCTTGCCGGCGCCGGTCGGTCCGGTGATGATGAAGAGGCCGTTCGGCATGGCGATGATCTCGCGGATCCTCTTCAGAGTGTCTTCGTTGATGCCGAGGACGTCGAGGTCGAGGTTGACGACGGAGCGGTCGAGCACACGGAGCACCACGGATTCGCCGTGGGAGGTCGGGAGCGTGGACACACGGAGGTCAATGGGGCGTCCGGCGATCTTGAGCTGGATACGGCCGTCCTGAGGCTTGCGGCGCTCGGAAATGTTCAGGCCGGAGAGGATCTTCACGCGGCTGATGAC
>JAGCTY010000075.1 GCA_017963105.1 Lentisphaeria bacterium
GCGGTTCGAGGTGAAGCAGTTCCAGCACACGCGTGTCGAACTGCTGTTCCTCCAGCTCCAGCGGCACTTCATAAATGGAGTTCTGCACGTCCAGCTCCTCGATCACGCAGTTGCGTCGCACGTTGCAGAAGAGCGACAGCTTGTTCAGGTGTTCCTCCTCCATCGGCACCTCGGACCGGCACACGAGGATGTCCGGCACGATACCGATGCTGCGGAGCGCCGCCACGGAGTGCTGGCTGGGCTTCGTCTTGATCTCCTTCGCCGCGCGGATGAAGGGCACGAGCGTGAGGTGGATGAAGATCGCGTCGCCCGCGGGGGCCTCCAGCTTGAACTGGCGGGTGGCCTCCTGGAACGGCAGACTTTCGATGTCGCCTGTGGTGCCGCCGATCTCGGTGATCGCGATGTCCACGTCGTCGCTTTCCAGCGACCGGATCGCGGCTTTGATCTCGTCGGTGATGTGCGGCACGACCTGGACGGTGCCGCCGAGGTACCCGCCGGCGCGTTCGCGCGCGATCACGCTGCCGTAGATGCGGCCGGAGGTGTAGTTGCTGGCGTGGGAGCAGGTCACGCCGGCGATGCGTTCGTAGTGGCCGAGGTCGAGGTCGGTCTCCGCGCCGTCGTCGGTCACGAAGACTTCGCCGTGCTGGTACGGGCTCATTGTGCCGGGGTCCACGTTCAGATACGGGTCGAGTTTCTGCATCGCCACGCGGTATCCGCGCTGTTTCAGGAGGAACGCGAGGGCGGCTCCGGTGATGCCTTTGCCGAGGCTGGAAACGACTCCGCCGGTGATGAAGATGTGTTTCGTTTTCATGATCTGCTGTCCTCCATGAGTTTGCGGAACGCGTCGAAAAGTCCGGCGGCGTCGTGCGGCCCGGGAGCTGCTTCCGGGTGGTACTGCACGCTGAACGCCGGGAGGCTTCTGTGGCGGATTCCTTCGATTGTATTGTCATTCAGATTGATGTGCGTGAGTTCAAGTTCGGCGGGCAGGTTCGTCAGCGCGAAATTGTGGTTCTGGCTGGAGATCGCCACCTCGCCGGTAAGAATGTTCTTGACCGGGTGGTTGCAGCCGTGGTGCCCGAATTTCAGGCGGCCGCACTTCGCGCCGCACGCCAGCCCGAGCAGCTGGTGACCGAGGCAGATCCCCATCATCGGGACGCGCCCCAGCAGCGCGCGGATGTTTTCGATGGCGTAGGTCACGGCGGACGGGTCGGCGGGACCATTGGAAAGGAAGATGCCGTCCGGTTTCGCCGCCAGCACGTCTTCCGGCGTGGTCGTGGCCGGGACGACCGTCACGCGCATATCGCGCGCGACAAGCATCCGCAGAATATTGTATTTGACTCCGAAATCGTACACGACCACATGGAATTTCCCTTCTTCGCTCCAGTCGTACGGAACCGGCGTCGTCACGATGGAGGCGTAGTCCTGTCCCTCAAGCCCTTCCCATGCCTGCGCCCGCTTCACCGCCTCTTCTTCCGAGATCGCCTCTTCGCTCACATGCAGATAGGCTTTCTGACTGCCTTTCGTGCGCAGATGCAGCGTCAGCGCCCGCGTGTCGACTCCGGCGAGGCCTGGCTTGCCGTAACGCTTCATGATCGCGGACAGCTCCTCGCGGGACCGCCAGTTCGAGGCGGGGTTGAGTTCCTGCACGATCAGGCCGTTGAGGAACAGGCTCCGCGACTCCATGTCCTCCTGCGTGCAGCCGTAGTTGCCGACCTCGGCGGTCGTAAGCGTCACGAACTGCCCCGCGTAGGACGGGTCGGAAATGATCTCCTGATATCCGGTCATGCCGGTGTTGAACACGGCTTCGCCCGTGCGGTCGTGCAGGTCGCCGAACGCATAGCCGTGGAAGACCGTGCCGTCGGCGAGCGCGAGGAACGCCCTGCGTTCGCGCTGCCGTTTCCAAAAATCCTGATAATCGCTCATGTCAGTATGCTCTTTCCTGATTGTTTTCCATGAAGTTCACCAGCGCGCGGTTCGCCGTTCGGATGCCGCCGGGTGTGGGGTAGTCCCCCGTGAAATACCAGTCGCCGGGATAGTCCGGGCAGCAGGAACGCAGGGCCTCGACGGTCTGGTAGACGACCTTGAGTTCGGCCTTGAGCCCGGGCGGCGTAAGAAGACGCGCGATCTCGGCGTAAAGCTCTTCCTCGTCGACCGCGTCGTAGATTTCACGCATATGGTTTTCGTTGGGCGCGGCGCCGGACAACGCTTTCCGGGCCGCCTCGCATGCGCGGTTCAGCACGTCCTCGCGCCCGGTGCGCCGCAGGATCGCCACCGCCGCCTGGAACGCCGCCAGATCGCCCGCGCACGCCATGTCGATGCCGTAGCAGTCGGGGTATTTGACCGGGGGCGCGGAGCTCGCCACGATGACGCGTTTCGGGCCGAGGCGGTCGAGGATCGGCAGGATCGCGTTCCGCATGGTGTTGCCGCGGACGATGGAGTCGTCCAGCACGACCAGGGTGTCCACGCCCGGCCGGATCAGCCCGTAGGTCACATCATAGACGTGCATGTAAAGCTCGCGGCGGCTGTCGGCGTCGGCTATGAACGTGCGGAATTTCGCGTCCTTGATCGCGATCTCCCCGAAACGCACGCGCATGTCCTGATGCGCCGCCATCATAAAGAGAGTTTCGAGCATCCCGTGGTAGCTGACGCGCGCGGAGTTCGGGATGTAGCTGAAGAACGTCGTGTCGAAATCGTTGTCCGCCGCCTGAAGCACCGCCGGAACCAGCGACTTGCCCAGGCGTTTGCGTTCGCGGTGGATGTCCGCGTCGTTCGGGCGGGAGAAATAGATGCGTTCGAAGACGCAGCTGCGGCGTTCAGCCGGCTCCAGGCAGTCCAGGATCTCCACGCCGCCGTCCGCACGGGCGACCACCGCCTTGCCCGGCGGGACCTCCATGACTTCGGACGTGGCGCAGTCGAACGCCGCCTGGATCGCGGGACGTTCGCTCGCCGCCGTAAAGACTTCATCGTCAAAATAAAAATATCCGGGACGTATCGCATGGGGGTCCCGGATTACGAATGCATCGCCTGCGCCGTTGATGCCGCAGAGGGTGAACGCGCCGTCGAGGCCGTTCAGCGCCTGTCGGAGAATCTTCGCCCAGTCCGGCGAACCGGGGTGAAGATTGGAGTCCTGTTCCAGATAGTGCGCGATGATCTGGAGGATCAGGTAACCGTCCGCGCGGCTCTTCGGATGGTGCCCCAGACGCAGGAATTTTTCGAAGAGCTCCTGCGCGGACGTGAGGTTGAAATTGCCCGCGAGCAGCAGCGTCCGCCGCAGGCAGTTCGAATCGTGCACGAACGGATGGCAGGCGGATTCCTCGTCCCGTCCGTACGTCGCGTACCGCAGATGCCCCAGCAGAAGCCCGCCGTCGAATCCCGGCGCGCCGCCGCACCGCCCCAGCAGGTCGGCCAGAGGGTCTTCCGAGGCGGCGGAACGTTCCACGCGGTACGCCGGAAGACCGGGTTCCGGGTTGAGATACAGCGACGCGATCCCGGCGCCGTCCTGTCCGCGGTTGTGCTGTTTTTCGAGCAGGAGCGCCATCTTGCTGAATCCATAGTCGGCGCTGCCGTACTTGCTGAAATAATATTCCTGCGGCTTGCGAAGCCGGAGCAGCGCCACTGCGCATTCATGTTTGACCGCATCAGACATTGCGGTACTCCTTTCCGTGCGGAGATGTTTTTTGTTACTTTTTTCGGATGGTCACAAGCATAAAACATGCCAAACGCGTTGAGGCGGGAAACGGAGAACGAACATTACACAGCTTGTAATTACAGGATTACATGATTACAAAACTTGTAAAACCGGGCGATGACCTTTCCGCTGAATAGAACTTTGGCACAAAATTTGCTTGTTTCCTCCTGTCATATTCCAAAATAAACTCGACAAGAAAGGCCGAAAAACATGGAACAGCAAATCTTCCGACAGCAGCCGCAGGGACTTTACGACCCGCGGCAGGAACACGACGCATGCGGCGTCGGCATGGTCGCCGACCTGAACGGACGCGCATCGCACGATATCGTAACAAAAGGTATTACCATCCTGTGCCGCCTGATGCACCGCGGCGCGGCCGGAAGCGACCCGGAGACCGGAGACGGCGCCGGATTGCTGCTTTCCATGCCCGATGAATTCTTCCGCGCGAATGCGGGCGTGAAGCTGCCCGAAGCCGGCAAATACGCCGTGGCGATGATCTTCGGCGGGCTTGGCGCGGAAAAGGATGTTGAGGAAATCATACGCGCGGAAGAAGGCGGCGTCCTCGGATGGCGCGAGGTCCCTGTCGTACCGGAGAAGATCGGCCGCACCGCCCGCAAGAACATGCCGGTGATCCGCCAGCTTTTCATCGACGGGCGGAACTTCGAGGACAATGCGGCGTTCGAACGCAAGCTCTTCGTGATGCGCCGCCTGATCGAAAAGCGCAAACTCGACCTTTACATCTGCAGCATGTCGTCGCGCAATATCGTTTATAAAGGTCTGCTGCTCGCGACCCAGCTGGAACAATTCTATCCCGACCTCGACGACGAACTGTTCCGTTCCCGCCTGGCGATCGTCCACCAGCGCTACAGCACGAATACCTTCCCGACGTGGCAGCTGGCGCATCCTTTCCGCTATCTGGCGCACAACGGCGAAATCAACACCCTGCGCGGCAACCTGAACGCCATGCGGGCGCGCGAACGCCTCCTGAAAAGCCCTCTCTTCGGCGACGACCTCGCGAAGCTTCTCCCGCTGATCGAGCCCGGCCAGAGCGATTCCGCCTCGCTCGACAACATGTTCGAACTGCTCGTCGCCGCAGGGCGTTCCCCGGAACACGCCATGCTGATGCTGATCCCGCAGGCGTGGGGCGCGAAATATTATATGGGACGCGACGTGCGCGGGTTCTTCGAATACCACTCCGCGCTCATGGAGCCGTGGGACGGACCGGCGGCGATCGCGTTCTCCGACGGCGTGAACGCGGGCGCGATCCTGGACCGCAACGGCCTGCGCCCGGCGCGTTACACAAAATGTAAAGACGGTCTTTTCGTGCTCGCGAGCGAGACCGGCGTGCTGGACATCCCCGCCGAGGACGTGGAGCTGAAAGGCCGCCTGAAACCCGGCGAGATCATCCTGCTGGACATGGAAAATCACCGCATCGTGCCGGATTCCGAAGTCAAGAACCGTCTGGCGCGCAGTAAACCGTACCGCCGCTGGGTCGAAGAAAACCGCCTCTCCGTGCACGGGCTCTTCACCGACATCACCGCCTCGCGCCCGGAAGAGGACCTGACGGCGAAACAACGCCTCTTCGGCTACACCCGCGAGGATATCGACGTGATCATGAAGCCGATGGCATTGCAGGGCAAGGAGCCGGTCGGGTCCATGGGCAACGACGCCGCGCTGGCCGTTCTCTCCGAACGTCCGCAGCTGCTCTTCCAGTATTTCAAACAGCTCTTCGCGCAGGTCACGAACCCGCCGATCGACCCGATCCGCGAGGAACTCGTGATGAGCCTGATGACCTACATCGGCAACAAGGGCAACATCCTTGACGAAACGCCCGAGCACGCCCGTCTGATCAAGCTCCGCCGCCCCGTCCTCACCGATGACGAACTCCGCCAGCTTCGGAACTTCGGCGTGCAGGGGTATCATTCGCATGTCCTGAGCTGCGGATTCCCGGCGAAGAGCGGGGAAGCCGCCCTGCGCGACGCCCTGAAAAAGCTCGCGGAGGAGGCGGTCGCCGCCGCGAAGGCCGGCGAACACATCCTGATCCTGTCCGACCGCGATCTGCCGCAGGGACAGGCCGCCATCCCGAGCCTGCTCTCCTGCTCCGCCGTGAACCGCGCGCTGGTCGACGCCGGGCTCCGTCCGGAAACCGGCCTGATCGTGCAGTCCGGCGAAGTGCGCGAGGTGATGCACTTCGCGCTGCTGCTGGGTTACGGCGCGACCGCGATCAATCCGTACCTGGCGCTCGCCACGGTGTCCGCGCTGGCGAATTCCGGCGCGATCAAACTCGACCCCGTGACCGCCGCCAGCAACTACATCCAGGCGGTCGACAAGGGTCTGCTGAAAATCATGTCCAAGCTCGGCATCTCCACGCTCCGCAGCTACCGTTCCGCGCAGGCGTTCGAGGCGGTCGGCCTGAATCCCGACTTCCTGCGCGAATTCCTCCCCGGCACGGCCAGCCGCGTCGGCGGCATCGGTCTCGCGGAGATCGCCCACGAGGCTGTCCTGCGCGCGTCCGCCGCGGAAGCCGCCGAATCCCCCCTGCTCCCCGGCGGCGGCCAGTACCGTTACCGTCAGGACGGCGAGGCGCATCTCTGGACGCCCGAATCGCTGAGCACGTTCCGCCAGGCCGTGCAGACCGGCGATTACAACAAATTCAAGGAATACAGCCGCATGATCGACGACCAGGCGCACCACCTGTGCACTCTGCGCGGCCTGTTCCAGTTCAAGAAGAAACGCGCGATTTCCATCAAGGACGTCGAAAGCATCGAAAGCATCCTGAAACGCTTCGTTTCCGGCGCAATGAGCCTCGGCTCCCTCAGCCCGGAGGCGCACGAGACCATCGCGAAGGCCATGAACGCGGTCGGCGCGATGAGCAACAGCGGCGAGGGCGGCGAGAACTCCGAACGCTTCGGCACCGAGTTCAACTCCGCCATCAAACAGGTCGCCAGCGGACGGTTCGGCGTCACGATCGAATATCTCCGCAACGCCCGCGACATCCAGATCAAGATGGCGCAGGGCGCCAAGCCCGGCGAAGGCGGCCAGCTGCCCGGCCACAAGGTCAACGAATTCGTCGCGAAGATCCGCCACGCCATGCCCGGCGTCACGCTCATCTCCCCGCCGCCGCACCACGACATCTACTCCATCGAGGACCTCGCCCAGCTCATCTACGACCTCCGCAACGCCAATCCGAAGGCGCGCATCTCCGTGAAGCTCGTCTCCGAGCTCGGCGTCGGCACGGTCGCCGCTGGCGTCGCAAAGGCTCACGCCGACGTGGTGCTGGTCTCCGGCCACGACGGCGGAACCGGCGCATCCCCGCTCACCAGCATCAAGCACGCCGGACTCCCGTGGGAACTCGGCGTGGCGGAAGCCCAGCAGACGCTCGTGCTGAACGGACTGCGCGGCAAGATCAAGCTCCAGGTGGACGGCCAGCTGAAGACCGGGCGCGACGTGGTCATCGCCGCGCTGCTCGGCGCGGAGGAATTCGGATTCGCCACCACCATCCTCGTCTGCATCGGCTGCGTGATGATGCGCCAGTGCCACAGCAACACCTGCCCGATGGGCGTCGCCACGCAGGATCCCGAACTCCGCAAACGTTTCGCGGGCAAGCCCGAATACATCATCAACTTCCTGCGGTTCATCGCGCAGGAGGTCCGCGAATACCTCGCCGCGCTCGGCCTGCACTCGCTGGAGGAGGCGTGCGGACGATCCGACCTGCTCGAAACGAACCACGCGGTCGACTTCTACAAGACCATCCGCCTCGATTTCGGCAAGATCTTCGAACAGGTCAAGGGCGGCGCGGTGCATTTCGACCCGAACGAGGCGCCGTACGAACTCGTGAATTTCGACCGCCGCGCCATCCTGCCGAAGCTGAAACTGAACGGCAAACCCGAAACCATTTCCGCCGTCATCACGAACTCCGACCGCACCGCGGGCGCGGAGCTCGCCGGAATCGTGGCGGAGAAGTTCGGCGAAAACAAGCTCGCCGAGGATACGATCCAGGTCGACCTTACCGGCGTCGCCGGACAGAGTTTCGGCGCGTTCCTGCCGAAGGGCGTGACGCTCCGGCTGGAAGGCGAGGCCAACGACTTCGTCGGCAAGGGCCTCTCCGGCGGCAAGATCGTGATCCGTCCGCCCGAAAACGCGGGCTACGACGCCGAGAACAACGTGATCGCCGGAAACGTGATCGGATACGGCGGCACCTCCGGCAAGATCTTCCTCTACGGCATCGCCGGCGAACGCTTTGCCATCCGCAACAGCGGCATGACGCTCGTCGCCGAAGGCGTGGGCGACCACGGCTGCGAATACATGACCGGCGGCCGCGTGGTCGTGCTCGGGCACGTGGGCGTGAACTTCGCCGCGGGCATGACCGGCGGGCTCGCCTACATCTACGACGAAAAGGGCCATTTCGACCTCAGCTGCAGCACGGACGGCATCGACCTGGAAAGCATCGAATCCGGCACCGAAGCCGAACAGGAGCTCAAGTCCCTGCTGGAGGAATATTTCCACGAGACCGGCAGCAAGAAGGCCGCGCGCATGCTCTCCGACTGGGAGCAGTACCGCCCGAAATTCGTCCGCATCTTCCCCGTCGAATACCGAAACGCGCTCGCACGCGCCGCCCGCTGAGAAAGGAGCAACCTGACCATGATCGAACGCATTCACGATATCTACCGCCCCGCGGACGAACGCGTCCGCGATTTCAACGAAGTCGAAGTACGCCTCGCCCCCGAACAGGTCCGCGAGCAGATGCTCCGCTGCCACAACTGCGGCATCCCCTTCTGCCACGGTGCAGGCTGCCCGCTCGGAAACGTCATCCCCGACTTCAACAGCGCCGCCGCGGACGGCGACTGGCTGACCGCCTGGCGCATCCTCTCCGAAACCAGTTTCTTCCCCGAATTCACCTGCCGCATCTGCCCCGCTCTCTGCGAGGGAGCATGCTGCAACGGCGTCAACGACGATCCCGTCATGGTGCGCCAGTGCGAAAAAGTCATCGTCGAGACCGCCTTCGAAAACGGCTGGGTAAAGCCGGTCGTCCCCGCGGTCCGAAACGGCAAGCGCATCGCCGTCGTCGGCAGCGGCCCGTCCGGGCTGTACGCAGCCGAAGCGCTGAACCGCGCCGGATTCGGCGTCACGGTCTTCGAAGCGAACCACAAGCCCGGCGGACTGCTTCGCTACGGCATCCCCGATTTCAAGCTCGACAAACGCATCATCGACCGCCGCATCTCCCTCATGCGCCAGGCCGGGATCGAATTCCAGACAGACTGCCGCATCGGGCTCGACGTCGCCGGGCAGTACCTCCTGCGCAATTACGACGCGATCGTGCTCGCCACCGGCACCCCGTGCGCCCGTGACCTGAATATCCCCGGCCGCGACCTCGACGGCGTCCACTTCGCGCTCGAATTCCTGCAGGGACAGAACCGCGTGAACGACGGCGAACTCCGCACGCTCCCCGTCAGCGCAAAGGGCAAACGCGTGCTCATCATCGGCGGCGGCGACACCGGCAGCGACTGCGCCGGCACCGCGATCCGCCAGGGCGCGGCGAGCGTGAGGCAGGTCGAAATCATGCCCATGCCGCCCGAAACGCGTTCCGCATCCACGCCATGGCCCGCCTGGCCGTGGATGCTCCGCACCAGCTCCAGCCACAAGGAGGGCTGCGAACGCGAATGGAATGTGGCGAGCGACCGTTTCCTCGGCGAAAACGGCGTCCTGACCGGCGTCGAGGTGCATTCCGTCAAGTGGGAAACCACGCCCGAAGGCAAGCCGCTGAAGCCCGTCGCGGTCGAAAACTCCACGCGCGTCATCGAAGCCGACCTGATTCTGCTCGCCATGGGCTTCACCGGAGCCGATCCGAAGGGACCCGCCGCCGATCTCCAGCTCAAACTCACGCCCCGCAACGGCCTGATCGCCGACCCCGAACATCACGTCTACACTGTCGGCGACTGCACCACCGGCGCTTCCCTCGTAGTCCGCGCCATGGCCGACGCGAAGAAGACCGTCCGCGAGATCATCCGCGATCTGGCATGATTTTGCATGATTTGGAGAGATTTGACGCGAAACATGAAAGGAGATGGTGTTTTCCCCTTGATAAAACACAACCAAACATGTATATTATATTATCATGAATAAACTCGCCAATCCGCAACTCCTCGTCATTCAGAAGGTCAGCTCGGTCATCACCCGTGA
>JAGCTY010000076.1 GCA_017963105.1 Lentisphaeria bacterium
TCGGACAGAGAATGAGATTATTCGCCGAAGTGGTTTTCTGCTGAGCGTTCCATTGGGAGAAAAGATAGAGACGATTGACCGACTGAAATCAGATTTCTCGGTTTATATCCTGTGCAAGACTCTCGGCGTGTTGAAATCAACATACTATCATCATAAATTGCACAGTCCCGCGCGAAAATGGTATGAGCTCAACAATGATAAACTTCGTCCCCTCGTGAAGCAGGTATTTGACGAAAGTCGGGAGCGTTTTGGGGCGCGGAAAATCAAACATGCCCTCAATAAACAGGGATATGTGGTCAGCGAGGCACATATCTCTCGGCTGATGAAGGAAATGAATCTGGTCTGCAAGCAGGTGCGACTCCGATATTTTTCAACGACAAATCGAAAGTACAAGTATTATCGTAACAAAGTCCAACGCAAATTTGAGACCGAGGCTCCGAATCTTGTCTGGGTGAGCGATTTAACAAATGTTTATGTCAAAAACACTCCTTACTCCATAGCGGTGATCATTGATTTATATGCACGTGTGGTCGTTGCATTCGATGTCAGGGCGAACGCCACCGCGAAGCGCATGATCGGTCTTTTTGACACTGCATTCGAACAACGCCAGCGTCCGGACAACCTGACGTTTCATTCCGATCAGGGAACGCAGTATACCGCATATACATTCCGCAAGCATCTGCGCGATCTCGGCGTGAACCAGTCATTTTCAAATCCGGGAACACCTTTGGACAATGCGGTCGCAGAGTCCTTCTTCTCATGCATGAAACGGGAGGAGCTTTCCCATAACTACTATGACACGGTCGATGATTTGAAGCGGGATGTTGCGGATTATGTGGATTTTTTCAACAATATGCGCTCACATCGGAACCTGGGAATGCTAACTCCATGTGAGGCAGAGCAACAATTTGAGCTCGAAAAAAGCTAAAGGGCATTTTGGAATTCCAACTGGAATTGTCCAAAATACCCTGTGCGAATCAAATGGTGGAGCAGATGGGAGTTGAACCCACGACCTATACGATGCGAACGTATCGCTCTAGCCAACTGAGCTACTGCCCCACAAAATGTATCATTTAATATACACCAACAAAACAAAAAATCAAGACGTTTTCTCTTTTTATCCCGCAGATATCCCATTTTTTTATGGTTGTTCCTCGGATATTATCTGTTCTGACGCGAAACGTGCCCCTCCCCCCGTATCGGCGCTGCCTTTGTTGCAAGACGAAATCAACCGTGTGCTCTTTTGTGCAAACAAGGTATTGTCCGTGACAAAGAGACGTGAGGATTGTTGTTTTTTATAAAACATCCGAGGTTTTTTCGAAAAAAAAGATTCCCCTGCTTGCATTTTTCTCTTACCGGGTGTATAGTAAAAGATGTTTCTTCCGATGCGTCCCCATCGTCTAGAGGCCTAGGACATCAGGTTCTCATCCTGGTAACATGGGTTCGAATCCCATTGGGGATGCCATTTTTATTTTAAATTTGAGCTGGAAGAGACAGAAAAAGGTGAACATATCTGGCACATTCGTATGGCCGGACACTATGGCCGGAAGAACAGAGAGGACGGATGCGCTTCAGCACGCGTTCGACAAACGTCGTGTTCGCCTCGGATTCGAACTCGCCGGATTGCAGGACCACGGAGCCGTAGCCCTGCTCGAAACTCCAGCGTGCCATACGCACCACGTCGTCCTCGCTCAGATGATACCGTTTGACGAGCGTGTTTCCGCGCCGGATGCCGCAGTAATAACAGTTCTTCGAGCACTGGTTGCTGAACTCGATCAGACCGCGCAGGGAAACGACTTTGCCGACGTGACGGCATTTGAGCTCGTAGGCGGCGGCGAAAAGTTCGGCGGTGTTCTCCAGCGACAGCAGGGAGACGATCTCCCCGTGCGTGAGGTTGTACGGCTTGAGCGCGGCTTTTTCGATCAGCTGGTTCATGCGTTTCCTCCCAGTCACTCCGCAGATTCGATGATCCCGCCGCCAAGGACCTCGTCGTCGCGGTACAGGACCGCCGACTGGCCGGGCGCGGCGGCCGTGATGCCGTCGGGAAAAACGAGCTTGCCCGCCTCAAACACCGCGTTTCGCAGGCTCGAGGCTGAACGCACCTTCACCTGCACCTCGCCGGACGGTTCGCCCGTGATCCAGGCGCAGTCCGCGAGTATGAGCTCGTGCTGAAGGGTATCGTCGGCGCTGCCGACCACGACCTCATTTCGGCAGGGATTGAGTTCAAGCACGTACAGCGGATGTTTCGCGGCGACACCGAGGCCTTTCCGCTGGCCGATGGTGAAATGCCAGAATCCTTCGTGCCTGCCGAGCACGTTTCCCGCCGTGTCGACGATGTTGCCCTCGCGCGGCGGCGTGTTCAGCAGTTCCGCATGGTCGCCGCTGTAGAAATCCTGGCTGTCCGGCTTGTCCTTCACGCTCAGCCCATACTTGGCGGCGAGCTCGCGGACTTCCTGTTTGGTCATGCCGCCGAGCGGGAACAACAGGTGTTTGAGCTGAGTTTGGTTCAGCCGATAGAGGAAATACGACTGGTCTTTCTTCTCGTCCACACCGCGGAACAGATGAACCGCGCCGTTCTCCTCGCGGAGCCGGGCATAATGCCCCGTCGCGAACTTGTCGAACGCCACGCCGGATTTCCGCGCCAGCTGCGGCAGCACGCCGAACTTCATGAAGGCGTTGCACCGCACGCACGGATTTGGCGTCCGTCCGGCGAGGTATTCCGTGCGGAAATAGTCCAGCACGACCTTTTCGTATTCGTCCGCGCAGTCGAACACGCGGTATTCGATCCCGAGCTGGCGGCACAGTGCTTCCGCGTTCACGATGTCCTCCGCCTCGCCGGGCCCGAAACATGCATCCCTGTCGCCGCCCTTGTAA
This sequence comes from Lentisphaeria bacterium, assembly GCA_017963105.1. Taxonomy (GTDB): domain Bacteria; phylum Verrucomicrobiota; class Lentisphaeria; order Victivallales; family UBA1829; genus UBA1732. The sequence continues at coordinate 2,875 of JAGCTY010000076.1, forward strand.
CGCCCCTCGCGCCAGAGCTTCATGGTGATGCCGACGACCTCGTGTCCCTGTTCCCTGAGCAGGGCCGCCGCAACCGAGGAATCGACGCCGCCGGAGAGTCCCACGGCGATCTTCACGGCAGGATCTCCAGCATGCGGTCGATGGGCGCTTTCGCCTTCTTCCGCTCGGTTTCGTCCAGCTCGATCCGTGGTTCGAGGTCGCGCAGGGCGAACAGCACGTCCTCGAGCGTGATCCGCTTCATGTTCGGGCAGAGCACCTCGGGTTCGAGCGGATGGAATTCCTTCTCCGGGTTCTCCTTTTTCATCCGGTGAAGGATGCCGCACTCCGTGCCGATGATGAATTCGCGGCAGTCGGATTCCCGCACGAACTTGAGCATGCCGCCGGTGGAAAGCGCCTGATCCGCGAGTTTGACCACGGCAGGACGACATTCGGGGTGAACCAGCACGAGCGCGCCGGGATGTTTCTCCTTCGCGGCCTGAATGTGCTCCGGCATGATCTTGTTGTGCGTGGGGCAGCACCCCGGCCACAGATCGATCTTCCGGTTCAGTTTGGACGCGATATTGCTGCCGAGGTTGGCGTCCGGCAAAAACAGGATCTCCTGTTCCGCGGGGATCGTGGAGATAAGCTTTTCCGCGTTGCCGCTGGTGCAGCAGAGGTCGACCTCGGTCTTGGTCGCGGCGGTCGTGTTCACATACGCCACGATCAGCGCCTCGGGGTGCTCCTTCCGGTACGCGGCGACCGCCTCCGGGTCCGCCATGTCCGCCATCGGACACCCGGAGAGCGGGTTCGGATGCAGCACAATGGCCCCCGGCGACAGGATTTTCGCGGTCTCCGCCATGAAGCGGACGCCGCAGAACACGATCACCGGGGCCGTGCATTCGGCGGCCTTGCGGGAGAGCTCCAGCGAGTCTCCGACGAAATCCGCGATGTCCTGGATTTCCGGCCTCGTGTAGTTGTGTGCCAGGATCAGGGCGTTGCGCTTCGCCTTCAGTTCGGCGATTTCTTCCAGTATGGTCATTTGATTGGTCCCCTGAGTATGGATGATCAGATTCGGTTGTCCCAGTTTTTGAACACGACTTCCTGATGGTTGCGGCGGATCGCCTGATAGATTTCAGCGGGGTCGCGGGAGTCATTGAGCGTGAATTGTGCGACGTCGCGGTCGGCGAGCACGGCATAACCGCCCGGTGTCACCCTCGAACCCGCACTCATGTTGTCCGCGGCGGTCTGTACGATGGCATCGCGGAACGCCGGGGATTCCCGCGTGGAAACGGTCATGCCGCATTCGGGGAAGACGATGCGGAACGCCAGCATCATCTGTTCGAGGTCCGTTTCGTTCACCGGATGTTCCGGCGTGAATCCGCCGCTCACGGGCGTGATGCGCGGGAATGCGAACTGGATTCGGCTCTGCCAGCATTCCTTCATGAGGTAAAACGCGTGGGCGGCGAGGCTCGCGGCTTCGATGCGCCACGGAGCCAGCCCCAGCAGGAACGCCACGCCGAGCGTGCGGAACCCCGCCTTGCCCGCCCGGAGCTGCGTCCACACGCGGTAATCGTAGACGCTCTTCGGACCGGCCGGGTGCAGATATCGATAGAGGTCCGGTTCGTAGGTCTCCTGAAAGCAGATCAGCCCCTCGTATCCGGCCTCGAACAGCCTGCGGTATGCAGACTCGTCCTGCGGCGCCACTTCGAGCGAGAGATAGGAGAACTTTTCCTTCAAACGCCGTCCGATTTCGCAGAGATAGTCCACAGTCATGTGCTTCGGGTCCTCGCCGGCCACGATCAAAAGCGCGTCAATCCCGTGTCTGCGGATGGCGTCGCATTCGAGGTCGATCTCCTCCGGCGTCAGGATCTTCCGTTCGGCGTGATGGTGAATGTTGAAATCGCAGTAGCGGCAGGAGTTCACGCACGTGTTGGAGATGTAGAGCGGTGCGAAGACGGAAACGGTCTTGCCGTAGTACCGTCTTCTCGCCCGTGTGGCGGTTTCCCGCAGGGCTGCACGGTATTCCGGCTTGGCCGCTTCCGGCGAAACCAGGTTCAGGAGGTCGAAGAACGATCCGTGTTCGGCGGACAGGCTCGCCCGGACCATTTCCGGCGTGACGCGGGCATAGTAGTCGCTGATTTGTTCCGCTGTGAATTTGAGCTTGGGAAACATATTTTCCGCCTCACTGGAAGATATCGAAAGCGTTCATCGGGCTGGACGCCGACGCCGTGACGCGCGGGGCGGGCGGTCCCGCCTGGATGCCGAGCTCCGCCGCACGGACGGCGAGCTTGAACGCCTTGGCCATTTTGACCGGGTCCGCTGCCGCCGCGACTGCCGTGTTGGCCAGGACGGCATCCGCGCCGAGTTCGATCGCCTCCGCGGCATGGGACGGCAGGCCGATCCCGGCGTCCACGACCACGGGGATGTGGCTCTGTTCCACGATGATCTCGATCATGTCGCGTGTGCGGATGCCTCTGTTCGAGCCGATGGGTGCACCGAGCGGCATCACGGCGGCGGCTCCGGCCTCCTCCAGACGGCGGGCGAGCACGGGGTCGGCGTTGATGTACGGCAGCACCACGAGGCCGCGCTTGGCGAGGATTTCCACGGCCTTCAAGGTCTCCACCGGGTCGGGCAGCAGATAGCGGGCGTCCGGGTGGATTTCGAGTTTGATCCAGTTGAATCCCGCCGCCTGACCGATCAATCCGATCCGAACTGCCTCGTCGGCATTGCGTGCGCCGGACGTGTTCAGCATGATCTCGACCTTGCTCCGGTCGATGGCTTTCAGAATGTCATCGTGCCCGGCGTCATTCTCATGAACGCGGGTCAGTGCGGTCGTGACGAGCTCGGTTTCCGAGGCTTCCAGTGTCCGCCGGAAGAGTTCCGACGAGGCGAATTTGCCGGTTCCGAGAAAAAAGCGATTGGAGAACTTGCGTCCCCCGATGATGAGCTCTTTCATGTGTTCAGCTCTTCCATATTGGTTTTCATCCACGATTTGGTTTTCGGCGTAAAAGAAACAGGTTCGTTCAAAATTCGTTCCCCAGCAGCAGGGCGATCACAGTATTGGCTTCCATCGCGGCGGCAATCCCGACGCGAGGCGAAGCGGGCGCCAGTTCCGGAGAGATACCGGACGTCAGATCGCCCACGAGGTAAAGATTCGTCCCGGCTTTCCGCAGTCGGATGTCGTTCGATTTGCCGAATCCGGCGAGACCCGAGGCCGCGACGATGGGGACGCCGCGTTTCGCCAGCGCTCCGATGAGCATGGTTTTCGCCTCGGCCTTGTCAAACGCTTCGACCACGACGTCGCATCCGGCAAAGACCTCGGAGATGTTTTCCGCCGTCAGGCGGAGATCGCGAAAGTCCAGCTCCAGATCGGGATTGATCCGGCACAGATTCTCCGCCAGAGCCTCGGTCTTCTTCCTGCCGATCTGGTCCGCGAAAAAGAACTGCCGGTTCAGATTGCTCTCCGAAACGACGTCGAAATCCGCCGCAACGAAACGTCGGACTCCCGCGCGGACCAGGTGGCTCAGTACGTTGGAACCGAGGCCGCCGAGCCCGGCAACCCCAATTTTCACACGTTCGAGGATCTGCCGCTGCTCGTCCGTCAGGTACGGATTGACGTTCATCAGCCGCCTCCGACCATGGAGAACAGATTGAGCGTGTCGCCGTCCTTCAGGATGATCGTCCCGAGCGGGTCTTTTCCGGTCAGGATCTGTCCGTTGAACTCCAGGATCAGATTGTCGACCGGGATGTTCCGCGCTTGCAGAAACGACAGAAGATTATCTCCGTCGGGTGAATCGACGTTTTTTTCGTTCAGTATGATTTTGGGCATGAGGTACCTCAATAAGGTTCAGTTTGTCCCGGAAGCCTGATCGACTTCCGCCTCGCAGGTTTTCATCGCCTCGATGGTCTTCGAGATCAGGTCGTCCAGCGTCCAGCCCAGCAGGTCGGCACCGGCCAGAATGACCTCGCGGGAACATCCCGCAGCGAATTTCCGGTCCTTGAACTTCTTTTTCACGGACTTCACCTCGATGTCCTGAACGCTTTTCGAGGGGCGCATCAACGCAGCCGCCCAGATCAGGCCGGTCAGCTCGTCCGCGGCGTACAGCACTTTTTCCATGAAGTGCTCCGGCTTCACGTCCACGGTGATGTTCCAGCCGTGCGAGCAGACCGCGTGGACCAGCTCGTCCGGGGCATCGATCTCCGCCAGCAGGTCCGGCGCTTTCCGGCAATGTTCTTGGGGGAACTGCTCGAAATCGACGTCATGGAGCAATCCGACGAGCCCCCAGAAATCCGCTTCGGATTCAAAACCGTTTTCGCGGGCGAAATGCTTCATGACTCCCTCCACGGTCAGCGCGTGCCGGAGGTGGAAGGAGTCCTTGTTGTATTTGGTCAGCAGGCCCCAGGCTGTGTCGCGAGTCATAGATTACTCCATTTTCTATTATCACTCGCTGAAGAGCCAGGTGGAGAGATAGCGTTCGCCGGTGTCGGGCAGGAGCGCCACGATGCGTTTTCCGGCGAATTCGGGACGTTTCGCGAGCTCAAGCGCGGCATAGAGAGCGGCGCCGGAACTGATGCCGACTAGCAAGCCTTCCTGCGCGGCGGCCGCACGGGCGGTCTTGCCTGCGTTTTCGGCGGAAACTCCGATGACCTCGGTGATGAGGTTGGTGTTCAGCACTTTCGGCACGAAGCCCGCGCCGATGCCCTGGATTTTGTGCGGACCGGGTGCGCCGCCCGCGAGGACCGGGCTGGTGTCGGGTTCGACCGCGAAGATCTTCACGTTCGGATTCTGTTCGCGGAGGTATTCGCCCACGCCGGTCAGCGTTCCGCCGGTACCCACGCCCGCCACGAACGCGTCGACTTTTCCGTCGGCATCCGCCCAGATCTCCGGGCCGGTATGCGCCTTGTGGTAAGCGGGGTTCGCGGGGTTCTCGAACTGCTGCGGGATGAACGAGCCGGGATTGGCTTCGCGGAGTTCGAGCGCCTTTGCGATCGCGCCCTTCATGCCCTTCGCTCCTTCGGTCAGCACGATCTCTGCTCCGTACGCCTGCGCGAGCTTGCGACGCTCGATGCTCATGGTCTCCGGCATGGTCAGGATCAGGTGGTAGCCTTTCACGGCCGCGACGAACGCGAGCCCGATGCCGGTGTTGCCGCTGGTCGGCTCGATGATGAGCGCGCCGGGCTTCAGCAGTCCGGCCTGCTCGGCTGCTTCGATCATGGCGAACGCGATACGGTCCTTCACGGAACTGCCGGGATTGAACGATTCGACCTTGACGACGACTTCAGCTCCGCCTTTGTTGAGTTTGTTGATGCGGACGAGCGGGGTTCCGCCGATCCTGTCGAGGATGGTGTTTGCGATGCTCATGGTATGGTCTCCTTCATATTTATGTTGTATGCCTTCAAAAGCAACCGTTCTGGTTGCGTATCTAACACAATATACAATATCGCGTTTCGCCGAAAAATCAAGCGGGAACGGAAAAATTTCCCTACTCTTTTTGTAATCTTTTCGGTTTTCTGCTTGAAAACGCTCGTTTCACAGGGTATATTAAACGGTAAGAACAATAAAAGAAGACCAAGGAGAAAGTGATTCATGAAAATCTCGACCAAAGGGCGGTACGGACTGCGGATCCTGATCGATCTGGCCACACATGATCCGGCAAAACCCCGGCAACTCCACGACATCGCGCAGTCGCAGCAGATTTCGGAAAAGTATATCAGCCGTCTGGTGCTCGATTTGAGGAAGGCGAAGCTGATCCGCTCGACGCGCGGGGTCAACGGCGGCATCCATCTGGTCAAGTCGCCGGAGGAGATCACGCTGCTGGAGATTCTGGAGACGATGGAGGGGCCGATTTCGGTGGTGGGTTGCGTGCATTCTCCCGCTAAGTACAGACGCAATGAACTTTGCCCCACGCGCGACATCTGGGTGCAGCTGAACAA
>JAGCTY010000077.1 GCA_017963105.1 Lentisphaeria bacterium
GCCGAAGCCGCCTGCACCGCCGCCGAAACCGCCTGCACCGCCGCCGAAGCCGCCTGCGCCACCGGCCAGACCGCCGCCGAAGTCCATGCCTCCGCCGAGTCCGCCCATGCCGCCGACGCGTCCTGCCGCGCCGCCCATCATGCCGCCCATGCCGGCACGACCGGCATTCGCGGAAGCGTCCTGCATCGTCAGTTCGATCGTTTCCTGGTTGCGGGTGAGCGTGGCGGACGTCCTGGACACGGCTGCGAGCGTGTAGCCGTTCGGGAGAGCCTCGCCGACGCGAATATACTGCTTATAGGAGTTGGACGCATTGGCGGTCTGCACGGTACCGTCCGCGGAAAGGCCGTCGCGCCCCGTATTTCTCTGCTGGTTCTGGTTCTGCAGGAGTTCGACCTGCTGGTTGGAACGTTCGAGGCGCTGGCGGATCAGTTCGGTCTGCTGGTCCGTGACGCCCTCGGTCTGCTGGAGGGTCCGGAGCAGGGTCGTCAGTTCGTCGCGGTTTTCGAGCGCCTGCTGCATCTGCTGTTCCTGCGCGGCCGCGAGTTCCTCGGCGTTGTTCGTGTTGCCGGTCTGGTTATTGCGGCCGACCTGCTGACGCATCTGCTGCATCTGCTGGCTGCGCTGCAGGATGATCGCGCCCGCGATGTCGCCGATGGTGAAGGTGCCGACGAGGGTCATGTCGGCGCGGTTGACCGGCGTGGCCGCCCTGCGGTTGGTCACGGCCTGCGGAGCGCGTTCGGGATCGAAGATATTCAGCGCGACCGTGGTCGCGATCTGGCTTTCCGGCGTCACGCTGGCATACTGACGCTGGGGGTTCATCTGCTGCTGGATGTTTTTGGGCTGAGGCGCGGAGGAACGGCGTTCCTTCGAGACGGAGGTTGCGACTTCGGCATCAACCGAAGGCTCGTTCAGCCATTGGATCGCCCCCTGCGCAAGGATGCAAGCAAGGAGGATATTGGCAAAGATCAGAATCGCTCTCATTTTCCATTCTCCTCTTTGGTAGTTTCAGCAGCCGCGGGTTCCTTTTGCGCGGGGGTTGCAGCGGAGGATGCAGCCGGCTGACTGTTGGTTGCGGGTTGTGCCGCCGCGGGCTGAGCGGCCGCGGGCGTGGTCGTCTTGGCGGCCGTCGTCGCGGTCGTCTTGGCCGCGGTCGAAGATTTGGTGTTGCCCGCGGGCGAATACTTGATGACACGGACCTGTCCGGTGGTGCGGAACATCTGGGTCGGCGTAGTCGTCGCGGCCGCGGCCGTCGTGGTGCCCGGACGGGCGCCGGGCGCCGTCACGGCACGGGCGCGGGTGGGTTCGACGCGGATTTCGACGCGGCGCCAGGAAAGGCGCGGCGTGCATTTTTCGACTTCGGCAAAGAACTTGATGACTTTGCTGTATTCGTCGACGATGGTGAAATCGAGGTCCGCGTAGGAAAGCTCGTTGTTGATGCTGGAGGTCCGGACGGAACCGAGCGTCTGGATATTGGCTTCCGCGCGCTGCGCCGCATCGTTCACGAGGTTGCGGAGCTCGGTCTCGGGCTGTCCGTCGCGGTCGGCGTTCCAGTAGGTCGTGAGGGAATCCTCATAGCTGTCCTGAAGGTCCTCGAACTCGTTCAGGTTCGCCGTTTCGGTGTTCAGCGTGTTGGTTTCCTTCTTGATCTCCTGGCGGACGCGGTTCATGTCCGCTTCCGAGGGGAACCAGGTGCCGCCGGCGGAGGTATTGCTGAGATAGACGATAAGAACCGTCCAGCAAAGCACCATCGCAACGATCGCGAGCGTGAGTTTGCCTGCCGGGGAGGCGAAGAATTGTTTCGGAGTCTGTTTCACTGCTGCACCTCAGTTTTGGTAAGAGACACGGTAAATGTTACGACGGTGTCGGAGACAATCCTCTGCTGGATGCGCTGGATCTTCCAGTAGGGGAAATGCATACGCTGCGAGAGGTCGGTATTGCGGTTCTGCGTCTGGATGCTGAGGTCGCAGTTTCCGTCGGTGAAGCGGAAAGAAGTCACGAGGGAATCTTCCGGCAGAGCGAGCGACAGATCATAGAGCTTGTTGAGCAGGACGGGATCGCCGGCGGAAATGGACGAATTCTTTTCCAGTTCCTTCCGGATCTTGTCGGCGTTTTTGAGCTCAGCCTTGATCCGTTTGGTTTTTTCACGGATGGCATTGCGTTCCGCGACCAGCGCACTGTATTGCTGGTACTGGTGGTACGCACGGATGCCTGTACGGTAGCCCCAGCCTAGCCCCAGGACAAGAAGAAGGAAGATCATGATGATGACCTGGGAACGACATCTGCTGGGACGAAGCTTGGGGGGCATGATGCGGACGGAGGGTTCGTTCGCGGGGAACCCTTTGGACATGATGAGACGCATGACAAGCAGGCAGGCGAGGTAGTCCGAAACGGAGAAATCCTTGCCGACGGGGAACTCGAAATCGTTTTCGAGGACCGCCGCCCACTGCTTGTTGCATTCTTCCGCGCTGCCGCGGTAGGGGACCCATTCACCGTGCTGCCAGCAGAACCCGGATTCGATTTCGGGGAGGCAGACGGGCGGATCGTCGTGTTTGATGCCGAGGAGCGGATAAATATACTCGTCGGTCTTGACTTTGGCCATCGTGAGGAAGGATGCCATGTGATGGATGGCCACGGCATCGAACGCGTAAACGTTCAGGCGGTCGCTTTCGCCCTCTGCTTGGGCGGGGAAGCGTGTGAACTGGACGACGCAGTCCGAGGGGACCTGCAGCATGTGGAGCGGGAGCTCGAATTCGAGGGCGTTCTTCTGAGCGCGCACGTTGAGCGGCGCACCGGGGCAGGTGAAGAAGGTCCCGGACTCCATGGCTCCCGTGAGAACCATGCAGCCCGGAATCTGGCCGCCGTTTTCTTCAAGTGCCTTGCGCAGGGCGGCGGGTTCGCCGCCCTGTTCGCAGGGAACAGTGTTCCAGCTTACGATGCGATACTTCTGACCGTGTTTGCGAAATTTGCAAACCCGCATCGCCGCAGGCGAGAATGATACGATCTGATACACAAGCCTGCTTGAGATACGCATCGTTGTCTGTCCTTACTGTTGGTGTTTGTGATTAACTTGGTCGATAACCGGCGTCTGATACGAGTCGGATCCGGAGTCACTTGGACTCGTTGAGTTTGGCCTGGAGGGCGCGCATCGCATCGCGGTAGCCGTTGATGTCGGACTCACGGAGCTTCTGGGCTTCCTTGTATTCCTCCGGGAACTTTTCCTGGATCTGACGGATCGTGTTGGTGCTGGTGCGCGTGGTGGTCTGAGCACCGCGGGCAGCGGTCTGCTGGGCGCCGCCGGCGACGGGCATACCGCGTCCGGCGGCAGGCGTCAGCGAGATATTGTTCTTCTGCGCGAGTTCCGTGAAGTTACGCATCGCGGTAGCGGAATCGGTCTTATCGGTTTCGAGGAGCTTGTCGATGGTGTCTTTTTCCTTGGCGAGGAATTCGAGCGTCCTGGCTTTCTGCTGTTCGGCCGTTTCCGGGAGTTCGACTTCGGCCTTCTTCGCGAGTTCCGCGAGCTTGGCATTCGCGTCGTCGATGGACTTCTGGATCTTGGCGTAGGCGTCTTTGTCTTTTTCCTCGATCTGCTTCAGGGCCTGTTCGCGCGGAGTCTCGGCTTTGAGACGGTCGATGGTCTGCTGGAGCTGACCGGAACGTCCGCCCATCATGCCGCCGAAACCGCCCATGCCGGGCATATCGCCGCCCATGCCGGGCATGCCGCCGCCCATGCCGGGCATGCCGCCCTGCATACCGCCGAAGCCGCCCTGCATACCGCCGAAGCCGCCCTGCATACCGCCGAAACCGCCCATACCGCCGCCCATGGCGCCGAAATCAGGCATTTCACCGGCAGCACCGCCGCCGAAGCCGCCCATACCGCCAAAACCGCCCATGCCGCCGCCCATGGCGCCGAAATCAGGCATTTCACCGGCACCGCCGCCGAAACCACCGAAGCCGCCCATGCCGCCGGGCCCGCCGGCAGCACCGCCGCCGAAGCCGCCCATGCCACCGCCGAAGCCACCCATGCCGGGACCGCCAGCAGCACCACCGCCGAAGCCGCCCATGCCAGCGCCGGGTCCCATGCCCATGCCGCCGCCGAA
>JAGCTY010000078.1 GCA_017963105.1 Lentisphaeria bacterium
ATTCCTTCCTGCATTGCGCGGCTTTTCGGAGGGCATCCTGTTCTTTCCATGAGGTGCGCCGGAAGACTGCTTCTTTTTCGTCTTCTCCAGCAGGACCATCGTTTCGACGTTGGGCGAACCGGGGAACATGTCGAAGACGCCGACAGCCGAGGGGGAATAGCCGTTGTGTTTCCATGCCGCGAGCGTGCGCGGGACTTCGTCGGCGGAACAGAACACGTTCAGGACACGCGCCGGGGAACGTTTCGCGATGGCGGCGATCACGTTCGGACGCACGCCGCTCCGGGGCGGATCGAGGATGAAGAGCTCGCCTTCGGGCTGTTCCTCGTCCGCGCCGTAGAGATCGGCGGGGCAGGGCGGGAGCTTGTTCTCGATGGCCGAGGGCGTGACCGCCGATGCGATGAACTCGATGTCGGCGTCAGGGCGATTGTGCGCGGCGTTGCCGGACGCCGCGTGGATCGCGGGACCGTTGAAGTCCATGCCGACGACGCGTTCCGGCGTATCGCCGAGCGCGACGGCGAAGAGTCCGTAGCCGGAGAAGAGGTCAATCATGGTGGAATCCGGGCCGGGTTTCAGGAGCTTCTTCGCCTCGCGCAGGAACGCATCGAGAATGGATTCGTTGACCTGGGAGAACGCAGACGGCGGATACAGGAACTTGCAGCCGGCGGCGGAGAGGTCGAGGTATTCGGAGCCGAAGAGCTTCTTGAATGGATGCGCCCCGGCGGAGCGCGATTCGAGGTAGAACTCGGAACGTGTCTCGTCCAGGAACGTGAACATTGCGGCGACCTGCGGAAGTTCGGCGCGGACGTGGTCGGCCAGCAGCTTCGTCTTGTGCATGACCGCAGCGTCCAGGTGGAAGAAATTCAGGATCAGCGTCAGGCGTTCCGACCCGCCGCGGATGATGATGAAATTCAGACTGCGCCCGACCGCCCGGTAAACGGGCGAAACGAGCATCTTCCGCAGCCAGGCATAAACCTCGTTGTGGGATTCCGGTTCCAGCGCGGACCGGAGCGTCTCTTCGCGTTCCGCGCCGTAGCCCATGCAGAACCGGAGCTGGCCGCCGCGCGACACGTAGACGCGTCGTTTGGATGTGGCGCGGTAGCCGCGCGGGACGGGCGAGGGGATGATCGCGTGGACCAGTTGCGCGGGGAGGCCGTGGACCTGCCAGAACGAGCGGACGGCATCGGTTTTGACACGGCATTCGTCGGCGTAGTCGAGTGGAACCAGGATTTCGTGAGGGTGTTCCGTGTCGAGCTTGTCTTCGAGCTGCGCGTTGGAGACGGCGAGCGCGACGGCGTGCTGGAACAGGAATTCCGCGGCGCCGCCGGGCTGATCTTTTGCGCCTGGAGCAGGATTCCTGCGGGCGGCGGCAGGGGCTTTGTCATCCGGAGCGGGGAGTGCTTCAGACCGTCTGAAAACGCCGTGTTTACGCCCGGATTGAGGCTTGCGGGCAGCAGGACGGCGCGGTTTGGAAAATGCCATGGGATCAGGTTTCCTCAAGTTTTGCGTTCACGGAGAGCGCGTGGAGTTTTTCGAGGAGGTTTTCGTAGCCTCGGAAGATCATGTCGGCGTTGTGGATCACGGAGCGTCCGTTCGCGATGGCGGCCGCCACGATCATGGCCATGCCGGCGCGGATGTCCGGGCTGGACATCTCGCCGCCGTGAAGCGTGGACGGGCCGGAGACCACCACGCGGTGCGGATCGCAGACGATGGCGTTCGCGCCCATGGCGATCAGCCGGTCGACGAAGTAGATGCGGCTTTCGAACATCTTCTCGAAGAAGAGGCAGGTGCCGCGCGCCTGGGTGGCGGCGACGATCATGCAGCTCATCATGTCGCTGGGGAACTGCGGCCAGGGGCCGTCGGAGATGGTCGGGATGGCGCTGCCGAAATCGTTTTGCACGCGGAGGTTCTGGTCGGGCTTCAGTATGATGTGGTCGCGGTAGAAGCGGAATCTGATATTGAATTTCTCGTAGACGCGCTTTGCCATCCAGTAGTGCGAGGGCGGGAGCTTGCCGGTGATCTCGAGGCCGCCGCCTGTGGCGGCCGCCATTGCGAGGAAGCTGGCGGCTTCGATGTGGTCGGAGTCGAGGGTGAATTCCGCGCCGTGCAGCTCGGATACGCCCTCGATGAACAGCGTATTGGAGTCGAGGCCGGAGATTTTCGCGCCCATGAGGTTCAGGAACTCGGCGAGCTGCTGCACATGGGGTTCCGCGGCGGCGTTGCGGATGATGGTCTTGCCTTTCGCGAGGACGGCGGCGATCAGGATGTGTTCGGTGGCGGTCACGCTGGCCTCGTCCAGGAAGATGTCCGCGCCGGAAAGCCCGCCCTTGTTGAGCTGGAAGTGCACCACGGCGGTTTCCTGGTCGAACGTCTTGCCGATGCCGAGCTTTTCGAGGCCGTAGAAATGCGAATCCAGGCGGCGGCGTCCGATGAAGTCGCCGCCGGGCAGACCGATGAAGGATTCCCCGCAGCGGGCCGCCACGGCGCCGCCGAAGATGAAGGAGGCGCGGAGCGCGGCGCATTTTTTCGGGGGCAGGGAGGCGGAGTCGATGTCGCGGGCGCAGATGACGACCGTGGAGCCTTCGCGCGTGACGGACGCGCCGAGGTCGCGGGCGAGGTCGAGCATGACCTCGACGTCGAGTATCTTCGGCATGTTGTGGATGACGACTTCGTCGCGCGTGAGGATGGCGGCGGCGATGATGGGGAGCGCGGCGTTCTTGTTGCCGCCGGGCGTGATGACGCCGGAGACGCGCGCCGGGCCTTCGATGACGATGCTTTTCATGTTTTTTCCTTTGGCTTGAAAATGTACTTGTGAAAAAGAAAGGGGGAATAACTTGGAAACGAAACTCAGATTCCGGCGAGCGAGAGTTCGCGCTGGTTCTGCCCCTGCAGCGGGCGCAGGAGCAGGTGGAGGGTGTGCGGCGGCAGGATGTCCATGATGCGCTCCGGCCATTCGACGAGCGTGTAGGCGCGGTTGTCGTAAAGGTATTCGTCCACGCCGAACGCCAGCGCGTTCGTCGAATTGTCGATGCGGTAGAGGTCGAGGTGGTACAGCACGCCGCCGGGGAAGGGATATTCCTGCACGAGCGTGAACGTGGGGCTGCTCACGGGCTCGACGATGCCGAGCGCGCGTGCGAACCCGCGTGCGAAGACCGTCTTGCCTGCGCCGAGCGTGCCGTGCAGGGCGATGACCGTGCCGGGCGGGAGCTGACGCGCGATCGCGGCGGCGGCGGCCTCGGTGCCTTCGGGGGAGTCCGAACGGACGGGGAGGCGCTGCGCCAGAATCGCGGCGAATCCGTGCATATCGAAGTTCATCGGGCATCCTCGTCTTCGGATTCGGATTCCTTCAGGAGCGAGAAGACGCACTCGCCGTCGACGAATGTGGCCATGGAACGGCCTTTCGCGGCATAGCCGTTGAACGGCGTGTTGCGGGACTTCGAGTAGAAATCGTTCGCGTCGATGATGTACTCGCAGTCCGGGTCGATGACCGTGACGTCCGCGGGCGCGCCGATGGAGAGAGTCCCGGCGTTGATGCCGAGAATGGTGGCGGGTCCGACCGTGAACTTGGAAATGACCTGCGACAGGGAAAGATAGTTCTTGTGGTAGAGCTCGGTCAGGACCACGGGGACCGCGGTTTCCAGCCCGATGATGCCGAACGGCGCGTGGTCGAATTCGACGAGCTTGGCGGTCTGCGTGTGCGGCGCGTGGTCGGTTGCGATGGCCGCGATCGTGCCGTCCTGAAGCCCCTCGATGAGCGCCATGCGGTCCTCTTCGGCACGCAGCGGCGGATTCATCTTGTAGTTCGTGTCGAACTTCTTGATCTCGACGTCGGTCAGCGCGATGTGGTGCGGGGTGGCCTCGGCGGAGATGCGGACGCCGTCGGACTGCGCGGACCGGATCATGCGGACGGAGTTGCGCGAGCTCACGTGCTGGATGTGAATCTTCCAGTTCGCGAGGCGGGAGAGGACGATGTCGCGCGCCACGATGACCTCCTCCGCGGCGGAGGGCATGGCCTTCATGCCGAGCAGGACGGACCAGTAGCCTTCGTGCATCACGCCGTCGCCGGCGAGGAACCTGTCCTCGCAGTGTTCGAGGATGGGGAGCCCGAAGTTGCCGGCGTACTCGACCACGTGCCGCATGAGCTCGTTGTCCTGAATGCAGGTGCCGTCGTCGGTGAGCGCGACGACTCCGGCGGCCTTGAGGCTCCCGACGGGCGCCATTTCCTCGCCCTTGCGTCCGACGCTGAGCGCGCCGGATGGGAGGACCTTCACGACGCCCTCGCGGGCCGCGAATTCCTTGATATACTGGATGGCGGCGGCGTTGTCGGCGCACGGGGAGGTGTTCGGCATGGCGACGATCGAGGTGAATCCGCCTGCGGCGGCGGCCATGCTGCCGGTGCGGATGGTCTCCGCGTCGGTGTTGCCAGGCTGGCGCAGATGCACGTGCATGTCGATCAGACCGGGCGCGACCACGAGTCCGTGCAGATTGATCGTTTCGGTTTCGTCGAGCGATGGATCGAAGGATCCGGGTTCGACGATGCGGCCGTCCCTGATCCAGAGGTCGCCGGTGCGGTCGATATGGTTGGCCGGGTCGATGATGCGCCCGTTCTTGAGAATCCAGGAGTTTTTCTTGTTCATTTGAGGGCCCCCGCGACGAGGAAGAGTACGGCCATGCGGACGGCAAGGCCGTTGGTGACTTGTTCAAGGATGACGGACTGCGGGCCGTCGGCGACGGCGGAGTCGATCTCGACGCCGCGGTTGATGGGGCCGGGATGCATAATGAGCGCGTCCTTCTTGATGTAACGAAGCGTTTCCGGGTGGATGCCGAAGAACCGGGAATATTCGCCGAGGCTGGGGAAGTAGCCGCGCTGCTGGCGTTCGAGCTGGATGCGGAGCAGGTTGATGACGTCGGCGTCGGCGAGGGCGTCCTTGAGGTTGTGGCAGACGCGGACGCCGATCTTCTCGAATTCGCGGGGGACGAGCGTGGCGGGGCCGGCGAAGGTGACGTTCGCGCCGAGCTTGATGAGGCCCCAGGCGTTGCTGCGTGCGACGCGGCTGTGGAGGATGTCTCCGACGATGACTACGTTCAATCCTTCGATGCGGCCCTTCTTCTCGCGCATGGTGAAGATGTCGAGCAGGGCCTGCGTCGGATGGCTGTGCGCGCCGTCGCCCGCGTTTACCACGCCCATGTTGAGCTCGCGTGCGAGGAAGTTCGGCGCGCCGGTGGCCTGGTGGCGGATGACCACGATGTCGGCTTGGAGCGCCTGGATGTTCTTGAGCGTGTCAAGCAGGGTCTCGCCCTTGCGGAAACTGCTCACGTCGGCGTTCATGTTGATGATGTCGGCGCTGAGGCGCTGTTCGGCGAGCTCAAAAGAGACACGCGTGCGCGTGCTCGGCTCGACGAAGAGGTTCACCACGGTGCGGCCGCGGAGCGCCGGCACTTTCTTGACGTTCCGCTGGGAGACCTTCTTGAACTCTTCGGCAGTGTTCAGGATGTGGAGTATCTCGTCCCGGGAGAGGTCGTAGAGAGACAGCAGATCCTTTTTCGTCCATTGAAAATCCATATCGGGGGTCCTTATTGTTTTTTGACCTTGAAAACGCTGTCGGTGCCGTTGCATTCGGCCCAGTCCATGCAGACGCGCCATTCGGGGGCGACCGAGACCTTCATCCCGACGTAGTCGGCGTGGATGGGGAACTCGCGGCCGCCGCGGTCGATCAGGGCAGCGAGGCGGATCTGGCCGGGGCGCCCGAAGTCGGTCAGGGCGTCGAGTGCGGCACGGACGCTGCGTCCGCTCTGGAGGACGTCGTCGGCGAGGATGATGATCTTGTCGTTGATGTCGAACGGGATGACGGTCTCCCGGATCATGGGGAGCGTCTTCCGTTTGCCGATGTCGTCGCGGTACATGGAAATGTCGAGCGTACCGACGTCGATTTCGCGCCCATTGCGTTCGCGGATGCAGCGCGCGATGCGTTTGGCGAGGGGGACGCCGCCCGCCTGGATGCCGATCAGCGCGACGGTCTCCGGCGGATCGTTCGCGATGTGCTCGCAGATGGCCTCGGAGATATTCCCGATGGCCTCCGTGATGCAGTCTCCTTCGAACATGGTTTCGTGTTCAGATTCGTAGTCGTTCATGCGTGTGTTGTTCCTGTCCGGTGGTGGCGGCCGAAATCCCGGAACCGGGACGCACGGGATGTGCGTCTCCATGCGCGGGCGGGGTGCGCGCGCGGGAAACGGCCTTTTTACAATAACGCCGAAATGCGGAATATTCCAGTTGAGAATCCATTTTTTCCGCAAAAAAACATGCCGGATACTTGATTTTGTCCCGAAGCGGGGATATAATAATAAGAAAAGCCGGTCGTCCGCGGTGTGCGGACGGTTCCTGCCGTCTACTTCACATGATACCGAAACAGGAGTTTGTAGTCATGCTTCGTTTTCGTTCGATTCTGATCGCCGCTCTGTTCGCGGCGTTCGCACCGTTCGCGGTTTTCGCGCAGACCTCCGGGGCCGAGGCGTCGGCCGCACCCGTGTCGACTGCCGTGTCGGGAAAAATCACCGCCGTTCCGTTCCGCGCTGGCACGATCCTTTCCGCCGAGATCAGCAAACAGAAACCCTCGTTCGACGTCGAGTCCGAGTTCGACAAGCCCGCGATCGACAACCCCGCGTGGATCGAGCTGATCGTGAAGCTGGACAACGGCCGCAGCATCAGCCGGTTCGACTATGAGATCGTCGGTAAAAACGGCACCTACTCGTGCTTCGCGGTCGCCGAGGGCGCCGACGGGTATTCCACCGATCCCGAAAAATGGATCATCAAAAAGCCGCATCCCCTCAAATACTACCGGCTGCTCTTCCCCGTGAGACAGGACGAGATCGCCGCTGCGAAACGCGAACTCCTGCCCGTGACGCTGAAGGTGAAACTCTACGAGACTACGCTCGCGCCCGCTTCGTTCCAGGTGCGCGTGATGCCCGAAGGCTACAATTTCACCCGCGTGTCGTCCGTCCGCCCGGAGGGTATCTGCAACATGACCTATAAGGAGGCGTTCGAGTCCGGCAACTGAACGGGATTGGGGTTCCGGCATAAGCCGAAAAAGAATGCTTCCCTGTCGGGACAGAATCCGCAGGGAAGCGTTTTTTTGTATCCTTTTTGCATGTTCGTTTGCCGTGTGGA
Source organism: Lentisphaeria bacterium (assembly GCA_017963105.1). Classification (GTDB taxonomy): domain Bacteria; phylum Verrucomicrobiota; class Lentisphaeria; order Victivallales; family UBA1829; genus UBA1732. The sequence continues at coordinate 7,163 of JAGCTY010000078.1, forward strand.
CGAGCGGAGCCGGACACACCGCAAGCGGTGCTGTAGTAGTGCTTTGCTTCGCAACGGCACTTGGGTGGCGGGGGCTCCACTGTAGTAGTGCCGGGCTTACGCTCCGGCACGTACGACAAGTCCTGTGCGCGAGCGGAGCGGCGCACTGCCACAGCACACGCAGTGTGTTAGTCTGCGAGGAGGATGCCCATTTCGCCGAAGACCATTTCCTCGGCGTTGTCGAGGAAGCGGTCCGCACGGATACGGATGCGGTCGGTCTTCACGTTGTCGAGCGGGATGAGCTGGGGCACGGGGTTCGACTTCACGTTTGAGAATTCGCGATCCGCGGCCTTTACCCATTTGCCGTCCTGCTGAATCTCGATGGTGCAGCGGTCGGGGGTGCCGAGCGGAGCGCCCGCGGCGGGCGTGAAGACGAAGCCTGAGATGGCTTTGTCGCGGGAAACGGGGAACTCGAGGTAGCGGAGCGGGTGCATCGGGGTGAACTGGCTGGCGGGGTTGACCTCGAGTTTGCGGTAGTTCGGGAGCGAACGTATGTCGTTCTCCTGGATTGCCGTGCCGACGCCGATGAGGTGTTCCGGTGCGAGGTAGCCGGAGAATTTCAGCGCCTTGACCGGGGCGAAGCTTTCCGTAATACGGATGCGGACCGCGTCGCATTCCTGCGTCGGGATCGGTTTCAGGCGTTTGAGGCCGATCGCCTGACCTTTAAGCACTGTTTTCCATTTGCCGTCCTTGCGGACGTCGACTTCGTAGCCGGAGACGAGTTCGCCCTGCGTGGTGGAGAGGAATTCCGCCATCTTGAGAAAGTTCAGCTTCTTCGTGCCGCCGAATTCGACCGTTCCGACG
>JAGCTY010000079.1 GCA_017963105.1 Lentisphaeria bacterium
CGTCCTTATGCGCGACGACAAGCGCTACCTGATGCTGAAGATCGACCCCGCCGAGATGTTCCCCCGCCTCAGATTAGCACGCCTCAAGAAGGACGATTCCTGCCTCTATTTCGGGACGTTCCCGAAGGGCGGCGCGCTCCACCTCACCGCAGATTTCCTCGTGCGGCATTTCGGCATCCGCGTATGCCGCTGCGCCGAGCCCGGGCCTGATGACCGTGCGCACTGCCTGGCCGGGACCGTCCGCGACTGCTGCCGTCCGTGCGTGGGCGAGGTGACGAAGGAGGAGTACGACGAACGCGTGAAGAAGCTCATCGACGTGTTGAACGGGCACATCGGCGAGGTCGCTGCGATCCTGAAGCAGCGCATGGCCGAGGCCGCCTCGAAACAGCAGTTCGAGAAAGCCGCAAACCTCCGAGACGTGGCCGACAACCTCGACTGCCTCTACACCGGCCGCCGCCGCAACCTTGCGAACGTGCAGATACCGTCGCTCTCCACCGGCCCCGACGCCGTGCGCGAGCTTGGCGAGGAGCTGTGCCTCCCGGTTATGCCCGACAACATCGAGTGCTTCGATATCTCGAACATCTCCGGCACGCTCGCCGTCGCCAGCATGGTGCACTTCACCGGCGGGCGCCCGGACAAGAAGAAATACCGCCGGTTCCGCATCCGCACCGTCGAGGGGCCGAACGACTTCGCCATGATGAAGGAGGCCGTCACGCGGCATTTCACCCGCCTCATGGAGGAAGGCCGCCCCCTGCCCGACCTGCTCATGGTCGACGGCGGCAAAGGACAGCTCTCCAGCGCAATCGACGCGCTCGTCGCCATTCACTGCCCGCCGTTCCCGATCATCGGCCTCGCGAAAAAGCACGAGGAGGTCTTCATCCCAGGCGAATCCGAGTCCATCCGCCTGCCGCTGGACAGCGCCGCAGTCAAGCTCCTGCAGGCTGTCCGCGACGAGGCGCACCGATTCGCCATCACCTACCACCGCGAGCTCAGGCTGAAGACCATCCGCGACTCCCTGCTGGACGAGATCGAGGGCATCGGCGAGGCGCGGAAGGCCGCGCTCCTGCGGGAATTCGGCTCTGTGCGTGCGCTCCGCAACGCTACGGCCGAGGAAATTGCCGCACGCGTGAACGGCATCGGGATCGATTTCGCGCGCACCATCTGCGACTACCTCGCGAAGCACGCCTCCGACGGCTCGGTCGATCCGCTGTGATGACCGGGCAGCTCTACTTTTTCAGCACCTGGAACAACGCGCACGCGCCGTCGTCATACAGACACTGAAAGCGCTCCGGGTGAGCTGACGCCATACGGTATTCCCAGTCCGGGTCAGGCAGGCGTTCCGCATCGTCGGCGATCTCGACATACAGATAATCCGCCCCCGCCGCGTCCAGGCGCGCGATCCACTCCGCCGCATCGACCGGATCGGCACGCATTTCCGCCAGCGACCCGAACTCGTGCGGGTGCAGTGAGTTCTTCCTGTTGATCGGCACGGAGACGACCCGGTTCCCGGCGGCGTCCTCCATGAACCCGTAGGAAAACATGGTCCCGATCACCGCCGTCGTCTTCGGCCCATCGTCTTCCGATGCGTGGATCACCTGGCGGATGCATTCCGCCGGCCCGCGCCCGAACACCAGCACGTTGCCGTGTTCCCGGACGCCGGGGTCCATCTCCCGCGTCGCCGAAAGAAACGCGCCGACCGGAAGCAGCAGGATGAGCACGGCGCAGACCACATGGCGGATCCGGCGTCCCGGCACGAACATCATCGCCGCGCCGGAAAGCGGGGCCGCCGCATATCCGAACTTCGCCGTAATCGGCGAATAATAGACCGCAAGCAGGACGACCATGACCGCCGCAGGAAACGCGCGCGGGAAACGTTCCGCGGCGGGCGTCAGCGCCAGCGGAAGCAGCAGGGAACACGCCATGATCCAAGGGATGTACTGCCGCGCCTGCGCGATCTCCGGGTACACGCTCAATTGAACGGCAAAAAGCCCGATCAGAACCGTCGAAAGCACGACCGCCAGGGCGCGTTCCCGGAACCGCCGGACGGTCAGCGCGGCAGCGAGCACGGCGAACGGCGTCAGCCCCCACAGGATCCCGCCGGGGATATTCAGCCCCCACGAGCCGCCGCGGAAGAAAAAGTCCCATGCCTCCGCCGTGAACCCGACCGCGCTGCGTTCGAACTCCAGCCCGGCGTCGAAAAACGGCGGCACGCGCACGGGGTAGAACGGATTCCCCGTGACGATCCAGCTCCGCAGATAGAACGGCGCGGCGAAAATGACGGCCATTATCGCGGACGCCGCGACGCATTTGCGGGCGTCCGGTTTCCGCACGAAGAAATACGCCATGACCGCCAGCGCCAGGACCGGCGAGAGCATCAGGCCCGTCAGCTTGATCGAGGCGGCGATCCCGAGCATGGCCCCCGCGCCCAGGCACGACGGCAGATGGCGGCGGGACGCACCGGCGCACAGCAGCGCGATCCCGGCGGCCAGATATCCGCCGTTCAGCACGTCCGTGTACGCCATGACCGCGTTGCTGGCGACCATGCCGGTGAACATGACCAGCGCGGCGGACGCGAATGACGCCGTCCGCGAAGCCCCGAACACACTCCCCAGCGCGCAGACCGCCCCGGCGTTCAGCACCAGCGCCCACACCTGCAGCAGGCACGCAAAATCCGCGCTCCCGGGCGTCGGCGCCATCAGGAAGCAGAACAGCATTTCCCCGTACGCCGGGTAATACTCGCACGTGTAGCCCGGCACCGGCACATACGCCAGACTGCCGTTCTGAAGCCACATCGCCGGAAAGTACAGATGATAGAAAAAGGTGTCCGTCCCCAGGTGCGCCGCGAAACACGACAGGCTCGGGATCACCGCCCCGCACAGAACCAGCCCGAAGAAGAACTTTTCGCCGCGCGGCTCAAACGAAAAAAGAGGCTTCTCCGTGACGGCATTCTCCCCGTCTCCCTTCATTTTCCGCCGGGCGAGCCAGTACAATCCGACCGAAAACACCAGGCAGCAGATTTCCACGGAAAAGAGCGACAGACACCCGAGCATCCCCGGCACGCCCACGGACGCCAGCATCACCGCCGTGCCGTATGCGAACGCGAGCAGGAACCGTTCCGCCGGTTCGAGCAGCGGCGAACGCGCGGCATGCCACGCCGCGAGCAGCGCGACCGTCACCGGGATGGCCGCGGACAGGAAGTACAGCATTTTACACAGAAACAGGATCGTCATTTCGGGATGTGGATTTCAGAGGAAAAAGAATTCGCGGATTAATAGTATAATTCTCCGCAACCCCTTTTTCAAGCCGCGTTCCGCAGGATTCCCGGTTTTCGCGCCTGCGGCCGTTCGGTTCAGCGCCGAATCGCTTCATTCAGCGGAAAAAACACCGGACCCGTTTGAAAAAAGCCCCCTCCGGTGCTATTGTATCTCGCACGACTTTTTAATCAACATCCATCTGAAAGGATCTTACCATGTCCGTTGAACTCGCAAAAGCCTTCTGTGTCCGCCTCATGTCCGACGATGAATTCCGCGACGCCATCGGCCGCGCGGCCTCCGCGAAGGAGATCGCCGACCTCGTCGCCGCCAACAATTACACCTTCAACAGGCACGACCTGCTGAAGGTCGTCAGCGACCTCTCCGGCAAGAAGATCGACATGGAACACCTCTCCGCCATGATCTGCGAGGTCTACGAGGAAGAGATCAAGACCGAAGGCGGTTCCGCCGATGCCGTCGCCGAATGGCTCGCCTCCCTCCAGTAATCCGCTCTACATCTCCGGCGGGCCATGTCGGCGCAACCGGACAAGGATGACCTGTTCCGGCAGGACGGAAACGACAGTGTTCCGTTCGATCCCGCCGATTATGCCCGCCGGGAGCATGAACCGTCCCCGGAGGACGAAACTCCGGACGGGACGAGGAAGAACCCGTATCTGTTCCCTGCGGGCTTCTGCTGATCAAAAGCCGCTGGCGGGAGGTTCTGGCATGGTCCTTTGCCGCGCTCCTGCTGGCGCGGATCGCTGTCGCGTTTTACTTCGCGGAATTCTGGATCGGCTATCTTCCGCAGTTCGGCCTGCTCGCGCTTCTGACCGCCGAACTCTTTTTTTCCAAAGACCGCTGTGTTTCCCTGGTCTCCTGCATCCTCCTTGTTGACAGCCTCATAGCGGACGGCTATCATCTGTTCACGTACAGAGCTGCATAACCCCATAGACTCGAACTCAACTGGCCGTATGGTGACCGCATCCGGATCGTGCTGGTGACGCTCGGGCTTGTTTTAATCGTGTGGAGAGAGCGGTCCATTCCCAGGCTGGCCACGGCCATTCCGCTCCTGGGCATCTTCCTCATCCTCCTTGTGATCGTGATTGCCAGCCTCTGAACGGGGGAATGCCATTCGATGCCGCACACGGCAGCGCGACGAGTCTCCGCATATACACGGAAACGCACATCCCGCATCTGTGTCTCCCGAGAAGGGAATCAGGGAAAAGGGAAGATGCTTTTTCGCAAGCCGACGGGCGGCAAGGAATATGGAGGAACACGGTCGGGAAGCCGCCCTGGCAGGGGCGCACAGTTTTTTCTGCCGCCGAAAAGCCGGGGTGTCTCAGGCCACACCCGGGTTCCTGAACTGGACCAGGTGCAAATCGCAGGCCAGGTCGGCAGCCGGATTTTCGGCCTTTGCCGAAACTGTCCGAAGAAGCGTTGCCGCCAGCTCGTTCAGCTTCAGGTCCAGATACGGAAACGCCATGGTCCGTTCGTTGAACGCCGTACCGAAGAACAGGCACCGGGATGGCACACGGTACGTGCCTACCCGAATCTCGGCGGACAGGAAATCGGACAGGAACGGGTCGTCGATCAGGATCGCGACCGGCGCATGATTCGACGTTGCCAGGACCGGAACCGAATCCATCAAAAAGCCGGGAAACATCTCGGGGTCATCGTCGAACACGATGGAGGAGACATTGCATTCCGGAATGTATTCCCGCAGCTTGCTCGGCATGCAGCCGTGCTTGAACCACGGAAATGCCGAATGCCTGGACGTAATGTGGAAAACGGATGTGATGTTGTGCCGGATCAGATACAGTGTGCAGTCCAGACCGGCTTTCCGCGTGAACAACGATACCGAATTGTTTTTCGGCTGGTCGAAAAGGACTTCGATCTGCGCGCCCGTCGGGCGGCGGGCCGGCATCTGGTTCGGCAGGGTGTTTTCAGCGCACGGCAAGGAAAACACGACTGCGACGTCTCCGGCGGAATACTCCGCGAGATCCGGCAGATCGGGGGTGTGTTCGCGCAGGTTGAGTTTCCGGCGCATCAGCATATTCCGCACGCAATACACCAGGTAGTCATATTCCGGCGTTTCCGCCGTCAGGGAATCCCGGAAGAAGATCGGATTGCAGACCGGCGACGTGTAATTCTCCGGCATGACATCCGCAGGAAGCGGCCGTTTGCCCTTCCGGCACGCTATGACGCCTCGGTCTTCCAGGATGCGAAACACGGATCGCGCTGTCCCCGGCGAAATATGATATGCCCGCGCCAGCTCATCCCGGCTGTAGAAGCGTCCATCAGCGGAAAACTCCCCGGCGCGGAGTCTTTTCGTAATAAGATCCGCGATTGTCATGTATTTGGCGTTGGCATAACGGCATGACATGAATGCTGCCCCTTCCGGCTTGTTCGATTGTACAAAAAAGTCTCGTCGCATCCTGGGATGACGACGGGACCGATCATCTATCAATGTGGTATACTATACTGCCTGTTCGGTTCAAAATCAAGAAGGATTCCGCAAAATCCTGAAAAAAAACAAATAATAACCGACATTTGGCGGGCGAAAGCTTTTTGCTGTAATCGGGCCTGGCTTCCAAGTGGCAGGGATTGCCCGGTCAGGCGGAGTTCTGGGATTTCCTCCTGCGCCTCCTCAGAAATGATTCTATGCGAGACCATCGGGATCCCGCGTATCACGTTCGTCCGGGCAAGCGCGGCCTGCTGCGTCCGTGCGTCACAAACGGAACGGGTACGAAAGCGTTTTGAAGGAAGACCGTCGGCAAAAGGAACGGGAAATGGGAAAGCGGGATAAGGAAAAAACAAAAAAAACCGGAGCGGGCTGAAAAGTGGTGCCGACGAAAGCACTTGAACCTTCACCCTCGCGAAAGGACTGCGACCTGAACGCAGCGCGTCTGCCATTCCGCCACGTCGGCATTTTTCTAACCTCAACTACGCTCACATTTTGAAAAATGGGGTCGTTCGTGGGGATGTTTTAAAGCAACTTTTTTCGGACTGTCAATGTACATTAAGTAGCAAGCCGGCCACCGGACCGGCTCTGTGAACCACCTAACGAAACAAATATACCCCATCGACTTCATTTTTCAAAGTTAGACTAACCACTGTTTTACACTGTTTGCCGCGCCGTTCGGGAATGCGTATCTCAAGCTCATGTGGTCGCTCTCGGAACGTCCGGTTTTCGTACACTGACTTTCAGCTGAGCTTTTGTTTCGGCGTCATGTGGTCGCTCGCGAAATATCCGGTTTCCCGGGACAAGCCCCTTGTCGTAGATCTCCCTCCACACGCATGTTTGGCTTCTTGTCAGATTGTTCCGTTTCCCGGAGAAACCGCACTCCACTGCTTCAGTTGTCAGGCGTATGGTCTCCGAAACGGGAAACAACTCAAGTTCAAAGGGCATCAGTTCCCGCGGCAATCGAACTCAAGGAAACGCCGGAAGTCATTGTCGGAAACAGTCTGAAAGACATCGTTTTTTTGTTTTACCTGTCCCGCAATCTTCGGGCGGCACACAAGACGTCAATTGTAAAACGAAACGCAATCCTTTCGGATTCTGAGGGGGATTCAGGAGAGGTGCACTCAAGAACCGATGAATGCATCCTGTTTCGCTTGATTTTTGATGAAAATGCGTTATAGTATATATTTATCCAAAAACGTTTGTGTGCGTTCATCGCCGACAGGATTCCTTAGCCGTCGTCAGTATGGTGTATGGCCCGATGGTCCGGCAGTCAACCGAACGGTCGCCCTGCCGGCAAATCCGGCTGTTGCCCCGGCGGTCATTCCTGCGATGGAAAACACAACGCGGTGGCGTAGCTCAGTTGGATAGAGCGGCTCTCTCCTAAAGAGCAGGTCGCGGGTTCGACTCCCGCCGCCGCCGCCATTTTTATGCCTTGGTGTATCGGCTGTTTACACCAACAATGCATGATTCTTGGTTTTTTGACTGTTTCCGTTATTTTGCGTCTTTTTTGAACTGGAA
>JAGCTY010000080.1 GCA_017963105.1 Lentisphaeria bacterium
CCTCGTGAAGGGCGGCCGTGTCCGTGACCTCCCGGGCGTCCGCTACCACGTCGTGCGCGGCGCACTCGACAGCATGGGCGTCGACGGACGCCGCCAGGGCCGTTCCAAGTACGGCGCCAAGCGTGCCAAGGACGACAAGAAGAAATAATCACGATAAGGTAACGCAAACACCATGAGAAGACGCAGAACCACGAAACGGGAACTCATCCCGGACGTCAAATACAACAGCGAACTCGTCGCCCGCCTCATCAACACCCTGATGAAGTGCGGCAAGAAGTCCATCGCCCAGAAAATCGTCTACGGCGCTTTCGACTACATCGCGACCCAGAAGAAGGACATGGAACCCCTCGAAGTCTTCATCCAGGCCGTCGAAAACGTCAAGCCCAAAGTCGAAGTCAAGTCCCGCCGCGTCGGCGGCGCCAACTACCAGGTGCCCATCGACGTCGCCCCGGAGCGCCAGGTCGCCCTCGCCATCCGCTGGATCACGACCTATTCCCAGGCCAAAAAGGGCAAACCCATGATGATCGCTCTCGCCACGGAGCTCCTCGACGCCTTCGACAACACCGGCTCCTCCGTGAAGAAAAAAGATGATACCCACAAGATGGCCCAGGCCAACAAGGCGTTTGCGCACTACCGCTGGTAATCATCCGATGTCCCCAAGATCTACCCTATGACGACTGCTGCACACATACTCAATCAGGACTATCACGAGGCTCCCGGCCGCAAGACTCCGCTTGCCGCCACCCGGAACATCGGGATCATGGCCCATATCGACGCCGGCAAGACCACGCTCTCCGAGCGCATCCTCTACTACACCGGCAAGAGCCACAAGATGGGCGAGGTCCATGAAGGCGCGGCCACGATGGACTGGATGGTCCAGGAACAGGAACGCGGCATCACCATTACGTCCGCCGCCACCACCTGTTTCTGGCTGAAGCATCGTATCAACCTCATCGACACTCCCGGTCACGTCGACTTCACTGCCGAAGTCGAACGCTCCCTCCGCGTGCTCGACGGGGCCGTCGCTGTCTTCTGCGCGGTCGGCGGCGTGCAGCCCCAGACGGAAACCGTGTGGCGTCAGGCCAAGAAGTACCACGTGCCGATTCTCGCGTTCGTCAACAAGATGGACCGTACCGGCGCGAATTTCTACCGTGTCGTCGACGAGATGCGCAAGAAGCTCGGCGCGACCGTCGTGCCGATCTCCCTTCCCATCGGTTCCGAAGCCAATTTCATCGGCAACGTCCAGGTCATCGACCAGAAGGCCTACCGCTACGAAGGCCAGGACGGCGCGCAGGTCGTCGAATACGACATCCCCGAGGAATACCGGGAAAAGGCCAAGGAAGCGTTCGATTACCTGATCGAATGCCTCGCCGAGGTCGACGACACCATCATGGAACTCTACCTCGACGGCAAAACCCCCGAAAAGGAACAGATCAAGACCGCCCTCCGTGCGGCCGTCGTCGCCGGCAAGCTCGTTCCCGCGCTCTGCGGCACCGCCTTCAAGGACAAGGGCGTCCAGCTCCTCCTCAACGCCGTCGTCGATTATCTGCCGTCCCCGGTCGACATCTGGGAGACCAAAGGCACCGATCCCGATACCGAAGGACCCGTCTCCCGCCACTGCGGCGACGATCAGCCGTTCTCCGCGCTGGTGTTCAAGATCATGAACGACCCGTACGTCGGCAAGCTCGCGTTCATCCGCATCTACTCCGGCATTGCGGAAAAGGGCGCCACGGTCATCAATCCCCGCACCCGCCGCCGCGAACGCCTCGGCCGCCTGCTCCAGATGCACGCCAACTCCCGCGAAGAGCGCGACGTGATCTACTGCGGCGACATCGCCGCGTGCGTCGGCCTCAAGAACTGCACCACGGGCGACACCATCTGCGACGAAGGAAACCAGATCGTCCTGGAGTCCATGACGTTCCCGGATCCCGTGATCTCGATCGCCGTCGAGCCCAAGAGCTCCGCAGCCCGCGACAAGCTTTTCGCTGCGCTCGCCGCGCTTTCCGACGAAGACCCGACGTTCACGATCAACAGCAACGCCGAGACCGGCCAGACCATCATCTCCGGCATGGGCGAACTTCACCTCGAAATCATCATGGACCGTCTGATCCGCGAATTCAAGGTCGAAGCCAGCTCCGGTCAGCCGGAAGTCGCCTACCGCGAAGCCATCCTCAACCCCGCCACCGCGGACTCCAAGTTCGTCCGTCAGACCGGCGGCCACGGCCAGTACGGGCACTGCGTGCTGAACGTCACCCCGATGGAACGCGGCCACGGCATCACGATCGAGAACAAGGTCGTCGGCGGCGCCATCCCGAAGGAATTCATCAAGCCGATCGAACAGGGCATCCGCGAAGCCGCGTCCACCGGCGTGCTTGCCGGCTACCCGCTGATCGATTTCCACGTGGACATCGTCGACGGCTCGTACCACCCGGTCGACTCCTCGGAAATGGCGTTCAAGATCGCCGCCTCGATGGGGCTGAAGGAAGCCGCGCGCAAAGGCGGCCTCTGCCTCCTTGAACCGATCATGAAGGTGGAAGTCACCACTCCGGAAGAAAATATGGGCGACATCATCGGCGACATCAGCTCCCGCCGCGGCGCGGTCATCCAGGTCGACACCCGCGAAAACACCGTCCAGATCGTCGCCAACACCCCGCTTTCCGAGCTCTTCGGGTATGCCACGGCCATCCGCTCCCTGACGCGCGGCCGCGCCTCCTACACGATGGAGCCCAACCATTTCGAACGCGTACCAACTTTTATTCAAGATAAAATCGTGGAGAAATCACA
>JAGCTY010000081.1 GCA_017963105.1 Lentisphaeria bacterium
CGCCGAAGCCGCCGCCGAAGCCGCCGCCGAAACCGCCCTGCGGCATGCCGCCGGCCGCCGCCACGGTGACGACGTCAGAGCTGTCGAAGAGAGCCGCGGTCGCCGGAGCGCCCTGGACCTTGAACACGAAATAGAGGTAGTCGAACACGCCGTCGACGGCCTTGTCGAGCTTGAAGTTGAGTTCCTTCCATTCGCCGTTGGTGTTCGCGAGCTTCACGGTGCCGAGGAGGTCGCCGTCGGCCGCGCCCTTGCGGATTTCGATGGAGGTGTTGTCGTCCTTGGCGCTGTACTTGAGCGTGCCGCCGGTCGGCTTCTTCGAGAAGTCAACGCCGGAAACGCGGATCCAGCTGTTGTTCTGCATGGAGGCAAGGACAGTTTCCTTGTTGGGACCCATCGTGCTCTTCAGGCCGGGCATCTGTTCCTGCGCCGCTTCTTCGGCGGTGAGGATCTTGCCGGACTTGTTCATGGTGACGAAGCGGCACTTCTTCATCGGGTCGAAGTTCTTGAGCTGCTTCGGGCCGTGTTCGGTCTCGACGACCTTCTTGATCGTGCCGTCTTCGTTGTAGAACATCTCGTCGAAGTTCACGCAGCGGGAATCGCTCTTGTTACGGAGGTTGCTGGCGATGGCGAGCTTGCGGTCATGATACGCGATGTACCAGTGGCCCTTGTATTCGATGATGGAGGCGTGGTTGTTGTTGCCGAGGTTCTGCTTCGGGTTGTCGAGGATGGTGCCCTTGTACTCGAACGGACCGGTCGGGGAATCGCTGACCAGGTAGTCGATGTTCGCGGTGGGGCTGAACTGCGTGCTGTAGGAGAAGTAGTATTTGCCTTTGTACTTGTGCATGTAGGAGGCTTCGAAGAACTTCGGCACGTTCAGGTGAATGGCTTCCGGATGGAGGCTGATCATGTCCTTGTTGAGTTCGATGATACGGGCCTGGTCGTTGCCGTTGCCGCCGTAGTACACGAACGCGCGGCCGTCGTCATCGACGAATCCGGCGGGGTCGAAAAGCCAGCGGGACGCATAGTTGGAGACGTTGCCGGCGATGAGGGTCTTTCCGAGCGGATCGGTGTAGGGGCCTTCCGGCTTGTCGGCCACGGCCACGCCGATGGAGGAGCCGCCGTCCGGGAAGTAGAGGTAGACTTTGCCGTCGCGGATCGCGGTGCCGGGAGCGTAGCAGTGTCCGGCCCACGGAGCAACGGTCTGGTCCTCGCCGTAGGGACCTTTGCCGCGGCCGTAACCGAAGTCATGGTTTCTGCCGACGGAGAAGACGAAGCCGTGGTCGGTCCAGTTCTGGAGGTCGTCGGTGGAGACCAGTTCGTAGTCGAACAGGTCGTAACCGCGCTGGTTCGCGATGTCATGACTGCAGATGATGTAGATACGGTCGTTGAACACGAAGGCATTCGGGTCAGCCGTGTACACATGGCTGATGACGGGCTGATCGGCTTTTACGACGCCGACGGCGCACACGAGCGTGCAGAGAACCGCGAACATCGCTTTCAGAGTTTTGTGGGACATAGTTTTACTCCTTGCAATTGTTTTGCCGACGGCCTTCCGGACGTCAGCTGGATGATAGACAATTCATATTCGGTTTTGAGCTCAAAAAGCGGACGGCCCGCTTTTTTTCATGCTACTATACAAGCTCGTTTCGTGATTTTCAAGCCTGAAATCCGGTCAAAATCGTTTTTTTTCCGAAAAAATAATATACTTTCTGATGCTTTTTCCCGGAAAGATGATCGTTTACGTTCAAAAAAAATTCGAAAGCTGTCATAATCGTGACGCCGCCAGTCCGCCGGGTATCCCGCGGGCGGCCTGTAAGAACGGACCGGGAAACGGATCGGCGGGTCTCTCTGCACAAAAACACGAATTGGTATTCGACGGAAGGAGATTCGCCGGTTGCATTTTTCTCCGGCCGGTGGTATAGTAAACCTGCAAACACCGCGGCCAACGCCGTTCAAACAAAAGGAGTGCGTCATGAATGAACTTTGGAACATGCTCGTCGATCTGCTGACGAAATACGGGATCCTGCGGATCCTGCTCGCGATCCTGGTCCTCTTCGCAGGCTGGATCATCGCCTGGATCCTTCGGAAACTCACCGTCAGGTGCATGAAGCGGTGCCGCATCGGGGACCGTCTCTCCGCGTGCATTTCGGACGAAGCCGCGGCTCCGGCGGTCCGTGCGGAGAAAATCGCCGGGCAGATCGTATTCTGGATCGTCTTCCTGCTGGCCGTGGTACAGGCGCTGAACCTGCTGAGCCTGCACGACGCGGCCTCGCCGCTCCGCGACGTCCTCACCGACGTCATCGGATTCCTGCCGAACATCTTCGCCGCGGCGATCCTCGGCCTGATCGCGTGGGGTGTCGCCGCCGCAGTCCGCTACGGCGCGCTGCTCCTGATGCACGCGCTGCGCCTGGACGAGAAAATCGAGGGCGCGGTCGACACGGGCGGACGCGAATGCAATTTGAGCTTCACGGTTGCAACGACGCTCTTCTGGCTGGTGATCCTGGCGTTCGTCCCGGCGATCCTCGGGGCGCTGCGGATCACGGGGCTGGCACGGCCGTTCGAGGCGATGACCGCGGACGTGATGCGGTATCTGCCGCGCATCTTCGCGGCCGTGCTGATCGCAGCGATCGGACTGTTCCTCGCCGCCGTCCTGCGCAAGCTCGTGGAACGCCTCATTCTGGCGTCCGGCGGGCTGAAGGACGCGGAGCAGACGGGGGGGAAGCTCTTCTCCCGCGACAGCCTCGCGCTCATCTGCGGCGTGCTTGTCTTCATCTGCATCGTGATCCCCGTGTCGGCGGCGGCGCTCTCCGCGCTCGGCATCGACTCGCTCACGAACTCCGTCTCGGACCTCTTCACCCGCATGCTGAACTCCGCCGGGAACGTGGCGGCCGCCGCCATCGTGCTGTTCGTGGCGTTCGCGGTCGGCGCGCTCATAGCCAGGCTGGCGTCGCGTCTGCTGGCGGACGCCGGCCTGGACCGCCGCGTCGGCGAACTCGGCTGGAAGGCGGACGGGAACATGAGTCCGTCGAATGTGGCGGGCAACGTGCTGTTCGCGGGCGTCCTGATCTTCGCGCTGGTCGCGGCGCTGGAAATCCTCCAGCTGGAAGAAACCGCCAGGCTCGTGCGGTCCTTCCTGCCGTTTGCCGGACGCCTCGTGCTCGGCGCCGTGGTCTTCCTGCTCGGCATGATGCTGGCGAACCTCGCCGCGGACTTCGTGCGGCGCAACGGCGTGGAGTCGCAAATCTTCCTCTTCGCGGTGCGGATCGCGGTGCTGTTCTTCGCCGGCGCGGCCGCCCTGACCACGGCCGAAATCGGTGGACCGGCGGCGCTTCTGGCGTTCGGCATCGTGCTCGGCGCGTTCGCCGTTGCGTTCGCGATCGCGTTCGGGCTCGGCGGACGCAATTTCGCCGAACGCAAACTCGAAGAATGGGATCGGGAACGTTCCGGCGAACAGAAAGACAAAGACGCGAAATAAGGAAACAGCCGATGCCGTATGCAAACGGCGCGGAAATGCGGGGGAGGACTGCCGAGGCGGTCCCCTCCCCTTTTTGTGCATTTTATCGGTCAATTACGCGGTTTTTTGGCGAAACCGTTTTCATTTTCCGCATGTGCGGTGTATATTAATGTTTTACAGTTTTTGTATGCCATACCAGCAAAGGACCCCGCGCCGTGAACAACACGAACCCGAAAAAGAAACAGAAATCCGCGCTCGCGATCAATGCCGAGTACGCGCTCTTCGTGTTCGTGACCGCGCTGGTCCGTCTCCTGCCCCTGCACGCGGCATACGGCGTGCTGAACTTTATCGCGTGGTCGGTGCGTCATTTCAGCAAACGCCACGGCCCGCGCACGCCAAGGCTGATCCTGCATTCCGGGTTCGTGAAAACGCAGGCGGAGGCGAACAAGCTGGCGCTGGAAAGCCTGAAGCACTTCGCCAAGGTCTACGTCGAGGTAGTGAAGTTCGACCAGATCGTGAACGAGGACAATTTCAGCGAGCACATCCGCGTGGCGGACGACCCGCTGACGCAGGAGTTCATGAACCCTGCGACGGCGCCGCAGATCATCCTGACGACCGGGCATTTCGGCAACTGGGAGCTCGCGGGCGGCCTGCACAGCTACATCACCAAACAGCGCATGATGAGCATCATGCGTCCGCTGGACAATCCGAAAATCAACCGGTATGTCTATGCCCGCCGCTGCCGCTTTCTGCACCGGAGTTTTTCGAAGGAACTCGGCGTGCGTCCGCTGATCCAGGCGCACAAGGCCGGGGAGAACGTCACGATCGTGTCCGACCAGCACGCCGTGCCGCCGGAAGGCGTCGAGGTCAAATTCTTCGGGCACCCGGCCATGGCGCAGAAGACGCCCGCCTGGCTGTACCTCCGCACGCACACGCCCATCGCGATGCCGTACCTGATCCGCGACGACGACGATTTCCACTTCACGTTCCACTGCGCCAGAATGCCCGACTACCAGCCGACGGGCAACATGGAGGCCGACATCCGCGCCGTCGCCCAGCTCTACACCGACATGATCGAAGAACAGATACGCCGGTTCCCGACGCAGTGGCTTTGGTCGCACAGACGCTGGCTGGACTGCGAACGCGGCCCGTATCCGCCGCCCGACCCTCAACAGAAAGAAGCCGCCCATGATCAAACATCCGTTAAGTGAGTTCAAAAACAACCGGCTGCTCATCTCGCCGTCGGTCCTCGCCTGCAATTTCGCCCGCCTCGCCGATGAGCTGAAAGCGGCGGAGGAAGCCGAGGCGGATATGATCCACCTGGACATCATGGACGGCCATTTCGTCCCGAACATCACGTTCGGCCCCCCGGTCGTCGCCTCCATGCGCAAATACACGTCCCTGCCGTTCGACGTGCACCTGATGCTCGTTCACCCGGAGCGGTACGTCGAGCCGTTCGCGAAAGCGGGCGCCGACCATATCACGTTCCACATCGAGAGCGAATGCGACCCGGCGGCGGTCGTGCGTCAAATCCACGAACTCGGCTGTTCCGCCGGGATCACGCTCAAGCCAGGCACGCCCGCCTCGGCGATCGAAGCGATCCTGCCGGAGGTCGACATGGTGCTGGTGATGTCGGTGGAACCGGGCTTCGGCGGACAGAAGTTCCAGCCGGAGATGCTGAAGAAGGCCACGGAGATTCATAAGATGATCCGGAAGATCGGCAGCCACGCCCACATCGAAATCGACGGTGGAATCACGCACGACAACGTCTGCGAGGCCGCTGCGGCGGGCGTGAACGTTATCGTCGCCGGGACCGCCGTCTTCCGCGCGCCGGAGGGCATCCGCGCCGCCGTCGCCGAACTCCACGAGGCGCAGAAGGCGCTGCCGAAGGAGCAACAAGGCAAATAAGCATTTTCATCCGAAAGAAGGATTTCCATACTATGGACCGTGAACACAAGCTTTTCCCCGCCGACTGGCAGAAACCGGAATCCGGCGGATTCGCGCGCTGCCTGGTCTGTCCCCGCCACTGCCTCATCGCCGAGGGGCACACCGGATTCTGCGGCGTCCGCCTCAACCGGGGCGGCAGAATCTATTCCATGGCATACGGCTACCCCTGTGCGCTCCAGATCGACCCGATCGAAAAGAAGCCGCTCCGCCATTTCCGGCCCGGCACGCAGGCGTTTTCCGTCGGCACCTACGGCTGCAACCTCAAATGCGTGTTCTGCCAGAACTGCCACCTGTCGCGCGAAAAGTTCAATCCGCACGCCGCCTACCGCTACTATTCGCCGGAGGACCTGATCGAGCTGATCCGCCGTCACGGCAGCGAATGCGTGGCGTTCACGTTCAATGAACCCGCGGTCTGGGCGGAATACGTGCGCGACTGCGCGATCCTTGCCCGCCGCGAGAAGATCAGCACGATCCTCGTCTCCAACGGGTATTTCTCCGACGAGTGCATGCAGGACGTCTTCCCGCTCTTCGACGCGGCGAACATCGACGTGAAGGGATTCGGGGATTTCTACCCGACCATGTGCTATGGCGAGCTCGAACCCGTGAAGCATTCCTGCGAATTCTTCAGGAAAGTCTGCGGCGGCCACCTCGAGCTGACCAACCTCGTCATCCCCGGCAGGAACGACTCGCAGAAGCAGATCGACGATTTCCTGGACTGGGTGCGCGACGGACTCGGCATCGACACGCCCGTGCATTTCACCGCATATCACCCGGCGTATCTGTACCACGACAGCCCGCGCACGCCGCGTTCGGAGCTCGACAGCATTCAGGCGCACGCGAAGAGCCGCGGATTCCCGAACGTGTACCTCGGGAACATCTGCTGAGAAGTACGGTTTCGCGCAATCGAGTAGGAGGTTGCCCCTTAGTGGGGCAACCGACCTCTCACACCACCGTACGTGGCGTTCGGCATACGGCGGTTCAACCAGTTGAGTGAAGCGCATTGTTTCGTCTCAGGTTTTCGTCATATCCCAGGAGTTCGAGCTGTTTGTTTGTGATGGAACAGGTCATCGCCCAG